>JAICJC010000011.1 GCA_025928655.1 Thermoleophilia bacterium | reverse complement strand
GAGCGCGGCATCGGCATGGTGCACCAGCACTTCATGCTGATCCCGGTGATGACCGTCGCCGAGAACGTCGTGCTCGCCTCCGAGCCCACGCACGGCCCGTTCCTCGACCTGGCGGCCGCCCGCAAGCGGGTGCTCGACGTGTCGAACAGCCTCGGCCTCGCGGTCGACCCGGACGCGCGCGTCGAGGAGATCTCGGTCGGCATGCAGCAGCGGGTCGAGATCGTGAAGGCGCTCTACCGCAACGCCCAGATCCTGATCCTCGACGAGCCGACGGCGGTGCTGACCCCGCAGGAGGCGACCGACCTCTTCCGGATCCTGAACACGCTCCGCAGCGACATGGGCACGTCCATCATCTTCATCACCCACAAGCTCGGCGAGGTGCTCGACCTGGCCGACCGCATCACCGTGCTGCGCCGCGGCAAGGCGGTCGAGACGGTGCCCCGTGAAGGCGCCACCGAGGAGAGCCTGGCCCGGCTCATGGTCGGGCGCGAGGTGCTCCTGCGCGTGCAGAAGGAGACCGCCCATCCGGAGAAACCGGTGCTCGAGGTGCGCGACCTGCACGTCGCCGACGACCGCGGCCTCGATGCCGTGCGCGGCCTCTCGCTCGAGGCCCGCGCCGGCGAGATCGTCGGCATCGCCGGCGTCGACGGCAACGGCCAGGCCGAGCTCGTCGAGGCGATCACGGGGCTGCGCCGCCCCACCGCCGGCACCGTCACCGTCTCCGGCCACGACCTGACCCGCGCGGACGCGCGCGCCAGCCTCGACGCGGGCATCGGGCACATCCCCGAGGACCGGCAACGGCGCGGCCTCGTGCTCGAGTTCACGCTCGCGGAGAACCTGGCGCTGCGCGACTACCGGCGGGCGCCGGTCTCGCGCCTCGGCATCCTCTCGCCGCGGCGGATCGTCGCCAGGGCGCGCGGGCTCCTGGAGGAGTTCGACGTGCGCGGCGGCGGCCCTCAGACGCCGGCGTTCGCCCTCTCCGGCGGCAACCAGCAGAAGGTCGTGATCGCCCGCGAGGTCTCCGACAACCCCGACCTCCTGGTCGCCGCCCAGCCGACGCGCGGCCTCGACGTCGGTGCGATCGAGTTCGTGCACCGGCGCCTGGTGGAGGAGCGCGACCGCGGCCGCGCCATCCTGCTCGTCAGCTTCGAGCTCGACGAGATCCTCGGCCTCTCCGACCGCATCCTGGTCATGTACCGCGGCCAGATCGTGGGCGAGTACGGCCCCGACGTGTCCGAGCTCGACCTGGGCGTGGCCATGGCGGGCGGCGGCCGGGAGTCGGCGGCGTGAGCGCCCCGGAGGCCGGGAGCCTGTTCGACCGGGTCGGCTCGGCGCTGAGCGCGCGGGCGGAGGGCGTGCTGCTGCCGATCGGGACGACGGTGCTCGCGTTCGTCGTCGGCGGGCTCGCCGTCCTCGCCGCCGGCCATAACCCGATCACCGCCTACAACGCGATCTTCAAGGGCACCGGCCTCAACTACGTCCTGCCGTGGACGTCGAGCACCGACAAGATCTTCGCCGCGATCAACCTGCAGCAGACGCTGATCGAGACGACGCCGCTGATCCTGACCGCGCTCGCCGTCGCGTTCGCGTTCCGGGGCGGCATGTTCAACATCGGCGGCCAGGGCCAGTACTTCGTCGGGCTGATCTGCTCGCTCTGGGTCGGCCTCCACTTCGCCGGCATGTCGCGGCCGCTGCACGTGTTCCTGGCGATGCTCGCCGCCGTCGTCGGGGGCGCCGTCTGGGGCGGGATCGCCGGCGGGCTGAAGGCGGCGGTCGGCGCCCACGAGGTGATCTCGACGATCATGCTGAACTGGATCGCGTTCTACGGCGGCCAGTACCTGTTCGAGCTCGGCGGCCCGCTCCAGGGCTCCGAGCGCTCGGTGCCGAAGTCGAACCCGATCGCGCACTCGGCCCAGCTGCCCGCGATCTGGGGCGACCTGCAGCCGCTCCACGCGGGGATCTTCATCGCCCTCTTCGCGCTCGTCGTGTACTGGTTCATCCTCCACCGCACGACGCTCGGGTTCGAGGTCAAGGCGGTCGGGTTCAACCCCGAGGCGGCCCGCTACGGCGGCATCTCGGTGTCGGGCAAGTACATCGCCGCCCTGGCGATCTCGGGCGCGTTCGCCGGGCTGGCCGGCTCGATGGACATCCTCGGGTGGGAGTTTTCGATCGCGACGAACGACATCCAGGTGAGCCAGATCGGGTTCATCGGCATCGCCGTGGCCCTGCTCGGCCGCGGCCGCCCGGTCGGGATCGCGCTGGCGGCGCTGCTCTTCGGCGGCCTCCAGGTGGGGACGTCCACGCGCGCGCTCGACCCGACGGTGTTCCCGCCCGAGCTGGCCGGCAACCTGGCCACGATCATCCAGGGGCTGATCGTGCTCTTCGTCGGCGCCGAGCTGCTGCTCGTGTACGCGTGGCGGGCGCGGCGGACGCGCACGACGCCCCCGCCCCGGGTGAGCGCGAGCCTCCAGGAGGAGGCGCTGTGAGCGCGGTCGCCGCCCGCCTGAGCGCGCGGGTGCCCACCGGAGCCCGGGCGATCGGCCTGATCGGCGTCGCGTTCGGGTTCCTGGCCGTGTGGCTGGCGCTGCCGCCGTTCGAGGTGCGGGCGCAGGGGGCGCCGGTGGCCCTCGCGGTCATCGGGCTCGGCTGCGGCGCATGGGCGCTCCAGGGCCGCGAGTGGCGGGCGGGCGGCTGGGCCGTCGGCGTCGCCATCGTGGCCGTGCTGATCGCCGCCTGGGCCCAGGGCCGGTCGACGACCACGCTCGCCGCGATCGTGAACGCCGGCCTCCTGGCCTCGACCCTCCAGTACGCCACCCCGCTCGGCTGGGCCGCCATCGGCGGCGTCATCTCGGAGCGCGCGGGGGTCGTGAACATCGGCCTCGAGGGGATGATGCTGAACGGGGCGTTCTTCGGCATCTGGGCGGCGGCGTGGAGCGGCACCTGGGTCGTCGGGCTGCTCGTCGCGATCGCCGCCGGCGCCGTGCTCGCCGCCGTCCACGCCATCTTCACGATCCACCTGCGCGCCGACCAGATCGTGATCGGTACGGCGATCAACTTCCTCGCGCTGGGCGTGACGGGCTACATGTTCATCGACGTCTACGGCGACCAGGGCACGCCCGCGAACGTCTCCATGGTCCCGCAGGTGAGCATTCCGGGGATCCGCAGCCTGCCCGGCGTCCTCGGCGTCTTCGGCAGCCTGAACCTGATGATCTGGCTGCTGTTCGCCGCCATCGTCCTCGTCCACGTGGTGCTCTTCCGGACGCCGATCGGGCTGCGCATCAGGTCGGTGGGCGAGCATCCCCGAGCGGCGGACACGGTCGGCATCTCGGTCTACCGCACCCGCTACGCGGCCGTGATCCTCTCGGGGATGCTGGCGGCGCTCGGCGGCGCCTACCTATCGATCGGGTTCGTCGGCTCGTTCGACCAGAACATGACGGCGGGCCGCGGCTTCATCGCGCTGGCCGCGATGATCTTCGGCAAATGGCGGCCGTACGGCGCGTTCGGCGCGTGCCTGCTCTTCGGCTTTGCGAGCGGCCTGGCCGACCGGCTCCAGCAGAGCGCGGACGTGTCGGTGAACCTGCTCTCGACGCTGCCCTACGTGCTGACGCTGATCGCCCTGGTCGGGCTGATCGGGCGCTCGCGGCCGCCGGCTGCGGACGGCCGGCCGTACGTGAAGGAATGAGCCCTGGGACCGTCCCCGCCTCGCGGGCGGGGACGGTCCCAGACGCCTCAGCTCGCCGTCGACTCGGCCGGCTCGCGCGGGCCGGCGCTCCCGCCGTCGGCCGCCTCGCGCTGCACCGGCGGCTCGATGGTGATGTTCGGGAGCACCCGGTCAAGCCAGGCCGGGATCGTCCAGGAGCGCTCGCCGAGCACCGACAGCAGCGCCGGCACGAACGTCATGCGCACGACGAGGGCGTCCGTCAGGATGGCGACGCCGAGCAGCAGGCCGAACTCCTTCGACACGCGGTCAGGGTTGAGCAGGAAGGCGAAGAACACGGCCGACATGATGAAGGCCGCGGCCACGATCACGCGGCCGACGCCCGCCATCCCGTCGCGCACCGCCGTGAACGTCCGGCTCCCGTGCACGTGCTCCTCGCGGATGCGGCTCATCAGGAACACCTCGTAGTCCATCGAGAGGCCGAACAGGATCGCGAACGCGATCGGCGGCACGAAGCTCTCGATCGGCCCGGTGCGGTCGAGGCCGATGATCCCCATCCCGTGCCCGAGCTGGATCACGAAGGTGAGGACGCCGAACCCGACCACCGCCGAGGCGAGGGTCGTGAGCGCCGCCTTGACGGCGACCACCAGCGACCGGAACGCCATCGCCATCACGAGGAACGTGATCCCCACGATGTAGAGCAGGAACCACGGCGTCCGCGAGAAGATGCGGTCGCCGATGTCGGTGAAGGCGGCGTTCGAGCCCGACACGTACGCGACCGCCGAGGAGCCCTTGAGGGCGTCGGGGATGGTCGTGTGCCGGAGCGTCGAGACGATGTCGTCCGTCTGCGAGTCCTGCGGCTTGTACTTCGAGTAGGTGTTGATGATCGCCACGGACGCCTGGTCGGGCGTCTTGGCGTTGTAGATCGGCGCCACGACGTCGGAGATGCCGGGCACGTGCTTGAACGCGTTCTGCAGCTTCACCGCCGCGTTGTGGTCGGAGTTCAGCGCGACCACGATCGGGATCGGCTCGGTGAACCCGGGCCCGAAGCCGGTCGAGAGCAGGTCGTATGCCTGCCGGGTGGTCTGGCTCTTCGGCGCCGTGCCCGCGTCCGCCAGCCCCAGCCGGGACTTGAGCACCGGCGAGGCGATCACGAACAGGAAGACGACGGCGACGGCCAGCATCGCCTTCGAGTGGGTGGTGACGAAGCGGCCCCAGCGGGCGATCGGCGTCTTCGCCTGGCCGGCGCGGGAGTCGTCGGACGCCCGCAGGCCGAGCCGGCCGCGGTCGATCCTGTGGCCCAACAGCGACAGCACCGCCGGCAGCAGCGACTGGGCGAGGAGCACGGCCGTCAGCACGCCGAGCGCGCTGCCCAGCCCCAGCTTCGTGATGAAGTCGATGCCGATCAGGGCCAGGCCGGTGATCGAGATCGCGACCGTCGTGCCGGCGAACAGCACCGCCCGCCCCGCGGTCGCGCCGGCGGCGGCCGCCGCCTCACGCGGATCGAGGCCGTCGTGCAGGTACTGCCGGAACCTGGTCACGATGAACAGCGTGTAGTCGATGCCGACTCCGAGGCCGATCATCGGCACCAGGATTTGGGTCACCGTGTTGAAGTGCGTGAGCCGGGCGGCCAGGTAGAGCAGCAGGAACGCGCCCGCCACCGCGGTGATCGCGAAGATCAGGGGGATGACCGTCGGGACGAGCGCCCGGAACAGGATCATCAGGACGATGAACGCCGCGATCAGGCCGATGATCTCGCTGCCGCCGCTCGAGACGTCGCCCTGCTCGGCCTCGCCGGTGAACTGCACGTCGATCCCGGCCTTCTGGCCGATCGAGCGCAGCTTGTCCTCTGTGTTGACGACGCCCGAGCGGGGCAGCTGGAACCCGTTCTTGTCGTACTGCACGTCGAAGAACGCGATGCGACCGTCCTTCGAGAGCTGATGCGACCCGCCCGCGAGCGGGTTCGTGATCGCGTTCACGTCCTTCTTCGTGAAGTCGAGCGACCGCTGGGAGCTCGTCCCCTCGGAGAGCATGTCGGTGATCGCCGCCTTGCGCTGCGGCGTGTCGAGGCGCTGCCCGGGCGGGGCGGCCACGACGACGCGGAGCGCCGCGCCCTTCTGGGCGCCGAACTTGGCGTTGATCAGGTCGGTCGCCTTCTGGACGTCCGAGCCCGGGATGTTGAAGTCGTTGATCAGCGTGCCGTGGAAGGCGGCGTTCAGCCCGCCGAGCACGACGAAGATGGCCAGCCAGGCGCCGATGACGCGCCACGGGTGGTGGGCGAAGGCGCGGGCCATGCGGGCCAGCCCGCCGGCGTGCGAGAGCGCGCGTTCCTCTTCCAGCGTCGGTGCGTGTGGATCAGTCATGTACGAGAGCACATCCTTAGAAGCGTCGTATGCGAGCCGTGGGTTCGAGACACCCACGCGCGAGGGCCGGACCCCCTCCGGGTCGGGCCTCGCGCGAAGGATCCAGGGTACCGCGGTCCCGGCCCCGGTCGTGTCGCCGATTTCCGAACGGACATGTCACTCGGACCGAACACCCGCGCAGAACTCATCGGCCCTCCGGGGTCAGACCCCGAACAGGACTGCAACGAACCTGTCACGCCCGCCGTTCGGGGTCTGACCCCGGTCAGGGCGCGGCGGACTCCCGGCTCGGGTCGCGCATCATGATCCAGACGAGAGCGGCGCCGGCGAGGCCTGCGATGCCGGCGACGGCGAAGGTGGAGCCGAGCGCGGAGCCGACCGCGACGTGCAGGGAGGCGTCCAGATGCGTCCGTGCCGCGGGCGGCGCCGCGGCCAGCGCGGCCTGGGCCCCGCCCCCCGCCGCGGCGTCGGCCAGCCGCCCGTGGCCCGGCCCCCCGGCAAGGTGGTCGCCGATCCGGGAGACGAAGACGCCCCCGAGGATCGCGATCCCGAGCGCGAACCCGAGCTGGCGGGCGGTGTTGACGGCGCCCGCGGCCATCCCGCCGCGTTCCGTCGGCACCGACGACATCGCCGCGGAGGCGAGCACCGGGCTCATCGCACCCACCCCGATGCCCAGGATCGCCAGGCCCGGCAGGAGCCGCGCCCAGCTCGACCCACCGCCGAGGCCGATCTCGAGCAGGTCGCCCACGCCGAGCAGGAGGAGTCCCCCCACCAGCACGAGCCGCGCCGGGATGTCGTGCAGCACGCGCCCCCCTGCGGCGGCGACGACGAACGACAGCGCGCTCAGCGGCAGCGTCACGAGGCCGGCGGCGACCGGGCTGAGCCCGAGGATCGTCTGCAGCCAGATCGAGGTGTAGATGAGCGCGGCGAAGGCGACGGCGGTGTAGAGCGTCGCCGCGACGAGCACCCCCGCCAGCGGGCCGCCGCGCAGGAGCGCCAGGTCGAACATCGGGTCGTGCGTGTGCCCCTCGCGCACCACGAACCCGATCAGGGCCGCGACGGCGAGGGCGAGCAGGGACAGGGTCACGGGCGATGTCCAGCCGTCGGACTGCGCGTGCAGGAGCCCGTAGGTGGCCGATCCGGCCGCGACCGTGAAGGCGACGCCTGCGGGCCAGTCCACCCTGACCGGCCCTTCCCGGAGCGACTCGCGCAGCGACCGCCGCCCGGTCACGACGGTGGCGACCCCGATGGGCACGTTGACGAAGAACACCCAGCGCCAGGAGAGCCCCTGGGTGAGGAGGCCGCCGACGATCGGCCCGGCCGCCGCCGCGGCGCCGTTCGTCGCGCCCCAGATGCCGAACGCCACGCCCCGCGCCCGGCCGGTGTAGGCGACGTTGATGAGCGCGATCGTGGTGGCGAACATCGCCGCCGCGCCGGCGCCCTGCACGGCCCGCGCGGCGACGAGCACGTCCTCCGACGGCGCCAGCCCGCACACGAGCGAGGCGAGCGTGAACACCACGAGCCCGGCGATGTAGGTGCGCCGGCGACCGACCCCGTCCGAGGCCGAGCCGATCACCATCAGCAGCGCCGCGAGCGTGAGGGCGTAGATGTCGACGACCCACTGCAGGCTGGCGAAGGACGTGTGCAGGTCGACCGCCATCTGGGGGAGCGCGACGTTCACGATCGTGACGTCGATCAGCAGCATGAACGTGCCGAGGCAGATCGCAAGCAGCGGCGCCCACCCGGCGTGGGAGTCGGCGGAGTCTGGGGCCCGTGCCTGCACGGGGCAATCCTGCCTCAAGCCCGGCTGCGGGCGAGGCGGTACCCGCACATGGGCGCAACGGATCTGTCACGGCCGCCGTTCGGGGTCTGACCCCGCTTGCCGCCCGCCGACAACCGGGGCCGGCTACTCGCCCAGCTCGCGCGCGATCCAGTCGCGGACGAGCTCGCGGCACTGGCGGCGGGTGGCCATGCCGGTCAGGAGCCACGTCCCCAGGCCCTCGACGAGCGCCGTCAGGCGCCAGCCGGCCACGTCGGCGTCGACACCCGCATCGACCTCCCCGGCGTCCTGCCCCGCGCGGATCACGCCGGCGATCGTCCGCGACCAGGACGCGTACACGCCCTCGTGCGAGTCGCGCAGGCCCGGCTCGCGAATGGCGCGGGTCGTCATCTCGCGCGCGAGCATCCAGATCTCGTACACGCGCGGATCGGCGTCGAAGTAGACGAGCAGCAGGCGCTCGAGCCGCTCCCGCGGCGGGCTGTCGCCGGCGGCCTCGAGCTCGAGCCGGGCCATCGCCTCCTCGGCGTGGACGAACGCCCGCGCAGAAGCCCTGAGCGGGTGTCGAAGTAGTAGTGCGGCAGCGTCGGCGAGACGCCCGCCGCCGCGGCGATGTCGCGCATGCGGACGTTGTCGACCCCGCGCTCGACGATCGCCCGGCAGGCCGCGTCGAGGATGGCCGTGCGCATGGCGGCGCCCTTGCGGCCCGTCCCGGGTTTCTTCAGCGATGACACAGAAATCGGCCGCATTCAAGCATCGGCCTCGACGCGCGGTCAAGGATTGACGCGGCCGGACGGGCCGTGGTATAGGCGCGCTGCGATCTTGAGTCCGCGCTCAAAACTCCTGCGGACAGCCGTCGCCCTGGCGGGGACGGCGGCGCTCCTTGCGACCGGCTGCGGCGGCGGGTCGTCGTCGAGCGGCGGCGCCAGGAAGATCCTCCGGGTCGGCACCACGTACTACATCGACACGCTCAACCCGTTCGTCGGGATCGAGACGCAGGACTCGACCGCCTACGGGATGGTGTTCCCGCAGCTGGTGCAGTACGGCCCCGGCCTGAAGCTCGAGGGCGACTGGGCGAAGAGCTGGACGCACACCCCTGACGGCCTCGTGTGGACGTTCCACCTGCGGCCCGGCGGGAAGTGGTCGGACGGCGTCCCGTTGACCGCGAAGGACGCCGTGTGGACGATCGACACCTCGCTGCGCTACCGCAACGGCGCGACCTCGTACCTGGCGGGCATCCTGACCGGGGTGAAGTCGGCGTCGGCGCCGAACCCGAACACGCTCGTCATCCGCTATGCGCACGCGGTGGCCCCCGGCCTCGCCAACCTGGAGCAGTTCTTCGTCCTGCCCGAGCACGTGTGGGACAAGCACACCGGGAACAACGGCGGCGCGCTGAAGGCGTTCCGGCCCGAACAGCACCTGCCGATGGTGTCCGGCGGCCCCTACACGATCACCCGGTTCGAGGAGAAGGGGACGACCGTCTTCAAGCCCAACCCCTACTTCTACGGGCCGAAGTCGCGCGCCGCCGCCGTCACGCTCACCTACTACACGAACACGACGTCGATGGTGGCCGACCTGGAGGCGCACAACGTCGACGTCGTCGACGCGGTCCCCTACAGTGCCGGCAGCGCGCTCAAGGGCAAGAAGGGGATCACGCTCGACGTGCAGCCGGGGGACGAGGTCACCAACCTCGGCTTCAACTCGAACCCGAAGAAGCCGAAGAACCGCGAGCTCCTCAACCCGCTCGTGAAGGAGGCGTTCGAGTACGCGACCCCCCGGAAGCAGATCGTGGACGTCGTCTTCCGCGGCTACGCCCGCCCCTGGGCGAACATCATGTCGCCGTCGAAGTCGAGGTCGTTCGGGACGATGATGCCGTAGCTCATGGGGTGGGCCAGGCGGTCAGGTACTTGCCGCCCGGGGCCGTGAGCATCGTGTAGGCCTCGCCGCCGTCGCCGCCGGAGACCTCGTGCACCTTGATCCCGACCTTGGCATACGCCGCGGCCATGATCTGGAACTGGCGGTCGCACAACTGCGGTCGGGGTTCGGATCGTGGTGGGACTGAGGCCGCGAACCGTCGCATCGCTTCGTCCTCGGTCGCGCCCATACGACCAGGTATGAACGCTTCCTGCGTCCTTGCGCTGCTCGGTTCCCAGCCGCCCAGGACATCACGGGAATCGGAATCAACCATCTAGTCCGGTAGCAGCGGCACCGTCAGGCCCTGGTCGTGGCCGAGCATGACCGCGCGCATGATGGCCTTCGAGCCGTAGCGCTCGCGCACCGTGTCGACCGCCGCGTCGAGCGCGCCGCCGTTGCGGCGGTCGAACGGCAGGAGCAGCTGGACGGCGCGGTCGTCGGAGAGGTTCGCGACCGCAATGCCGACCAGGGTCAGGCCGCGGGCCTCGATCATCGGCATCGCGCCGGCGAGCAGGATCCGGGCCGTCACGAGCACCGGCTGCATCTCCGACGTGGCGTGCGGGAGCGTGTGCGAGCGCGTGACGCGCTCGAAGTCGCCGAAGCGCAGGCGCAGGACGACGGTGCGCCCGACCCGGCCCGCGGCCCGCATGCGGCGGGTGACCCGGTCGACCAGGCCGACCAGGATCGCGTCGACCGCCTCCGGCGAGCGGGGCCGGCGGCCGAGCGCGCGCTGCGAGCCGATCGAGCCGCGCCGGCGGCGGGCCTGCACCGGGCGCGGGTCGGAGTTGTGCGCGAGCGCGTGCAGGTGGCGGCCGGCCGCCCGCCCCAGCAGCTCGACCAGCGTCCCCTCCCCCAGAGTCGCCACCTGGGCCACGGTCGCGATCCCCTGCTCGCGCAGCCGGCCTGCGGTCTTCGGCCCGACGCCCCAGAGGGCCTCGACGGGGAGCGGGTGCAGGAACGCCAGCTCACGCGACGGCGGGACGACGAGAAGCCCGTCCGGCTTGGCGACGCCGCTTGCGACCTTGGCCAGGAACTTGGTGCGCGCGACGCCGACCGTGATCGGCAGGCCGACCCGTTCGCGCACGGCCCGGCGCAGGCGCACCGCGATCTCGACCGGGGAGCCGGCGATCCGCTCCATCCCGCGCACGTCCAGGAACGCCTCGTCGATCGAGAGGCCCTCGACGAGCGGGCAGTGGTCGTCGAACACGCGGTAGACGGCCTTGCTCGCCTCGGAGTACGCCGACATCCGCGGCGGCACGACGACGGCGTGCGGGCACAGCCGCCGCGCCACCTTGCCGCCCATGGCGGTGCGGATCCCGTGCGCCTTGGCCTCGTAGCTCGCGGCCAGCACGACCCCCGCGCCCACGATCACCGGCCGCCCGCGCAGGCGCGGGTCGTCGCGCTGCTCGACCGAGGCGTAGAACGAGTCGAGGTCGGCGTGCAGGATCGTCGCCGCGTCCATCGAACACATGTTCGCACACCGCGGGGTGGTTGTCAGGTCGCGGCGGCCGCCGCGCGCTCGGCCAGGCGATCGTCGCCGATCTCCCCCGCCCAGGCGGCGAAGTCGCCGCCCGGGCCCTTCCAGCGCAGCTGCTCGGCCCGGGCGAACAGCGCCTCGCCGCTGCGCAGCGTGGCGAGATCCTTGAACAGGAGCGCCAGGTCGCGGCGCTCGCCGAGCACCTCGGGCGGGAAGTCCTCGATGCGGCCGTGCTGGTTCACGAGCCGGGCGGCTCCGACCTTGCCGATCCCGGGGATGCCGGGATAGCCGTCGGCGCTGTCGCCGACCAGCGCGAGCAGGTCGGGGATGCCGTCCGGCCCGACGCCGAACTTCTCGCGGACGCCGTCGGCGTTGCGGATCGTGCCGGCGCGGCGGTCGACCTGCACGACCCGGTTCCCGCGCACCGCCTGGGCCAGGTCCTTGTCGGGCGTCCAGATGCAGACCTGCTCGACGTCGTCGTCGTCCGCGGCGATGCGGGCGGCGGCGGCGAGCGCGTCGTCCGCCTCGAGCTCCACCATCGGCCAGACCGCCACCCCCATCGCGGCGAGGCCCTCCTCGAGCGGCCCGAACTGGGCCTTCAGCGCCGGGTCGACGCCGGCGCCGGTCTTGTAGCCCGGCCACATCTCGTTGCGGAACGACTCGATCACGTGGTCGGTGGCGACGCCGATGTGGGTCGTCCCGGTCTCGGCCATCTGCAGGATCGAGTGCAGCACGCCCGCCGCTGCGCCGAAGCGCCCCCCGCCCCCGCGCCCGCGGCGACGGCCGTAGAACTGGCGGAAGAGCTCGTAGGTGCCGTCGAGGAGGTGGACGACCATCAGTCCCCGGCCAGCTCGCGACGGCGGGCCGCGGCCTCGTCGGCCTTCTCGCGGGCGGCGTCGCGGGCGCGCTCGGCGGCGGCAGCCGCCCGCTCCGCGCCGTCGGCCTTCCGCTCGGCCGCGGCCAGCGCCCTCCGGGCGCGGACCAGCTCCTCCTTCGCCAGGTCCAGCTCCCCCGAGGCGCGCGCGAGCCCCTCCTCCGCCCGGTCGAGCTTCTCCGCGGCCGTCGCCGCCGCCCTGGCGGCCCGCTCGAGCCGCGGGGCGGCGACCTCGTCGCGGGCCGGGGCCGGCTCCGGCGCGGTCTTCGCGGCGTCCCGGCGCCTCGACGCCCGGGCGGGCACCCGGGCGGCGGGACGCTCCGGCAGGGCCGCCCCGAGCGGGAAGCCGATCGCCTGCTGCTCGCGGACGACGACGCCGCGCCGCACCTCCTCGGCCAGGTCGGGGTCGAGCGCCGCCGCGTGCAGCGTGTCGCGCGCCCGCTCGAGCGCGCCTTCGCGGCCGGTCCCGGCGATCCGTCCCGCGGGCCGCATGACGGCGTTGAGCGCCTTCGCCTCGGCCTCGATCGCGGCGCGCAGGTCCAACGCCGGGGCGCCGGCCAGCTGCACCGCGCGCAGGTTCGCGCCGGCGTCGAGGAGCGCCTCGACCAGGCCGGCCTCGTCGCGGGCGAGCCGGTTCACGACCCAGGCGGCCGCGCTGGGCTTGCGCAGCTTCCCGACCGCCGCGGCCTCGGCCTTGCGGCCCTCGCCCCGCAGCGCCCTGGCCGCGGCGTCGCGGGCGGCCACGAACTCCTCCGGCTCAAGGCCGTAGAGGCGCTCGGCCACGGCATCCGGCGTCGCGGTCTCCGAC
The DNA here is from genome assembly GCA_025928655.1 of Thermoleophilia bacterium. Taxonomy (GTDB): domain Bacteria; phylum Actinomycetota; class Thermoleophilia; order Gaiellales; family JAICJC01; genus JAICJC01. The sequence continues at coordinate 32,017 of JAICJC010000011.1, read as the reverse complement.
GAGGACGGCATGACGGCAAACGGTAGCTCGCCCCGTGGGCCATCATGCGGGGAATGGCGAAGCTCGGCAAGGCGCGCTGGTGGACGGTCCGGCCGGCCCATAGCCGCAAGGCGGCGACCTACCGCTGCCCGCTCTGCGGCTACCGGCTGCACGCGATGGCGGATCACATGCTGATCGCGCCCGAGGGCGACGCCGACCGGCGCCGGCACGCCCACACGGAGTGCGTGCTGGCCGCCCGCGAGCAGGGCCGGCTGCCGCTCCGCGACGAGTGGCTCGCGACCCAGCCGCGGCCGCCGTCGCTCATGCGCCGGTTCCGCGACCGCCTGCGATGAGAAACCCCCTCGGTGGGGGTCACTATGGTCGACATCGACGAGAGGAGAGGCATGCCCGGCGAGATCGTGCACATCGAGATCCCCGCGGACGACACGGGGACCAGCCGCGAGTTCTGGGGCGGCCTGTTCGGCTGGAGCTTCGAGTCGTTCCCCGGCCCGTCCGAGTACCACATGACCCGCATCGCCGACCAGACCGGCGCCGCGATCACGAACATGGAGCCCGGCAAGAAGGGCACGCGGACGTACTTCAGCGTCGACGACGTGAACGCGGGCGCGGCCCGCGTGAAGGAGCTCGGCGGCACGGCAAGGGACGCGATGCCGGTGCCGCAGATGGGCTGGTTCGCGACCTGCACCGACCCGCACGGCAACGAGTTCGGCCTCTGGCAGACCGATTCGTCCGCCGGATAGCCCGAAGATCGGGGACTGTCCCCGGCCGGGGACAGTCCCCAGGCTGGAAGATCCTTCCTTCGGGGGATTGAGGCCGACTGTCCGCACACGGACTCTCGCTCTAGAGCCACCCCGCCCGCCGCCCTCCCCCCCGGGCGAGGGCGGGGTCATTCCACCCCCGGAGCGAAGGCGAGCAGATGGCCCCCTCTCTACGCAGTTCGGCTGCGCGGCGCAGGCTACCCGCGGCCCCCCGCACCCCTTGTGCGCCGTCGAATTCGCAGCTCGGCCAGACGCTCCCCCTGGTCGTGGTCTTCATGTTCACGATCCTGATCTTCGCGGGCCTCGTGATCGACCTCGGGAACGCCTACCGCGTCCAGCGCGCCCTGCAGGCCTCGGCCGACGCGGCCGCCGCGGGCGGCGCCGGCGAGCTGACGATGAACTACCCGGCCAACGTGGGGGACGCGACCTCCGCGGCCGTCCGCTACGGCTCCCAGTCCGGCGGCGTGAACCCGATCGCGGGCGTGCCGGGCGCCGACGTGTCGGAGAGCGTGAAGGTCGACTGTCAGGCCCAGGCCGGATACAACTGCACCCTGGGGCAGCCGAACACGGTCACGGTGGACGAGACGGCCAGGGTGCCGACGTACCTGCTGAAGCTGCTCGGCTTCGACACGATCCAGCTCAAGGCCCACGCCCAGGCGTGCTCGCCCTGCGGCGGGCTCCCGCTCGACGTCATGATCGTGCTCGACCGGACCGAGTCGATGGACGCCGACTCCAAGATGGCGCATGCGAAGGATGGGATCAAGGCGTTCCTCTCGACCATGGATCCCACCGTGGACAACGTCGGCCTAGCCGTGCTCCCGCCGGCGCCGTCGACGGGCACGGGGTGCCAGAGCGTCGACTCGTACTTCGCCGGCAGCAACCACAGTGGAACGTACAGTCTGCCCGGGGCCGCGTACACGGTGGTGCCGCTGTCGAACGCCTATGCGACGACCACGGGCAACCTGGTGAACTCCTCGCCGCTGATCTCGACGGTGAACTGCGTGCAGCCCGGCGGGAACACCGCGTACGCAGAGGCAATCGACGCGGCCTACCAGGAGCTGCAGGCGGACGGCCGGCCCGACGCCCAGAAGGCGATCGTAATCCTCTCCGACGGCGCGGCCAACGTCGGCCCGAGCTTCCTGCCGGGATCGTCGCCCTACCTGACTCGCCCGTGCGGCCAGGGCGCGACCAGCGCCGGCGTGGCCAAGGCGGCCGGCGTGCTCGTCTACTCGATCGCCTACACCGCTGACGGCGACGACTGCTACGCGTCTCCCGGCGCCACCATGCCGGACGGCAGCACCGCGGGCTGGCACAACACGCGGGAGACCGACGTCGCAGGCGCGCAGACGGCGCTTCAGAACATCGCGACCGACCCGTCGTACTTCTACGACCTGCCCGACCCGAGCTCGCTGACCGGCATCTTCCAGCGGATCGCCGCGGATCTCGCCGGCGGCTCCTCCCGGCTGGTGCAGTAACCGTCCCCGCCGACGGCCCTCGCCTCCGGGCGGGGCCGTTCGCGCGCGTACAATCCGTCCCGGTGAGCAGCACCGTCAACGTCACTCTCGCCGACCTCCTCGACCGCACCGCCGGCGAGGTCGTCACCGTGCGCGGCAAGGAGCTTCCGGCCGGCGCGACCGTCTCCGAGGGCCGGGCGATCTTCGCCTCGGGGTCGGTGCGGCTCATCCCGCTGCTCGACGGCGCGGCCTACGCCGGCGCCGTTGGCTCCGACGACCTGGAGGGCGCCGACGACGGGGCGGCGATCGCCGACCACGCGAAGGCGCAGCCGCCGACCGCCGCCGCCTCGGACCGCGTCGGCGACGTCATCGCCGGCCTGGGCGACGACGCCGGCCGTCGGGTGGTCGTGCTCGGCGACGACGGCCGCACCTACGTCGGGCTCATGTGCCTCGACCGCGACCGCACCCGGCTGTGCATCGACGCCGAGTGCCACGCCGCCGCCCTGGCTCAGCCGTAGATCGCGCTCACGGCCGCTCCGGACGGGCCTCGCGGCCGCTCTTGCGCAGCGCGATGCCCGACAGCGTCTCGAGCACGACCCGGTGCCCCGCCATCGCGGTGATGCCCGTCGGGTCGTAGGGCGGCGAGACCTCCACCATGTCCATCGCACACAGATCGACCTGCGACGCGACCGTCCGCACGGCCCACAGGAGCTCGCGCGTCATGAGGCCGCCCGGCTCGGCGGTGCCGGTGCCCGGCGCGAAGGCCGGGTCGAGCACGTCGATGTCGACGGTGAGGTAGGTGCGCGGGGCGCGCGACTGCGCGTGGGCGATCGCGTCCTTCGTGACGGCGGCGATCCCGCGCTCGACGACCTCCCCCATCGTGTGCCAGCGGAACCCGACGCTGCGCATCCACTCGAAGTCCGAGGGGAAGGGCCAGGCCCCGCGCAGCCCGATCTGGACGATGTTGTGCCCGTCCAGGTGCCCGTCGCGGACGGAATGGTGGAAGGGCACGCCGTGCGGCGCCTCGTCCTCGTAGTCGCCGGTGTCGGCATGGGTGTCGAAGTGGACGACCGAGAAGCCGTCCGACCCGAAGCGCTCGGACAGCGCCGCGAGGACGGGCATCGAGAGCGAGTGGTCGCCGCCCAGCACGACCGGGATCGCATCGGCGGCCAGGATCTCGGACACGCCCTTCTGCAGCAGCGTGTGCGACCGGGCCAGGTCTGAGGAGTGCACCTCGATGTCGCCGTAGTCGACGATGTCGAGCTCGGCGTAGGGGTCGATGCCGAGCTCCATGTGGGGGCGGTCGATCGGGAAGGCGACGTCCTCGGCCATGCGGATCGCGCGCGGCCCGAAGCGCGTCCCCGGCCGGTACGACACCCCCTCGTCGAAGGGCGCCCCCAGGATGGCGACGTCCGCGCCGGCGAGGCCGGCGGGATCGAGCGCCAGGGGCACACGGCCGAAGGTGACGCCGACGCCGGCGTAGCTCGTCTCGTCGGGGCGGTTGGGCTGCAGGCGATGGGAATCGGTCATGCGGCCAACCCTACCGGCGGGAGGGTTAGAAAGCGGACGGCACGGGGAATCCCCGCTCTCGTCGAGGGAGCCAGCGGTTGCCCGCCGGAGGGGGCTCGCTCGACGCGTGCGCAGCCGAGCCAGAGGAGGAGCCACGCACCACGGCTCGGCGCGACTGGGCTCCGGGCGGCGCGTGGGCCGCTCGGGGCCACCAGCTCACCCGGGGTCAGACCCCGAACGTGCGTGCAACGAAACTGTCACGGCCGCCGTTCGGGGTCAGACCCCGATTCGGCGGTCAGTGGTTGCGGTGGGTGACCGCGCGGAGGCGCTCGCGCAGGCCGACGACCATGGTGTCCTCGTCCGGGCCGACCTCGGGCAGGGACGCCGCCTCGGCCTCGGGCACCGGCGCGGGCACCTCGGGGACGATGACCGGCTCGGCCGGCCGGCGCGCGAGCTCGGCCCGGAGGCTCTCGATCCGCTCGAGCAGCATCAGGATCGCCCGGCCCATCGCGCGCCGATCGGCCTCGCGGGCGGCCGCCAGCGAGACCGCCCACTCGCGCAGCTCTCGCTCCTGCTCCTGCTCCCGCTTCACGGCCCGCATCATCGCAGAAACCGTCAAGAGCCGGGCGTGCGGATGGTGACGCGCGTGCCCGGATCGGCGTCGCAGAGCGAGGAGTCGGGGAACAGCCGCCCGATGATGTCCAGGCCGAGACCCCCACCCCGCGACGGGGCCGCGCGCCCCGTCCCGACGCCCTCGTCGCGAACCGTGACCACCACGTCCCCCGCCACGCGGCGGGCGTCGATCGCGAACGAGCCCGCATGGCCATCGGGGTAGGCGTGCCGGACGACGTTGGCGGCCGCCTCGGTCACGGCCAGCAGGAGGTCGCCGCGGATGGGGTCGCCGACGTGGATCGCATCGCACCATGCCCGCAGCCGCAGACGCGCCTCCGGGACGCTGTCGGCAACGGCGTCGAAGAGCGCGTGCAGATCCCCGGACTCCCGCTCGGGCCAACCTGCCATGTCGTCGGCGGTTCCCGGGACCGGCCCCCGCGAAACTCGGGGCTCGCTCAGACCGTGCCGCGACGCGGCTCGTACGGCGGCGGCTGGTCGCGCGGGCGCGGGTCGAGCGCGCCCCAGAGCCGGCGGAACTCCGTGGCGTCGTCCAGCAGGAGCGTGCGGTGCTCCGGGCACAGGGCGAGGCCCTCCTCACCGGTCGGCAGGACCGGCACCACGGCCTCGCGCTCGCAGCCGGGGAACCTGCACTCGATCTTGTCGGCGGACATCGTGCGCCTACGGTACCCCTTCCAGGTGCATAGGCAACCGGAGAGCCGGCTGCTACGCTGATCCCGGCCACCGGCCGCGCTCAGGTCCTCGTCACCAACCTGACTCCGCGGGCCGTGTGAACGGCGCGTGCATCCGCGATGGGGACGGAAACGGAAGGTTTCCATGAGCGAATCCGGCGTGCCGGCCCCCCCGGAGGGCCGCATCGACGTCGAGAACCGCGCGGGCGTCTGGGTGCTCTCGCTGCACGGCGAGCATGACCTCGCGACCCAGCCGAGCCTCCGCGAGCAGCTCGGGCATGTGCGGGCGGCCGGCGGCGCGATCGTCGTCGACCTCACGCCGACCACGTTCGTGGACAGCACGATCATCGGCGCGCTGCTCGAGTGCGCCGCGGAGCTCGACCCGGGCGAGGCCGGCGTCTTCGCGATCGCGCCGCCGGAAGCCGCGGCCAGGCGGCTGGCCGATCTCGTCCGCCTGGGCGACGCGTTGCCGGTGTACGACGACCTCGTCACGGGGATCGACGCGGCCCGGATGGCCGGCGGCGGAGGCGTGCCCTAGCCGGTCAGCTCGCGCCGATCGCGGCGACGTCTGCCTGCGAGAGGTCGATCTCGAGCGCGCCCAGGTTCTCGCGCAGGTGGTCGATCGAGAGCGTGCCCGGGATCGGCAGCACGACGGGTGAGCGGTGCAGCAGCCATGCCAGGCCGATCTGGCTCGCCGTCTTCCCGAGCCGCTCGGCGATCTCGGTGACGGCGGCCCCGTCGAGCCCCCGCAGCGGGAAGTAGGGAACGAAGACGATCCCCTCCGCCTCGCAGTGGTCGATGACCGCGTCGTGGGCGCGCTCCGCCAGGTTGTAGCGGTTCTGGACGGCGGCGATCGGCACGACGGCCCGCGCGCGCTCGACCTGGTCGACGTCCACCTCCGAGATGCCGACGTGGCGGATCCGGCCGGCGTCGCGGGCCTCGGCGATCACCGCCATCGAGTCCTCGAGCGGCGTGTCCGGATGGACGCGGTGCAGATAGTAGAGGTCGATGACATCTGTCCGGAGGCGGCGCAGGCTCTCCTCGATGTGCCCTCGCAGGACGTCGGGCTTGCCCTCGCCCTCCCGGTAGCCGCCCTTCGTCGCGACCACGAGCCCGTCCCTGGGCAGGTCGAGCGCCGAGCCGATGGCCCGCTCGCTCGAGCCCGACGTGTAGAGATAGGCGGTGTCGATGTGGGTGAGCCCCGCGTCGACCGCCGCGCGCACGAACTCGACGTTCCGCGGCGTCTCCTCGAGGCGGTTCGAGCCCATCCCGATCCGTCTGACCTCGGTGTCGCCGAGCCTGATCGTCGTCTCCGGCATCGCCTGGACAGTACCCACCTTCGGGGCGGATGCTCGCCGGGGGCGGGCGGACCGGCTCCTTGACACCGGACGGCGGCCGCGGCCATGCTGCTCACGTGGAGGCGACGTGCGCGAGGTGCGGCGAGCCGCTGCCCGCGCGGGCCCGGTTCTGCCCCGCCTGCGCGGCGCCGGTGGAGCGCGACGACGAGGGAGCGGCGTCCCGGCGGGTCGTGACCGTGTTCTTCTCGGACGTGGCAGGGTCGACCGAGCTCGGCGAGCGGCTCGACCCCGAGGCGGTGCGGGGCGCGATGAACCGTTACTTCAGCGCGGTGTCCGCCGCGCTCGAGCGCCACGGCGGCCACGTCGAGAAGTTCATCGGCGACGCGGTGGTCGCGCTGTTCGGGGTGCCGCAGGCGTACGAGGACGACGCCCTGCGCTGCGTCCGGGCCGCGGTCGAGGCCCGCGAGGCAGTCCGCGCCCTGGGCGACGATCTGCACGCGCGCCTGGGCGTCCGGCTCGGCGTCCGGATCGGGGTGGCCACGGGCGAGGTAGTCGTCGGCGCCTCCCCGGCGTCCCGCACGATCGCGACCGGCGACGCGATGAACACGGCTGCGCGGCTGCAGCAGGCCGCGCCGGTGGGCGAGATCCTGATCGGAGCGGGCACCTACCGGCTCGTGCAGGGCTCGCTCATCGCCGAAGGCGTCGAACCGCTCGATCTGAAGGGCAAGGCCGACCCGGTCGCGGCCTACCGCGTCGTCGCGGTGGACGACGACCCCGCGCGCCGGCTCCGTCCCGCTGCGACCGCCCTCGTCGGCCGCGTGCGCGAGCTGGGGATGCTCCAGCACGCGTTCGACCGGATGGCCGCGGAGCGGTCGTGCCAGCTCGTGACGGTGCTCGGCACCGCGGGCGTCGGCAAGTCACGCCTGGTCGCGGAGTTCCTGGCGGAGCTCGAGCCGGCCGCCACCGTGTGCGCCGGCCGCTGCCTCTCCTACGGCGACGGCGTGACCTACTGGGCGCTGGCCGAGGCGGTGAAATCGCTCGCCGGGGTCGACGAGCGGGATTCCCCCGCGGGCGTGCGCGCCCGGCTCGAGGCGCTGGTCGAGCCCGGCATCGCGACGGAGGTGGCGGACGGGGTGGGGTCGCTGCTCGGCCTGGCCGGCGCGGACGCCCGCGTGGAGGACGCGCGGGTGGCGCTGCGGCGGCTGTTCGAAGCGGTCGCCGGCAGGCGTCCGCTCGTCGTCGCGTTCGACGACATCCACTGGGCCGAGCCGCCGCTGCTCGACCTGATCGACGACCTGGCGAACTGGCTCCCGGACGTGCCGGTGCTGCTCCTCTGCATGGCGCGGCCCGAGCTGCTCGAGGCGCGGCCCGACTGGGCCGGAGGCACGCTGAACGCGACCATGCTCCTGCTCGAGCCGCTCTCCGACGCCGAGGGCGACGCGCTGCTGCGAGGGCTCCTCGGGCCGGACCTCCCGGATGCGGTCGCCGGCCGGATCGTCGCGGCGGCCGAGGGCAACCCCCTGTTCGCGGAGGAGCTCGTCGGGATGCTGGTCGACGACGGCCACCTGCGCCGCGTCGACGGCGGCGTCGAGGTCACCGGCGTGATCGAGCGGCTCGACCTCCCGCCGACGATCCAGGCGCTGCTCACGGCCCGGCTCGACCGGCTCTCGGGCGGCGAGCGCAGCCTCGTCGAGCGGGCGTCGATCGAGGGCCAGGTCTTCCACCTCGGCGCGCTGGCCGCGCTCGGCGCCGACCCCGCCGAGATCCCGCCCACGGTGCGTGGGCTCGCCCGCAAGCAGCTCTTCCGGGCCGAACAGGCGGCGCTGCCGGGCCAGGAGGCCTACCGCTTCCGCCACATCCTGATCCGCGAGGCGGCGTACGAGCGCGTCGCGAAGGAGATGCGCGCCCGCTGGCACGAGGCGTTCGCCGACTGGCTCGAGGCACTCGCCGGCGAGCGGGTGAGCGAGTACGAGGAGGTGCTCGGCCACCACCTCGCCGAGGCGGCCCGCTACCGGCTCGAGATCGGCGACGTCGGCGAGAGCACGCGCGTGCCGGCCCGGCGGGCGGCGAGCCTGCTCCGGCTCGTCGCCGACCGGGCCGCCGCGCAGGGAGACTTCATGACCGCCGCCCGGCTGCTGCGCCGGGTCGCCGCCCTCCTGCCGCCGGACGACGCGGCCCGGCCGATCGCGATCGCGGACTGCTCGGGCTGGCTGTTCACCGCCGGCCAGATGGACGCCGCCGTCGCGCTGGCGAAGGCCGCCGGTGTGGCGGCGACGACGAGCGGCGACCGCGCGGCCCAGCTCGTCTGCGAGTCGCTCCACCGGATGATCGAGTTCGCGACGTGCGTGGACGTCGGCCCCGGAGCGGAGGGGGCCGCGCTCGCCGCCGCGCGCGCCGGGGCCGAGGAGGTCGAGCGGGCGGGCCGCCTCGGCGAGGCCGCCCGACTGTGGTTCGTCACGGCGATCTGGGAGGGGAACACGCTCCTTCGGTGCGCGCGCGCCCGGGAGGCGGCCGGGCGCACGTGCGCGCTGGGGCGGCGGGTGGGATCTCCGTGGCTGGAGGCGTTCGGCGTGGTCAGCGACGTGATGTTCACGCTGCGGGGGTCGGGGCGCATCCCGGACCTCCTGCAGGCGGGCGAGGCGGCGGCGGCCGGGTTCGGGCGCTCGATCCGGGCCGACTATCTGGCCGACACCGCGGCGCTGCTCGCGCAGTGCGGCGAGGCCGACGCCGCGTTCGCGGCGGTCACAGACCTGATCGCGATCGTCCAGGAGCTCGGCTACAAGGCGTATCTGTCCCAGTGGGTCAAGGCGGTCGTCCTCCTCGACGCCGGGCGCCCGGCCGAGGCGGTGGAGCCGCTGGAGCTCGCGGCGGCCGGCGCGGGCGAGCGCGGCGATGTCGGATCCTCGTCCTCCATCCTGGGCCTGCTCGCCCGCGCGCACGCCCTCACCGGGCGCCTCGACTCCGCGGCGCGGCGGAGCGCGGAGGCCAGAGCGGTGTCGTCGCCCTCCGACCGCTGGTCGGCGCTGCTCTGGCGCGGCGCCGCCGTGCGGGTCTACGCCGCGGAGGGACGGTCGGCCGAGGCCCGGGCGCTCGCCGGCGAGATGGCGGCGACGGTCGCCGACATCGACTACCCGAGCATCGAGTTCCACGCCCGCCTCGACGCCGCGGTTGGCTACCGAGCAGCCGGAGACCGGGATGGGGCGGAGGCGCTCCTGCGGCGGGCGATCACCGACAGCGAGGAGCGCGAGGCGACCGGGTTCGCGCGTCAGGCGGCGGCGGCCCTGGAACGGCTCACGACGGATGCGGCCCCACTCGCCCCCTCGTGATGAAGACACAGAACGCGTAGAGGAACCAGCCGCCCGCCGCCGCCTCGTCGAGCGCCGCCTCCCAGCGGGCGGCGTCCGCCGCCTCGAGCAGCCCCTGCGCCGCCGCCAGGTTCGCCCACGTTCGCAGGCCGAGCACGTTGTCCAGCGAGGCCGGGTCGACCACGACGACCGGGACGGCCTCGGCGCGAACGTCCGTGAGCCCGGCCTCGGCGAAGAGGCGCGGCACCTGGTGAGCGAGCCGCCAGCTGCCGACGCCCGCGCGGGAGCCCAACACGCGGTCCGCCAGATCCTGATCCCGGATGTTGACCACCTGTGTGCCGTAGTCGGGATCCGCGACGACGACGGCGCCACCCGGCCGGCCGACGCGGACCAGCTCCGCCAGCGCCTGCCCGGGATCGGCAAGGTGCTGGAACGTCCGGTCGGCCCACGCGCCGTCGAACACGTCCGCGTCGAACGGCAAGGCGTGCGCATCGGCGACGAGCGCGTCGGCGAGCCCCCGGCTCCGTGCCTCCTCCACCATGGCGACGGAGGAGTCGACGCCGACCACCTCGGCGCCGTACCGCCGTGCCAGCTCGACGGCGTCCGCTCCCGTGCCGGATCCGATCTCGAGGTACCGGCCCCTGGCCGCAGGGCCGAGCAGCTCGACGACCCTCGCCTTGTACTTCGCGTAGAGCGGATCCGACCGCAGCCGGTCGAGCACGTCGATCCAGGCTCGCGGATCCGGCTGGTCGTCGACGTGCGCGAACGGATGCGTCATGCGGCGAGCGTACCGCCGCGGTCGGAGGCCTTAGTCGACGGTCATGAAGATGTCGGCGTCGACCTCGATCCCCGGATGTCCGGGCGTCCCGGCGTTCACGATCTTGATGGTGTGCCCACCGAGCGATCCGAACCGGTGCGCCCACACGAGCCGGCGGTAGTGCGTGGTCTTGGAATACGTCGACACGGTCTGCACGTACTTGCCGTCGATGTAGATCCTGGCCGAGCCCTGGTGCGGGCCGGTGGTCGTGATCCACGCGTTGTCGATCCCGGAGTCGAACGTGAACGAGTCGCCGGCGGTCGTCGACTGGCACGAGCCGCCGCCTTCGTGGTTCCCGTTGATCAGCTGCGCCCAGGAGCCCGAGAATCCGGCCCCCGGCGTGTCGCAGTCCGACCCGTGGTCGTTGATGTAGGCATCCTCGAAGTCGTTGCCGAAGCCCGGGTCGGCCAGCGCCGAGCCGACGAACTTGCCGTGCGAGTCATACGAGTCGATGGTGAAGGGCCCGATCTCGAGCCCGCCGACGAAGACGGATGTCTGGTACGTGTTGCCCGACGTGCGCCTGACCAGCGTGCCGTCGTCGTAGATCCTGTTCGTGCAACACCCCGCCCCGGTGGTGCTCGCCCCCTGCCTCCAGGAGATCACCGCCTGCGCGGTGGTCGAGGTCGACGAGGGGTCGAACAGGCCGATCGTCGAGGGCACCTTGAACCGGATGATCGCGTGGGACGGCGCCCGCGCAGACGCGGCGGCGGGCAGGACAGCGCCCACGAGGGCGAGCAGGAAGAGGATCATTGACCCTCTCAGGATGGGCCGGCGCACGCTAGTCTCCTTGTTCCGTCGGAAGGGACGCCGACCCTACCAAGCGCCGGTGGTGGTTACAAGTTATCCACCGGCTCACGGAACGCGCGACTCCACCCAGACGGGTAGTGGGCCCCCCGGCGTCGATCGGATAGGTTGACTTGTCCGATTATCACCCGACGGCTCCAGGAGGCAACGTGAAGAACCTGAAGTGGGCAGTCGCAATCGGCGCGGTGCTGATGGTGGCAGTTGCGGCGGGCACGGCCGCGGCCACGAGCGCCCTCGTCGCAAAGCCGACCTATCCGGCGGCGTGCAAGAAGGTGGTCCCCTGCGTGGACAACCACCTCAACAACCTGAACGCGCGTCTGCGCAACCAGCATCTGCAGATCGTCGCGCTCCAGAACCAGGTCGCGACGATGTCGAGCCAGCTCGAGTGCTATGGCTCGGTCAAGGTCGCGCAGTACCCGCACGGCACCAACACGAGCACGGGGGACACCGAACCCGTCAACGGCGGCACGTGGCTCGACCTGATGCGCCCGGACAACCCCGCGAACAACGAGGTCTACCCGTTCGTCGTCAACTGGTGCGTGCAGTAGCCGCGTGAGCTCCCGTCCCCCGCGGCCCGGCCCCGCCGCGGGGGACGAATCGCCTCACGGTGTCGTCGCGGCGTGCGCCTACCGATCGGTGACGCGACGCGGCTGCTGCGCCGCCGGCCCCGTCCGCCGGCGGCCTCTCGATGCGCACAGCTTGCACGGCCGCAGGTTCGACATCGCCCTCGCCTCGAGGTGGTCGAGCTCGACCAGGGCACGGCCGTCAATGCACTCGGCCGTCCAGTGGTAGGGCCCCCGGTCTGCCCAGCGCACACAGTCACGCCGGACCCACACGGACAGGCGCAGCGGAGGCGGATCGGCCGGCATCTCGGGCAGGATGTCAGATCGCCCGCGGGCCGTGCGGAGGGTCTGTCCTCGGGAACTTTCCGCCCGGGCCCGGCGTCGTAGCGACCATGGCACGGCTCGCCCTGCGGATTGTGATCGCCCTCGGCGCGGTGGCGGCCACGGGCTGCGGACAGGCCGGCGGCTCGCGCACGGCGCCTCCCCGCCACCCGATGCGCCCGATCCATCTCCCGGCGGCGCGCACCCCGGTGATCCGCGGCGGTAGCCCGGCCGAGCGGCGGCTGCTGGCGCGGATCGTGCGGCGGATGCGGCCGACCCAGATCCGCGTGCTCAGGATCGTGCCGGCGACGGGTGACTGGCACCCCATCCGCCCCGGAGACGTGGAGCTCCTCGGGTCGGAGGCTCCCGTCCCGCATGGTCACGACAACTCGCTCGGCGACTGGGAGACGTGGCTCGTCGGGGGAGCGTTCCGCGACCGCTCGGCCGCCCTCGGGCTGCCCCGCGTCATCGTCGTCGGGTACGGCTCCGGTGCGGGTCGTGTCACCGGCGGCACTCACCCACCGCCCGCGCCGGCGACGGGCCTGGCCGCGTTCCGCCGCCGGGTGGAGAGGATCGCGTCCGGGTCGGGCGCGCGCGTACTGGCTGTCAGGGCCGGCGTGCCCGACGGGTACTCGGCCGCCGTGGCACTCCAGGTCGCAAACCCGGTGTGGTTCCTGCGGCATCGGCTCTCGCAGCTCCAGCTCCGGCTCCATCGCCTGGGGAGCGACGGGACGTTCATCGCCCTCTACGAGGCCGACGGGCGGCCGCTGTACGTGCAAGGGGGCTCCGCCAGGCTCGAGAGCGGGCTGGCCGGGATACCCGATCACCGCTACGCAACGTGCATCCAGTTCGGATTCGGCGAACCGGCCACGCTCGCGCCGCCGTTGCCGTGCCCGAGCAGCTGGCGGCCGCCCCCGACGACGCCGCCCAGGCGGCTCGCCCTGCACGGCTGGGAGTCCGGCGGCGAGGCAGAACGCGGCAGCGCGGCGGCCGGCGACCGTGTCGGGTACCTGCCCGGGACGACGATCGGCCTCGGGTTCGTGCTCGAGAACCCCAACGGCCACCCGGTCACCGTCCGCGCCATCACGCCCGCCGTCGGCGCCGGGGCGCCGATCCGCTACACGGGCGCCCGGATCCGGATCCCCAGATCGCGTTCGAAGCCGGGAGCGGCCGCGGAGCTGGGGCCGCGGCCCTACCCACCCGAGCCGCCCTTCGCCCCGTTCACGATCAGGCCCGGAGACTGGGCCGCGATCAACCTGCACTACGCGATCCGGCATGCGTGCACGCCCGCCACGGCAGGCCGTACGATCACGGAGAACCGCACCCTCACCGTCACCTACGCGATGCAGGGCGCGACGCACACGGCCACCTACGAGAACACCGCCTTCACGATCACCCTGCCTGCGACATGTCCCGGGCCGTGATCGGCGGCCGTCGCCGATAAGCCTTTACACGAACCCCGTCCTCGACCGCGACTTCCCGGACCCGAACGTCCTCCGGGCGAGCGACGGCTGGTGCTACGCCTACGCGACCCAGGGCCTGGGCGAGCGCCCGGTCGTGAACATCCAGGTGGCGCGCTCGCGCGACATGGCCGCGTGGGCGTACCTGGGCGAGGCCCTGCCGGAGCGGCCGTCGTGGGCGCGGACGACCCAGATGCTGTGGGCGCCGCACGTCGTCGAGCATCGCGGCCTGTACGTGATGGCGTACTCCGCCGCGCCCGACGACCCGCCCTATCCGGCGCCGACCGACGACCCGGCGCTGTGCCTCGCCCTGGCGGTCTCCGAGTCGCCGGCGGGCCCGTTCCGCGACGTCGGCGCACCGCTCCACTGCGGCCCGACGACGTCCGACATCGACCCGTGCCTGTACCGCGACCCGGCCGGCGGCTGGTACTGCTACTGGGGCAGCGGGGGCGACATCGTCGTGCAGGAGCTCGCGGGCGACCTGCGCGGCTTCGCTGCGGGCAGCCGGCCCCGGCGCCTGCTGCGCGGCTGGTCGGCCGAGCCGCAACTGCCGTTCGAGCACGGCATCGAGGGCCCGTTCGTGGTGGAGCGCGATGGCTGGTACCACCTCTGGTACTCGGGCGACCGGACGTGGACGTACCCGCCGAGCTACGCGACGATGGTCGCTCGCAGCCGCGCCCCCGACGGCCCGTTCGAGCGGCGGGCGGACGGCTCCAGCCACTTCGTCCTGCGCGACAACGACCGCTGGCGCGGCCCGGGCCACAACTCGGTGGTGCGCGACGACGCCGGGGACGACTGGGTCGTCTACCACGCGATCGACAGCCGCCGGCCCTGGCTGTTCGAGGGCCAGGTGCGGCGGGTGATGCTGATCGACCCCATCTCCTACGTCGACGGGTGGCCGATCGTCGCCGGCGGCACGCCCTCTACCGACCGGCGGGCGGGCCCGGTGCTGCGCTAGCCCGCGGCGTTAGGCTGCGGGTGTGGAGCCCTTCTGGACACGTCGCCGGATCGTGCGCGTCCTGCTCGTCTTCGTGCTGCCGACAGTCGTCGCTGGGGCGCTCGGCGGGCCCTTCTGGGCCGGTGCCGTCGGGATCTTCGCGCTCGCGGCCCTGGGTGTGATCTGGCTGGTGCAGGACGACTCCGAGGAGCTCCAGCGGGGCGAGTACGCGACCGACCGGAACCGGCGCTTCCATTCACTGCGCTTCCCGTTTCACCGCTGAACCACCGTGATCGTGAGGCTCGAGGGTTCGGGCCCGCCGCACACGAGCCGCTGCCGGTTGGCGACCGTCTCGGTTGCGAACCAGGGATCAGCGTCAGTCCCCGGGTGCGGGACGTACAGCGGGAAGTCGCTCGACGCGACATGCAGCCGCAGACGGTGCCCGGGCTCGAGCCGGTAGCCGGTGTGCCCCAGGTCGAGGGTGACGGCGGTCGCATCGTCTCCGGGCGTCGCCACCGCCCCCTGCCCGCGCAAAAGCATCAGCGCCCGGCCGTCCGGCGCGACGTCGACGAGCTTGACGTGCACGTGCATGGACGGCGCGCTGCTCCCCACCCGAAGCAGTACCCGCACGGGCCCGGCCAGATCCAGCGGCTCGATCAGCGGCCGGCCGGTGAACGTGAGCACGTCAGGCCGTCCCTCGACCGCGCGCTCGTCAGGGAACTCGTGGAGGAACGCGAACGGGTCGACGACGGTCGAGGGCACGAGATCGTCCGGGTCGTGCACCCACTCGACGACCGAGGGCTCGTCCACGCCCATTGCCAGCACGCCGCCCTCCTCGCCTCCCGCCGCGGCCGGAGCGTCGCCGAGCATCAGCCGCAGCTCGCGGCTCTCGGGCGGGGGCCACGCGGCTGACGTGCGCCACTCGTCGGCGCCCAGCCGCCACCGCACCCGGGGGAGGGCTTCCCCGTCGCCCGTTCCCGCGAGAACGACATCGAAGAAATCGAGCGCCGGCCCGAGGTACCCGGGGATCATGCGCTCGAGCGCCTCCTCGTCCACGTCGTGGTCCAGATGCTGCGGCACGGGCGTGTCGGCCAGCTGGTAGTTCTCGTGGTCGGTCGCGTCGGCGATCAGGTACTGGAGCGGCGCGAGGCGCGGATCGGCGACGAGGCGGGTGTAGTCGCGCATGTGCTCCGGCGAGATGTTGTCGAACCAGCCGACGCAGTGCAGCACCGGGATCGCCAGGCGATCAAAGGGATGGGCGCCGGGTGGATACGGATCCGCGTCACCGTCCTTCGCCCCCCGCACCGCCCGGTCGAACCCCTGCGACCGCTGCCCGATCGCCGCGAACCCCTCGTCGAAGACCTCGACGAGCGGCCGGCGTGACCAGTCGATCGGCCACGTGTGCATGCGCGTGTCGGCCCAGCACTCGGCCAGGTATTGGGCGCCGTAGAGCGGCTGCGCGCCACCGCTCAGCCATCGGCCCAGCTGGGCCGAGGTGACCCGCGGGACGATCGCACGCAGCGCGGGATGACCGCTCGCGACCGCGGCCCATTGCGTGAACCCGTAGTACGAGTCGCCGAACATGCCGACCGGCCCCGCCCACGGCTGGACGCTGATCCAGTCCAGCGTGTCGTAGCCGTCGTCCATCTCGTGGACGAAGGGCCGCGTCTCCCCGTCCGACCGGAACTTGCCGCGCACGTCCTGCACGACGAAGGCGTATCCGCGCCGGGTGACGTGGGGCGCGAGCGCCGGCATGAACGTGTAGCGGCCGTCCTTGTCATACGGCAGGCGGACGAGCACCACCGGCCACGGTCCGGCCCCGTCGGGGACGTACACGTCCGTGGCGAGGCGCACGCCGTCGCGCATGCGCACGAGCTCCTGTGTGGCGGCCTCCGGAACCGGCGCGGCCTCGATTGTCTCCAACTCGATTGCCGGGCGGGCGTTGCGCTCCGGATCCATCGGCCCCTCCGCGTGGCTTGCAGTGAAAACCTATCGGTGTTAGATTCGCCACCCTATCCACCGGCCGAACCGCCGTCAAACACGGTTGACGAGACAGGAGGGAGCGGATGATGCGGCAGGACGACAGCCGTGGGGTTCCAGGCGGGCGGCGGACACGCCGGCGGCTCCTGCTCGAGGGCGGGGGCGCCCTCGCGGCGCTGGGGGGCGCGGGCAGCCTGCTCGCTGCGTGCGGCAACTCGACGAGTGCCGGCTCGACCGTCGGATCGAACGGCCGGCCGGCCGGTCCCGGCGGGCTGCCGCTGCCGCGACCCGACCAGCCCGTCACCCTCCCGCGCTGGGAGCAGCCGATCGACTCCGGTCTCCAGCCGGAGACGGACGGGGAGTTCGTCGTCTTCAACTACGCCGACTACATCTACACGAAGCTCCTGAAGGACTTCGGGAAGAAGTACGGCGTCTCGGTACGCGTCGAGCCGTTCGACAACATCACGAGTGCCATCACGATCCTCGCCGGTGGCTCGATCCACCCCGACGTGATGAACCTGACGACCGACCACCTCGAGCAGGCGGTCGCCGCGAAGCTGATCAAGCCGCTCAACCTGGACTACATCCCGAACCTCCACAAGAACGTCTGGCCGTCGCTCGTCAGCCCGTACTACGACGTCGGCTCCCGTTACACGGTGCCCTACACCGTCACCGCGACCGGCATCTACTGGCGCACGGACAAGGTCTCCGAGGACATCGCCTCGATGAGCAACCCCTGGGACATCTTCTGGAATGCACACGCGTATTCCGGCGAGGTGACCGTGCTCGACGAGGTGCGCGAGACGATCGCGATGGCGCTGCTCCGGCGGGGCACGTTCGACATCAACACCGAGAACCCGAAGCTGATCAACCGCGCCGTGCGCGACCTGCAGCAGCTCGAGTCGATCTGCAACGTTCGCACCCTCGACACGCAGTGGCAGAAGATCCCGGAGGGCAAGGCGTTTCTCAGCCAGGCATGGTCGGGCGACCCGCTCGCGTCCGTGTTCTACGACTTGAAGACCCCGAGCGAGGCCAATCTCTTGCGCTTCTGGTGGCCGGGGAAGGGCAAGGGCCCGACGGCGAATGACACCTTCGCCGTCTGCGCATCCACGACGAAGCCGGTGCTTGGCCACCTGTTCCTCAACTACCTGCTGGACAACGGCGTCGCCTACTCGAATTTCGTCGACTTCAACGGGTATCAGCCACCCATCAACGAGATCCACCCCGACGCGCTCGTGGGGAAGGGACTGATCCCGGAGACGCTCTCGAACACGGTGCTGACGGCGGATGACATCGGGCCGACCTCGATCCAGGAATGCCCGCTGACGGTCGCCGGGCAGGCGCTGTGGCAGAACGGCTTTTCGACGTTCCAGACGGGCGCGTGAGCGCGGCGTCCGCCGCCCCCCGGGAGTCGTCAGCATGGCCCGCCCGACAACGCCGCTGCTCAGCCGCGAGCTGATCGTCGACACGGCGGTGTCGATCATCGATGCCGAGGGCACCGAGGCCCTCTCGATGCGGCGCCTGGCGTCGGCCCTCGGCGTGCGCAGTCCCTCCATCTACCACCACTTCCGCAACAAGGACGAGATCCTCGGAGCCCTCGTCGACGGGATCCACGACAGCATCGATCTCACCCAGGCCGGCCCGGACTGGGAGACGGCGCTCACGAGCTACGCCCACCAGCTCCGCGCGGCGCTGATCGAGCACCCGCACGTGGTGGAGTTCCTGGCGCTACGCCCGGTCACCAAGGACGCTGGCCTGCGCATCTACGAGCACATGATCGCCACGCTCATGCGGGCCGGCTGGACGGTCACGTTCAGCCGCGACGTCACCATCGCGGTCGAGAACCTGGTGTACGGCGCGGCGCTGATGGCGAACGCCCCGGACATCGAGCTCACGGCCGACCTGCGCGCGCGCTATCCGACGCTCGCGCGCTTCGCCGACCAGCCGCCGCACGAGCGGCCTGATGACGGCTTCCAGACAGGGTTCCACGCGCTGCTCGACGGGTTGCGCCAAGCGCGCCCGGTCACGCGCGCTGGTCGAGGACGTGCACGCTGACGAACGACGGATGGCCGCCGCCGGCGGCGATCGTCCGACCGACGGCCGTTCCGGTGACGCACTGCCACGGGTCGCCGTCGCCGAGCAGCGGCAGGAAGAGCGGGAAGTCGCTCGAGGCGAGGTGCAGACGCAGCCGGTGGCCGGGCGCCACGCGGTACGCCGTGTGGCTCATGTACAGGCTGACCGGCCGCGCGGTGCGCGCGTCGGCGATGTAGACGTCGCCCCGCACGATCATCCGCGCGCTTCCATCCGGAGTGACGTCGCAGAGCTTCGCGTGGAGGTGAGCCGGTGCGGCGGTCGAGCCGAGTACCACCCTCGCCTCCACCGGTCCGGCCAGCTCGAGCCCACCGACGAGCGGCTCGGTCGTGAAGGTCACGACGTCGCCACGCTCCTGCACCGAGCGCTCGTCCGGCCATTCGTGGAGGAAGGCGAACGGATTGCGGACAGTCGACGGGACGAGCCGCTCCGGGTCGTGCGTCCACGCGCACCGGCTGCTCGCGGTCGGAGGCGCGTCGACGAGGCGGCCTCCATCGGCGTCCGCGGTCGCCCGGCCCGCCGCGTCGAGGTAGAGGCGTCGCGGCCTGGCGGCGGGCGGCGGCCACGCGCCGGACTCATGCCCGCCGCCGTGCCCCATGTGCCAGCGGACGCGGGGAATTCCGGCCGAGGACCCGGGCCGGAGGAACGCGTCGAAGAAGTCGAGCGCCGGGCCGATGTAGCGGGGCAACATCCGCTCGAGGGCGGCGTCGTTCGCGTCGTGGTCGTCCTCGGGCTGAACCGGCACCTGGGCGAGCGGATAGTTCTCGTGATCCGTCGAGTTGGCGATCAGGTACTGCAGCGTGCGGCCGCGGGACTGGAGGGTCATGTAGTCGTCCATCGAGTACGGCGCAATGTTGTCGAACCAGCCGACCGAGTGCAGCGCCGGCACCTCGCGGTGGCCGAACGGGTGGCCGAACGGGAAGGGCATCACCTCATGCCGCTGGTCGACGACGTGGTCGAACGCGGCGGAGCGGCGGCCGATCTCCCGGAACGCCTCATCGAAGACGCTCGCGAGCGGACGGATGCTCCAGTCGATCTCGAGCTCGTACATGCTCCGGTCGGTCCAGCACTCCGCGAAGTACTGGGCGCCATACAGCGGGACGACGCCGCGATCCCAGCGAGTCGCCAGCCGGACGCTCGCAAGCTGCGTGCCGGAGACGCGGGGCACGATCGCCCGCAGAGCAGGGTGGCCGCTCGCGACGGCCGCCCACTGCGTCCACCCGTAGTAGGAGTCGCCGAACATGCCGACGTCGCCGTTCGACCAGGGCCGGCTCACGACCCATTCGAGCGTGTCGTAGCCGTCGGCCACCTCGTGGACGTAAGGCACCGTTTCCCCCTCGGAGCGGAACTTCCCGCGCACGTCCTGGACGACGAACCCGTAGCCGCGATCGAGCAGGCGCGGCGCGAGCGCCGGCATGAAGGTGTAGCGCCCGCACTTGTCATACGGCAGTCGGACGAGCACCACGGGCGCGGGCGTCCGCGCGGGGAGGTACACATCCGTCGCGAGGCGCACGCCGTCGCGCATCGACACCATGGCATGGTCGGCTCGCGCATCCAACGGCGCCGGGTCGCTTCTGTGGATGATCGTCGCGGCAGACATTATCTACCGCTGATAGGTTTACCACACCCGAGGATCGCCAGGGAGGGAGCGCACATGAACCGCATCGACGACACCGACCTGGAGGTCTTCCCGCTGTGCTTCGGCGGCAACGTGTTCGGCTGGACCGTCGACGAGGCCGGATCGTTCGCGCTCCTCGACGCCTACACGGCGGCCGGGGGCAACTTCATCGACACCGCCGACTCCTACGTGGAGTGGGCGCCCGGCGGGCAGGGCGGCGAGTCGGAGACGATCATCGGGCGCTGGCTCGCGCGCCGGGGGCGCCGGGACGACCTGGTGATCGCGACGAAGGTCGGCCAGGCTCCGGGCCGCGAGGGGCTGAGCCCCGCCAACGTCGCCGCCGCGGCAGACGCGTCGCTGGCGCGGCTCGGGACCGACCACATCGACCTCTACTACGCGCACGAGGACGATCCGGACACGCCGCTCGAGGAGACGCTGGCGGCGTTCGCCGAGCTGGTCCGCGCCGGCAAGGTCCGCCACGTGGCCGCCTCGAACTACACGGCGCCACGGCTGGCGCAGGCACTGGCGACGTCCGACCGCATCGGCGCCCCGCGGTACGTCGCGATGCAGACGCATTACAACCTCGTGCACCGCGACGAGTACGAGGCGGAGCTCGCGCCGCTCTGCGCCCGGGAGCAACTCTCGGGGCTCGCCTACTCCGCCCTCGCGGACGGGTTCCTCACCGGTAAGTACCGGCCCGGGCGCGAGCTCCCGCAGAGCGAGCGGGCCGAGGATGCGGCGCCGTACCTCGACGGGCGCGGCGGGCGGGTGCTGGAGGCGCTCGACTCGGTGGCGGCCCGCCACGAGGCACCGGTGGCGGCGGTCGCGCTCGCCTGGCTGACGGCGCAGCCGACGGTCGCCGCGGCGGTGGCGAGCGCGCGCACCGTCGACCAGCTGACGGAGCTGCTCGTCTCGGCCACGCTGCGGCTCGGCGACGACGACGTCCGGCTGCTGGGCGACGCGTCGGCGGCCGCGTAACGCGGCGATCGAAGCCGGTCGTCGTCGCCATTCTGAACCCCGGTACACTCTGCGCCTGCGAAGTGCGTGAAGTGCCGGCATTCGTGCAGAGAGATGGTCGACGTTCTATGGGCGTTGCTCGACAGTGCGCCGCGCGGATGCTTCGATGGTGACGGGAAGCGCCTGGGGTATCGCGGCGGCGATCGTCATGTGGGCCGCCGGCTTGACGGCGATCCTTGTCGCCACGGCCCCAGAAGAGACGCGGGTGTCATGGCGGTGGCCGACACGGCCGCGCCGACGTCTCGACCTGCGCCGCTCGTCTGCCGACCTTGCCGGCTCGGAAGGCGACGTTGTCGATGCACGCCAGATCCGGGACGCCCCGACCTCGGCGTCCCGCCGCGATCCGTCGGACCAACCGCAGCGAGTGGGTCTTGAAAGCGACCGTCCCATCGAGCCCGCAGATCCACTTGCGCAGCAAGCAGCGTCATTGCTGGCGAGGGCGATGGTCACGAGCAGCAATCGCGAACTCTTGTGGCAGCGTTTCCACGGGCTGGTTGTCGCGACTGTTGCGGAACTGGAGGAGGCGCCAGTTCGCGATGCCATCGAGGAGATCGAGCGTCGAGGAGTGAGCCTGGACGTGGTCGCCCGAGTCGTCCAGCAGCGTCTGAACGAGTGACTCGGCCGGCCGGCGCTGTCACGCCGCTCCGGATGATGTACCGAGCGAACCCCGTGCTACGACGCCGGCCTGCGACGATAGCGGAGGAGGGACTCGAACCCCCGACACGCGGATTATGATTCCGCTGCTCTAACCGACTGAGCTACTCCGCCGCGGCCCGCATGTTAGACGAGGCCATGCGCCCCGTCAGCCGGCCAGCCAGCGCTCCAGCACGTCCACGCACGCGACGATCCCGCCGAGGTGGGCGATCTCGAAACCGTGCGTGTTCTCGGTGGCGAAGGCGAGGCAGGCGGTGCGCGCGATCATCCCGAACGTGAGCGCGGCGGTCGCGTCCGAGCCGAACCCGGAGAGGGCGGCGTAGCGCAGGTTCACGCCGGCCGCGGCGGCCGCGTCCTCGAGCTCGGCGTTCAGGGTGTCCTCGAGCGGCCCGTGCGCGTCGGCGGTCACGAGCACCGGGTCGGGCCCGGGGCCGGTGCGGTACTCCTTGGCGACGGGGGTCACCTCGAAGGCGACGGCAGCCTCGGCGTCGGTGCGGCTCGCGTACCACTTGGCGCCGTGGCAGCCGATCTCCTCGCGCGCAGTGAAGACGAGCTCGACCGGATGCGGCGGCGTCTTCACGCGCGCGGCCAGCTCGAGCAGGCCCGCGACGGCACCCTTGTCGTCGATCGCGTAGGACGCCACGTACTCGCCGTCGCTCCCGAGCCGGACCGGCCGCTTGCGGGCGGCGCTCGGCACGACCCGCGAGCCGGGCCGCACGCCTGCCTCGGCGAGCTCCTCCGGCGAGAGCTTCGTCTCGACCCACGCGTCGCGCCAGCGGAGCGCGGCCTCGGTCTGCTGGCGCTTGTGGTCGGACTCGTCCGAGACATGCCGGGCGCCGAATGAGAGCACGCCGGTGACGGTGCGGTGGCGGCCGAGCACGTCGACCGGGCCCTCGCCCCAGATCCACGGGAAGGAGCCGCCGAGCTTGCTCACCGCCAGGTCGCCGTGCTCGCCGATGCGCTTCACGAGCGCGCCGATCTCGTCCTTGTGCGCCAGCACGGATCGCAGCGGCCCCGGCTCGCGGCCCTCCACGCGCAGGACGATGTTGCCGGCGGCGTCCCGCGTTGCGGCCCCGCGCTCGCCCAGGCGCTCCAGCAGATAGTCGTCGACGGCGCCCTCGACGCCGCTCGGCGAGTGCAGCTCCACGAGCTCGGACAGGGTGCGGAAGACCGCCTCGTGCGTCACGTCCATCGCGGCCGCCAGCCTACACCGGCAACAGACCTTCACCTTCCGGCAACGGTGCCGATATTGGAAGAGGATGCCGTTTCGTCCGCCTGTCCCCCGCGCCCTCCTGGTCGTCCTCGCGCTCGCCGCCCTCGCCGGGGCCGGCTCCGGATGCCTGTCGAGCGGCGGGCCGCCCCCGGTGCGGCCGCCCCACTGCACGCCGCCGGCGGCAGGCGCGCGCGTCCCCGCCGAGGCCGATGCCGGGCCGATCGCGGTCGACTATCTGAAGGCTCTGGCCGGCCACCGCTACGACCAGGCGCAGGGCTACGCCCACGCCTGCACCGCCGCCCAGCAGCACTCGCTCGACCAGCTGTGGCTGTGGCTCGACTCGATGCCGAGCCAGGCGATCAAGGTGGCAGCTCCGAAGATCACGCCGGGCGAGGACGGGGTCACGGTGCGGGCGACGCTCTTTGCCCGGTTCGGGCCGGCCCCCTACAGCGCGTGGGTGACGCTCGGCCCGCGGACGCTGCAGCTGACGCAGGCGCAGAGCTCGTGGCGGGTCCGCGCCGACGTCTCCGTCGTGCACCGCTCCGACCTGGCGGCGTACGGGGTCTCCTGGCTGCACCACCCGTACTTCATCAACGGCCGGCGGGTCACCGTCGTCTACGCGAAGCCCGCCGACGTCGAGGCGGCCCAGCACATCCTCGACACGGCCGAGTCGGTGGTGCCGGGACTGGCCGCCCGCTACGGCGGCGGCAAGGCCGGCCTGCGCCCCATCATCTTCCTCGTCGACCAGAGGAAGCAGGCCGAGCGCCTGGCACACGTCGACCTGGGGAAGGTGCGGACGCCGGCCGGGTTCCAGTACAGCTCGTTCGCCTACGTCGACCTGCCGGAGTGGCGGAACCTGCCCGGGGTCGACCAGGATTCGATGGTCGCGCACGAGCTGACGCACGTCGTCACGAGGCCGATGCTGGACGGCGCCCCGCACAGCCTGCTCGAGGGCATCGCCATGTACGAGGAGGCGAGCTACCTGGCCGAGCACGGATCGGGCATGGCGATCGGCGACGTGGCCGCCTACTACTCCCACCACCGGTTCCCGAGCATGAGGGTCTGGCGAACGCGCGCGACCGATTGGGGCCTCCCCAGCGTCGGCGCGATCCAGGTCTGCTACGAGGACGCGCTCGTGATGACCCGCGTGATCATGGACGAGCACGGCGGCGTGCCCGCCCTGGCGCGCCTGGGAGCGGCCTTCCGCCGGTACGGCGGGCCGATGCGGTTCACGAAGGCCCAGGTCAATCAGGCCTTCGCGCGCGCGCTCGGCGTGCCGTTCGCGCGCGTCGTGGCCGAGGCGCACGCCGACGCCTACCGCACGCTCGGCATCGCCGGCTAGGAATCTCGCAATGTGGGCGGCCTAGCCTGGGCCGGAACCGATGCCGAGCCGCGACCGCCTCGCGCTTCCGCTCGCCTGCGGTGTCTTCGCAGGGCTACTCGCGGCCGTCCTGCTGACGGCCGGGCCGCCCGGCATCGACACGCCCGCCCACCTCTTCATGACGTGGGCGTTCCGGCACGCCGGCTTCCGGCTGTGGAACAGCTACTGGTACGACGGCCGCTACGACTTCGTCGGCTACAGCCTCGTCTTCTACCCGGTCGCCTCGGTGGCCGGGGTGGTGGCGACGGCGGTCGGGTCGGCCGCCGCCCTGGCCGCCGCCGTCGCCGCCGTGGGGCGGCGCGAGTGGGGCCGGGCGGCGAACGCGCCCTGCCTCGCCCTGGCGGCGACCGCGACCGCGACGTGCTGCATCTCGGGAGCGTTCCCGTTCCTGGCCGGCGCCGCCGCGGGCGCCGTCGCGCTCGCGTGCGCCCAGCGCCGGCGGCGGATCGGGTTCGGGGCCGCGATGGCCGTCTCGCTCGGCTGCTCGCCGCTCGCGTTCGGCCTGGTCGCCGTCGTCCTCGCCGGCTACGTGCTGGGGAGCCGCAACCCGCTCGGGATCGCCCGCCGCAACAAGCTCGCCGTCGCGGCCCTCGCGGCCACGGGCGTGGCCTGCCTCGCCATCGAGCGCGCCTTCCCGGCGGGCGGGTGGTATCCCTACGAGCCGAGCGACCTGCTCGTCGTCGCGGCCTTCTCGGGGGCCGGTCTCTACCTGACCGCGAAGAGCCCGCGCGCCCGCGGATTGCGCATGGTCTTCGCCGCCTACCTCGTCCTGAACGTGGCGGCGTTCGCCGTCCACGGCCCCGTCGGCTCCAACGCGACCCGGCTCTTCACGACGGCCGGCGTCCCGCTCCTGTGGCTGGCCGCGAACGTGGGCCGGCGGCGATCGTGGACGGTGCTCGTGCCGGTGCTCGCGCTGGCCCTCGCGCTCCAGCTGGGGCCGGCGGTGCGCAACGCCTACTCGGCCTGGTCCGACCCGGCCACGGCGGCGCCGTTCTGGCGCCCGGCGGTGCGGTTCCTCGACGCGCGCCGCAGCCTCCAGTACCGCACCGAGGTCGTCGCCACGGCCGGGCACTGGGAGGCGTTCTACCTCGCCCGGCGCCGGATCGCCCTCGCGCGCGGGTGGTACCGGCAGGACGACTTTCCCCAGAACGAGGTGCTGTACCGGCCGGCGATCACCGGGAGGGCGTACCGCACCTGGCTGCGACGGGTCGGCGTCCGCTACGTGCTGCTGCCGCGCGCGCCGCTCGACTACAGCGCGCACGCCGAGGCGCGCCTGCTGCAGTCGGGCCGCTCGGGGCTGCGGCTGGTGGCGTCATTGCCGCACTGGACGGCCTTCGCGCTGCCCCACCCCACCCCGATCCTGACGGCGGACGAGCCCGTACCGGGCGCGCGCGTGCTGGAACTGGGCGACGCGCGCGTCCGGCTGTGGCTCCCCGCCCCCGGCGGCTACGAGCTGCGGATGAGCTTCAGCCCGTACTGGTCGACCGACCAGCGGGACGTGTGCATCGGGCCGGCGGCGGCCGGGATGACGCACATCGAGACGCCGCGCGCCGGCGAGCTCACGCTGGAGTTCGAGCCGACGCTCGCAGCCATGGCGGCCGCGGCGGCGAGCGACACGTCGGCGTGCGCGACCTGAGGGGTACCCATTGCGGCCGCCGGATCGGCCGGCAAGGACGCTACGAGCGAAGCAGCGCCCGGAACGCGGGATCGTCCCGGATCGAGTCGAGCCCGGGATCCTTGCCCGCGATCACGCGCATGCGGTTCGTGACGAGCGCCGCGCGGAGCTGCTCGATGGCCTCGGCCGTGTCGCCCCGCTCGAGCTCGCACCGCGCCAGCATGTAGCGGAGCATCGGCAGGCCCGGGTTTGCCGCGGCGAGCTCCCGGCTGCGTTCGGCCGCCTCCGCGAAACGGCCGGCCGAGAAGAGCGGCGCCACCGGCGCCCACAGCTCCCAGCCGTCCGGCTGCCACGCCTCGCCCGGCCTGCCGCCGACGACGAGGATCGTGGTGCCGGGCTCCTCGGCAAACGCCGTGCGCCTGACTCCGGGCGGGGCGAAGACGAAGGTGCCGGCGGGAGCTCCGACCTGCTCGCCGTCGAGCTCGAACGTCGCCCGGCCGGTGTGCACGAGGTAGAGCTCCTCCGCGTCGTCGGCCTCGTCGTGCTCGTTCAGGATCCGGTCGCCGACGGCGACGCCCGTCCACGTGTTGACGCCGAACGACGTCAGGCCGAAGTGGTGTCGCACAGGACGGCACGCCAGGCCGTCACGGATCTCCTCGATGTCCTCGAGGCGGGCGACGGCGTAGCCGCTCATGTGCCCACGACCGCGCTCAGCCCATGTGACGGCGGGCGCCGAGCAGCACGCCGACGACGATCCACGCGATGCCCATCGCCCAGACCCCCAGGGCGACGGCGAACGAATTGCCCGCTGCTGCGGCGCCGACGACGAGCAGGGCGGCGGCGCCCAGCATCCAGTTCCCCTCCATCGGGGGCGACGGTATCACGGATGGATGCGACGGGCCGCGGCAACCGGCGCCCCCGTGGGCGCCTGGTGCAGGACGGTCGCGACGATCACGACGTCCACCGGCAGGCCGGCCACGGGGGGCGCCTCGGCCGGCGGCTCCTCCCGCTCGACGTCGCGCATCCCCGGAAGGAAGAGCGCGGCGAGCGTGATGACGGCACCGCCGACGCCGGCGCCGACCAGTGTCAGGCGGGCGCCGATCATCTCGGTCACCGGCGCCGTCAGCGCGAATGAGAGCGGCAGGAGGCCGATCGAGATGAGCCAGTCGAGGCTCGAGACGCGGCCGAGCATCGAGGCGGGCACGTGCCGCTGCTTCAGGGTCGCCCACACGATCGTCCCGGCCGTCTCCAGCGCGTTGAAGAGCAGGCAGGCGACGACGAGCTGCCACGTCGCGGTGGCCAGGCCGTAGCCGGCGACCGCGAGGGTCGCGAGCGTCCACACGACGTAGATGAACGTCACCTGGCGCCGCGGCTGCGCTCGCTGGCCCATCAGCACGGCGGCACCGATCGAGCCGATCCCGCCGGCGGCGAAGACGGCGCCGAGCATCCCGGCGGAGCCGTGCAGGCCGTTCTTGACGATGTACGGCAGCAGCACCTCGGTGGGGCCGAGGAAGAGCAGGTAGGCGAAGGCTGCGGACACGAGCGTGCCCCAGATCCAGGTGCGGCCGCGGATGAAGCGCAGGCCGCCGCGGATGTCCGCCATCACCGAGAGCCCCTCGGGGGCGTGGCGCGCCACGGGGCGCATCGCCATGACCGCGGCCCCGGCGGCGATGAAGGAGGCGGCGTCGGCGGCGAACGCGACCCCCGGCCCGAAGGCGGCGATCAGCCAGCCGCCGACCGCCGGGCCGGCCAGACGCAGCGCGATCGGGCGCACGAACTGGTCGAGCGAGTTGGCCGCGGGCAGGTCAGACGAGGGCAGGATGTCGGGCACGAGCGCCTCGAACGCCGGCGTGAAGAACGCCGTGCCGGCGCCGTACACCATCGCCAGCGCGGCGATCTCCCACACCTCGATCCGGCCGGTGATCGAGAGGCCGGCCAGGACCGCGATCGCGACCGCGCGCACGGCGTCGGCGGCGAGCATGATCCCGCGCCGGCTGAGCCGGTCGCTAACGACGCCGCCCGGGAGCAGGCAGACGATCGTCGGCACCGTCATGGCGATCCCGACCATGGAGAGCGCCGCCGGCGCGTTCCAGACCGCGTACACCTGCCAGGCCATCGCGACCAGGAAGATCCCGTCGCCGAGCAGCGACACCGTCATGCCCGACCACAGCAGGCGGAAGTCCCGGTGCCGCAGCGGCGCGAGCAGGTTCAGCCGCGTGTACCCGCCGGGGCGGTCGAGCGCGTCGTAACTATGCTGCATCGGCACGAGCCTCGGGCTCGGCCGACTCGCGCGCGCGGCGCAGGTACTCCACCAGGTCGACCGGCCCCATTGCCTTCGCGTACAGGAAGCCCTGGCCCAGCTCGCAGCCGAGCTCGCGCAGGTGCGAGGCCTGGTTCGGCTGCTCGATGCCCTCCGCCACGACCTCCAGGTCGAGCGTCTCGCCGATCCGGACGATCGCCTGCGGCAGCGGCGAGACGGCGTCACCGGACGTGAGGAACGAGCGGTCCATCTTCAGGATGTCGACCGGCAGCCGGCTCAGGTAGCTGAGCGACGAGTAGCCCGTGCCGAAGTCGTCCATCGCCAGCTTGATGCCGAGCGACTTGAGCGCGTTCAGCCGATTGACGGCAAGGTCCATGTCGGCCATCATCACGGTCTCGGTGATCTCGAGCACGAGATGCGACGGGTGCAGGCCCGAGGTCTCGAGCGCCTGGCGGACGTCGTCGATGATCGAGTCGGACTGGAGCTGCTTCACGGACAGGTTGACGCTGATGGCGAGCCCCTCGTCCGGCCCCAGGCCCTCGTGCAGCTCCGCGCCCTGGCGACAGGCCTGGTTGAGCGTCCAGCGCCCGATCGGAACGATCAGCCCGGTGTCCTCGGCCAGCGGGATGAACTGCGCCGGGGGGATCGAGCCGCGCGTGGGATGGTGCCAGCGCAGCAGCGCCTCGAAGCCGTAGATGGTGTCGCCGGTCAGGCGGATCACGGGCTGGTAGTGCACCTCGAGCTGGCCCGTGTCGAGCGCACGCTGGAGGTCGGCCCGCAGCTCGAGCCGCTCGACCACCTCGCGGTGCATGTCGGGCTCGAAGACGCGGTAGCCGCCCTTGCTCTCGCGCTTGGCCATGTACATCGCGACGTCGGCGTTGCGGAGCAGGTCGGCCGCGTCGGCGGCGCCGTCGCTGGTCAGGCACAGGCCGATGCTGGCGTTGACGATCAGCTCCTTCTCGCCCATGTCGATCGGCTCGCCCAGGCCCTCGAGCACGCGCTCGGCGACGTCGACGGCCTCCTGCGAGCGCTGCACCTCTTCGACCAGGACGGCGAACTCGTCGCCGCCGAAGCGCGCGACGGTGTCGGTCGGGCGCACGGCCGCCCGCAGCCGGTGCGCGACCTCCTGCAGGACGGCGTCGCCGGAGGCGTGGCCGAGGCTGTCGTTGATGGTCTTGAAGTCGTCGAGGTCGATGAAGATGACGCCGACGGTCGACTCCTCGCGGGAGGCGCGGGCGAGCGCGTGGCCGACGCGGTCGGCAAAGAGCGCGCGGTTGGCGAGACCCGTGACGGGGTCGTGGAAGGCCTGGTGGGCGAGCTGGTCCTCGTACAGCTTGCGCTCGCTGATGTCGCGGCAGTTGAGGACGATCCCCTGCACCGACTCCTCGGACAGCAGGTTGCGGTGGTGGATCTCGAACTGGAGCCACTCGCCGGTGCGGCTGCGCAGGCTGCACTCGATCATGCCGGACGTGCCGACGCCGGCGTCGGCGCTCTCGACCACCTGCATCAGGCGGGCGCGGTCGCTCGGGCGCACCAGCAGGTCGAAGTGCGTGCCCACGACGTCCTCGACCCTGTAGCCGAGCACCTCCTCGATGGCCGGGCTCTCGTACACGATCATGCCGGTGCGGTCGAGCACGGCGATCAGGTCGCTCGAGTGCTCGAGCAGGGCGCGGAAGCGGGCCTCGCTGCGGCGGCGGTGCAGATCTTCGGCCAGCAGCGCGCCCTCGATCGCGAGCGACATCTGGGTCGACAGGGTCTCGAGCGCCCCACTCATCTCGCTTCCGTGGCCGCCGGGGAGGCCGACGAGCAGGAAGGCGCTGCCGGCGGCGCGGCCGGCCAGGCCGATCAGGGCGTAGTTCGACTCGGGGGCCAGGCCGAGCTCCTCGAGCAGCTCGCGGGGGACGTCGATCCACCGCACCGGCGGGCCGTCGACCGACCCGGCGGCGGTGATCCACGCGCGCGCGGCGGGGGAGACGGCGTCCTCGGCGCGATCCTCGTGCAGGCTGATGAGACGGGCGTCGGCGGCGGCGCCGGCGAGCTCGCGCACGGCGGCGGTGGCGGCATCCTCCATCTGGTCGATGTCGGCGGCGCCGACCAGGGCGACGCCCGCGCGGCGCAGGGCGCGCTGGCGGGCGACCGCGCGCTCCTCCTGGCGCACGAGGCCGGACATGCGGGCGAGCACGAACATGAACATGATGATGGAGGCGATGATCACGACGATCACGTCGGTGTTGTCCCACTCCTGGAAGAGGCGGATGCCCGGCGCGATCAGAACGGCCACGCACAGGAATCCGAGGCGCACGGGCGTCAGCCGGGTGCGGCCCTCCGCCGGCTGCTCGAGCGTGCGCATCGACGGATGCAGCGCGGAGGCGCCCCAGAGCAGGTAGTAGAAGATCCAGCCGACATCGAGGAACACCTGGCCGTTGTAGGTGCCGTCGAGCAGCATGCGGTTGTAGATCGAGTCGGTCGTCAGGAGGCAGACGATGCTGCCGGCGAGCAGGTAGAAGGCCGGTGCGCGGACGCCGCGGCCGACCGCGAGCCGGATCGTGGCGGCGAGCAGGAGGATGTCGCCCACCGGGTAGGCGATCGAGACGGCCTCGGGCAGCCAGTTGCCGCCGAGCTGGATGTTCGGGGCGATCAGGAAGACCCACGAGAGCAAGGCGATGCCCAGCGTGAGGATGAGCGAGTCGATGGCGCCGGCCCGGTCGGTGCGCGGGTTGCGCCGCCGCACGAGCAGGAACAGGCCGGCCATCAGCGCCGGGTAGACGGTGAGGTAGAGCGCGTCGCCGGGCGAGGGGAACCCGACGTTGAGGCCGAACAGGCTGGGCAGGCTGTAGGTGTAGAAGTCGCCCACCAGGTAGAGCGTCTGGCCGAGGGCGAGGAGGCTCCAGGCCACGATCGCCCTGGGGCGGTGCATGCGCATGCCGGCCAGGATGGCGGCCACACCGGAGATGCCGAGGGCGTTGATGATCGGCCCGTGGATCGCGCTGCCGCGCTGGAACTCGGGCACGACCGCGTAGAGGTAGGTGAAGAACGAGCCGGCCAGCAGGTACCACAGCCAGACGGTGCGCGGCGAGAGCGGCCACAGGGCGGCGCGGGCGGCCTGGGTGAGGCGGCTCACGCGGCCTCCCGCAGATCGTCCGGGCGCTGCAGCTCGAAGCGCTGCGCCAGCCGGCCGAGGACGTCGATCAGCTCGTCGATCTCGTCGTCGCCGTTGGCGGCGGTGACCTGGATCCGGAACCCGACCTCGTCCTTGGGCACGAGCGGGTAGGCGGCCAGCGTCACGTAGATGCCGTTCGAGAACAGGAAGCGGCCGACCGACCCGATGTCGCGGTGGTCGCTGAGCGGGACCTCGATGATCGGGAAGCCGGAGCGGTTGAGCGTCCGGATGCCGAACCGGCGCGAGGCGTCGAGGACGCGGCCGGTGCGCTCGTAGAGCAGGCGGCGCAGCTCGTCGCCGCGGCGCTCGTTCACGTCGAAGCCGGCCAGCGTGGTCGCGAGCGACGCGACCGGAGGCGGGCCGGAGTAGAGGTACGGCGGCGCAGCCGTCTTCAGCATCTCCTTGAGCGGCGTCGGGCAGGCGATGAACGCGGCCAGCGACGAGTAGGCCTTCGAGAAGCCGCCGACGAGGATGACACCCTCGTAGGTCTCGTCCAGGTGG
>JAICJC010000154.1 GCA_025928655.1 Thermoleophilia bacterium | reverse complement strand
CGGGGACAGCCCCCGATCGTCGGCCTAGTGCGGCTGGGTGTTCAGGATGCTCGAGAGGTCGTTCTGGAGCCCGACGACGAAGAGCAGCGCCATCAGCATGATCCCGAGCACCGACACGCGCTCGAAGACCGCCCGCGACACCATCCGACCGCGGATGCGCTCCAGCACGACCATCAGGATGTGCCCGCCGTCCAGCGGCAGGAACGGCAGCAGGTTGAAGATCGCGAGCGAGAGCGAGATGAAGGCCAGCAGCACCAGGTAGTCGGTCGCGCCCGCCTCCTCCGCCTGGGCGGACACGCGCACGATGCCCACCGTCGAGTGCAGCTGGGAGCGCCCGTGCGGCGTGACCACGTCGGCGAGCGCGCGCACGGTCCCGCTCGTGAGCGACCACATCTCCGAGGCGGCGAACGTCGGCGCGTGGGTGACCGAGTACGGTCGGTTCACCGTGCCGAACTGGAACCCGAGCCGGTAGGCGCCGTCGATCACCTCGCTGCGCTCCGTGCGCAGCGCCAGCCGGTGGCCGTCCCGCACGACGACGAGCGCGACCCGCCCGCCCTTGCTGCCGGCGATCGCGTCGCGGATCCCGTTCACGCCGGCGTGGCGGCCGTTCACCGTAACCACCCGATCGCCCGCCTGCAGGCCGGTCTTCGCCGCCGGCGACTTCGCGATCACGCTCTGGACGACGGGCGTCGCGACCGGGAGGCCGTACAGGGCGACGGCGGTCAGGATCAGGAAGCAGGCGACCACGTTCACGGCCGGCCCGGCGGCGATCACGATCAGGCGCCTCATGCGCGGGCAGCGCCAGTACGCGCCCGGGTCGAGGTTCTCGTCCAGCCGGCTCAGGCTGCGCAGGACGCGCCGGCGCTCGACCGGTGAGAGCCCCTCCACCGCCTCCACCTCCGCCGCCAGGCGGTGGCCGGCGGCGCGGGCGTCGTCGTAGCGGCACTGGTCGAGGGAGCGCTGGACGTCGGCCAGCTCCGCCGCGAGCCGGGTGGCGGCGACCGCGTCGATCTCGCGGGCCTTCCCGAGCGCGTCCTCGACCTCGTACAGGTCGCCCGACTCGGGCCGCAGCATCCCCGGGATCTTCACGAAGCCGCCGAGCGGGATCGCGCCGATGCCGTACTCGGTGCCGCGCCAGGTGCGCTTCGCGATCGCCGGCGGGAACCCCAGGTAGAAGCGCAGCGCGCGCATGCCCGTCGCCTTGGCGGCGCTGAAGTGGCCGAGCTCGTGGATGAGCACCAGGACGAGCAGGCCGATGATGGCGACGAGGACGCTCATGCCGCCGTCCTCACCGCGTCGCGCACAACGGCCCGGGCGCGGGCGTCGGCCTCCTCGAGCTGTTCGAGCGACGCGAGCGGCTCGGCGGCCACCTCGTCCAGGGCCCGCTCGACCAGCGCCGCGATGTCGAGGAACCCGATCTCCCCGTCCAGGAACGAGGCCACCGCCGCCTCGTTGGCGGCGTTCAGGACCGACGGCGCGGTGCCGCCCTCGCGTCCCGCCGCGCGGGCGAGCGCCAGGCACCGGAAGGTGGCCAGGTCGGGCGGCTCGAACTCGAGCCGCAGCGGCGCCGTCAGGCCGAGCGTCGGGACGGGCGTCGCGGCCCGCTCGGGGAAGGTCAGGGCCCACGAGATCGGGACCCGCATGTCGGGGTGGCCGACGTGAGCGAGCAGCGCGCCGTCGCGGTAGCGCACCATCCCGTGGACGATCGACTGCGGGTGGACGACGACGTCGATGTCCTCGTAGGCGACCCCGAACAGGTGGTGCGCCTCGATCACCTCGAGCCCCTTGTTCATGAGCGTGGCCGAGTCGATCGTGATCTTCGCGCCCATGCTCCAGGTCGGGTGGGCGAGCGCGTCGGCGACGGTGGCATCGGCGAGCGACCCGGCCGTCCGGCCGCGGAACGGGCCGCCCGACGCGGTGATGACGAGGCCGGTGACCGCGCCCTCGGGAGCCCCCGCCAGGCACTGGGCGAGGGCGGAGTGCTCGCTGTCGACCGGCAGCATCGCCCGGCCGCTGCGGCGCACCGCCTCCATCACGAGCTCGCCGCCCGCCACCAAACTCTCCTTGTTGGCCAGGGCGAGGTCGGCGCCGGCGGCGAGCGCCGCCAGGGTGGCGCGCAGCCCGGCCGAGCCCACGATGGCGTTCAGGACGACGTCGGCGCCGCCCTCGGCCACCAGGCGCTCGACCCCGTCGGGCCCCTCGAGCACCTCGCCCGGGAACGCGGCCCGGGCCGCCGCGGCGGCCTGCGGGTCGACCAGCGCGATCCGCTCCACCCCGTGCGCGCGGGCGGCGGCGACGAGGCCGGCGTGGTCGGAGCCGGCCGCGAGCGCGCACGCCCGCAGGCCGGGATGGGCGCCGACGATCTCGAGCGCCTGCGTGCCGATCGAGCCGGTCGCGCCAAGGACGGCCACGGATCTCATGGACTCAGTGTAGGCGGCGCCGATTGGCGCCCGGAGCGCGTTCGCCGTCAGCCGCCGAGGGCGCTGATGCTGTGGGGCAGCTCCGCCCGGCGCTCGATCGACCGCTGCCAGATCACGTGGCCGGAGCGGATGTCCACCACGTAGGCGCGGCCCTCGTCCAGGCCGCGGTCGGGCACGGCGGTGAAGCCGACGGCGACGTAGCGCGCCCGCACGTCGCCCTCCAGCGACCCGCCGAACCAGGCGGGCTCGCGGTCGTGCAGCTCCGGCTCGGCGGCCTCGACGACGGCGATCGCGTCGGCCAGGCGGTCGTCCGACATGCGCTTCTCGATCCGCGCGAACGGGTTCAGGAGCTTCAGCGAGCGGCGGCGCCTGGGCTCGGTCATACGGTCAATTTTAGGCGCGCCCGATCGCGAGCGCGATGAAGTAGGTCGCGGGCGCCGCCCACAGCAGCGCGTCGACCCGGTCGAGCATGCCGCCGTGGGCGCCCAGGAGGCTGCCCGAGTCCTTGATGCCGGCGTCGCGCTTGAGATAGGACTCGAAGAGGTCGCCCGCCGGGGTGGCCACCGCCACCGCCAGCCCCAGCTCGAGCGCGTGCAGCGGCGTGAGCGGATCGTCCTGCGGCTGGTGGTAGAGCGTGAAGAAGACGATCGCCGTGCCCACGATCAGGCCCGCGACCAACCCCTCGACCGTCTTCGCCGGCGAGATCTGCTCGGCCAGCTTGCGGCGCCCGATCAGGCGCCCGGCGGCGTAGGCGGCGATGTCCGACCCCCAGACGCCGAGCAGCACCGCGAGCAGGAGCTCCTTGCCCCACCCGCCCGGCGCCGCGATGTCGCGGATCGCGACCAGGAAGCCGAACCCGAGGCCGATCCAGACAACGCCGAAGGTCGTCACCGCCAGCTGCACGGCGGCGCTCTGGCGCACCTCGGCCACGGCGGAGAGCCAGAATGCCGCCACCAGCGTGAGCATGACCGGCGCCGCGATCCAGGCCACCCCGCCCTCGTGGGCGGCGAGGACGACGCCCGCCGACCCCGCGACGGCGACCGGCACCAGCGGGCGCAGGTGGCGCGTCATGGCCGAGAACTCGTGCGAGGCGATCACCGCGGCCACCGCCGCCGGCAGGGCCACCCACCAGCCGCCCCGCAGGGTCACGTACAGGGCCAGTGCCGCCAGCGGGACCGCCAGCACGACGCGCGAGACGAGCCCGCTCACCGGCGTCCGAACCTTCGCTGCCGGCCCGCATAGGCCCGCAGCGCGGCCTCCAGGTCGGCGCCGCCGAAGTCCGGCCACAGGGTGGTCGTGAACTCGAACTCGGCGTACGCCGACTGCCAGAGCAGGAAGTTCGACATCCGCATCTCGCCGCTGGTGCGGATGACGAGGTCGGGATCGGGCATCTCCGGCGCGTGCAGGTGCGCGCGCAGCCGGGCCTCGTCGACGTCGGCGGGGTCGGTGCCGGCGGCGATCATGGCGCGCACCGCATGCAGGATCTCGGCCCGCGAGCCGTAGTCGAACGCCACCCACAGATCGAGGCGGGTGTTGCCGGACGTGCGCGCCTCCATGTCCTCCATCAGCGCGCGCAGGGAGTCGGGGCAGCGGTCGCGGCGGCCGACGAAGCGCACCCGCACGCCCTGGCGGTCGAGGTCGGGGAACTCGCGCTCGATCGTCTCGGCGAAGAGGGTCATGAGGTCGTCGACCTCGCGCTCCGGCCGGCCCCAGTTCTCGGTCGAGAAGGCGTAGACGGCCAGGCTGCGGACGCCCAGGCCGGGCGCGGCCTCGACGGTGCGGTGCAGGGCCCGGGTGCCGGCCCGGTGCCCGGCCAGCGGCGGCAGCCCGCGGCGGGCGGCCCAGCGCCCGTTGCCGTCCATGATGATGGCCACGTTGGCGGCGGTCGCCGGCGCCTCGGGCTCGAACGCCGGCCCGGCACGGCGCAGCCGGCCCATGGCCCGGAGCAGCCGTATCTGTCGTCGCACGACGGTCATCCGCCAGGACGCGGACCCGTCAGACTTCCATGATCTCGGCCTCTTTGGCCTTCAGCGCAGCGTCGATCTGGGCGACCCGCTCGTCGGTTAGCTTCTGCAGCCGGTCCTCGGCGCGGTGGACGTCGTCCGAGCCGGTCTCGCCGTTGCGCTCGAGCTCCTTGAGCCGGTGGATGGCGTCGCGGCGGACGTTGCGGGCCGCGACCCGGCCGTCCTCGGCCATGTGCCGCACCTGGCGGACGAGGTCCTTGCGCCGCTCCTCGGTGAGCTGCGGGATCGGGAGCCGGATCAGCTGGCCGTCGTTGGAGGGTGTGAGGCCGAGGTCGGACTCGAGGATGCCGCGCTCGATGTCCTTCATGATGCTCTTGTCGAAGGGCGTGATGGTGAGCATGCGCGGCTCCGGGACGCCGATCGTGGCCAGCTGGTTGATCGGCATCTTGGTGCCGTAGGCGGTCACCTGGACGCGGTCGAGCAGCGTCGCGGCGGCCCGGCCGGTGCGCACGGTCGTGAACTCGTGGCGGGCGCTCTCGACGCTCTTGTCCATCCTGCGAATGGCATCCTTCAACACGTCATCGATCATGTCGCGACCTCCGCCGGGATGCGCGCGGCGATGATCGTCCCGACCCGCTCACCGCGCACGACCCGCTCGATGTTCGACTCGTCGTCCAGGTTGAAAACGTACAGCGGGACGCGGTTGTCCATGCACAGCGACAGCGCGGTCGTATCCATGACCCGGAGGCCCCGTTCGATCGCCTCGAGGTGCGTCAGCTCGGGGATCAGGCGTGCGTCGGGGTTCTGGCGCGGGTCGGAGTCGAGCACGCCCTCGACCCCGTTCTTGCCCATCAGGATCCCCTGCGCGCCGATCTCGAGCGCGCGCAGGGCGGCGGCGGTGTCGGTCGTGAAGAACGGGTTGCCGGTGCCGGCCGCGAAGATCACGACCCGGCCCTTCTCGAGGTGGCGGATCGCGCGCCGGCGGATGTACGGCTCGGCCACCTGGGAGACGTTGATCGCCGACTGCACCCGCGTGTTCACGCCGAGCTGCTCGAGCGCGTCGGAGATCGTGAGCGCGTTCAGGAGCGTCGCCAGCATCCCCGCGTAGTCGGCGGTCGCGCGGTCCATGCCGCGGGCCGCCTCCTGCGTCCCGCGCAGGATGTTCCCGCCGCCGACGACGATCGCCACCTGCACCCCGCGGTCGTGCACGGCGTGGAGGGCGCGCGCGATCGCCGCGATCCGGTCCGGATCCTGGCCGTACCCGCGATCGCCCATGAGCGCCTCGCCGGAGAGCTTGAGCAGGACGCGCTCGAAGGCGGGATCGCCCTCCGGGCTCACTCTGCCCCCACCTCGAAGCGGGCGAAGCGCTTCACCTCGATGTTCTCGCCCAGCGTCCCGGACAGCTCGGCCCGGAGCGTCTCGATCGTCTTGCCGTCGTCCTCCGGCCGGATCGAGGGCTGGTTCAGGAGGACCGTGTCGGCGAGCGACTTCTGGAACATGCCTGCGGAGATCTTGTCCAGCATGGCCTCCGGCCGGCCCTCACCCGCCGCCTTCGCCCGGTAGATCTCGAGCTCGGAGGTGCGGAAGTCGTCGGTGATCTCCTCCTCGGAGACGAACCGCAGGTCGCCCGAGCTGGCGATCTGGCCGGCGATCTTGCGCGCGAACGCCTGGAACTGCTCGTTGCGGGCGACGAAGTCCGTCTCGCAGCCGATCTCGACCATGGCGCCGATCCGGCCGTTGTGATGGACATACGTCGCGATCAGGCCCTCGCCGGTGCCGCGCCCGGAGCGCTTGCCGGCCGACGCGATGCCCTTCTCGCGCAGGGCCTTGACCGCCGCGTCAATGTCACCGCCGCTCTCGACGAGGGCGTTGCGGCAGTCCATCATCCCCGCCTGGGTCATCTCGCGCAGCTGCTTGACCTCGGCGGCGCTGGGCTTGTAGGCAACATCACTCACTGTGCATCCTCACTGCTGGGTGGTTGTGCGTCGGCCGCCGGCGCCTCCGCCACCGGCTCTGCGGGCGCTGCGGCGGGCTCTGCGGCCGGTGCTGCGGGCTCCGCGGCCGGTGCTGCGGGCTCCGGAGCCGCCTCGGGCGTGGCCGCCGGAGCGGCCTCCGCGGCGGGCTCGGGGGCCGCGCCGTCGGCGTTCTCCGCGCCGCCGGCCTCGGTCTCGTCGCCGTTCTCCGACACGAAGTCCGACACCTTGACGCCGCGGTTTCGGCCCTCGGCGATCGCGTCCGCCAGCAGGCGCACGATCAGCGCCGAGGAGCGGATGGCGTCGTCGTTCCCCGGGATCACGAAATCGGCGTCGTCGGGGTCGCAGTTGGTGTCGACGAGCCCGATCACCGGGATGTTCAGGCGCTTGGCCTCACGGACCGCGAGCGCCTCCTTCTTCAT
The DNA here is from genome assembly GCA_025928655.1 of Thermoleophilia bacterium. GTDB lineage: Bacteria > Actinomycetota > Thermoleophilia > Gaiellales > JAICJC01 > JAICJC01. The sequence goes on along the minus strand of JAICJC010000154.1, from coordinate 663 downwards.
GTCGATCACGACGACGGCGTCGGGCAGCTTGCGCGTGTCGGCGACCCCGCCCAGGTTCGCCTCGAGCTTCTCGAGCTCGGACAGCGTCGAGGCCCGCTCCTTCGAGGGGAGCAGGTCGAGCTGGCCCTCGGCCTTCTGGCGGCGGAGGTTGTGCAGGGCGCCGATCCGCTCCTGGATCGTGCGGTAGTTCGTCAGCAGGCCGCCCAGCCAGCGGTGGTTCACGTAGGGCATGCCCACGCGGCCCGCGTGCTCGGCGACGGCGTCCTGGGCCTGCTTCTTCGTGCCCACGAAGAGCACGCTGCCGTTGCGTTCGCCGATGTTCGAGACGTAGCTGAACGCCTCGTGCAGCAGGCCCATCGTCTGCTGCAGGTCGATGATGTAGATGCCGCCGCGCTCGCCGAAGATGAAGCGGCGCATCTTGGGGTTCCAGCGTCTCGTCTGGTGGCCGAAGTGGACTCCGGCCTCGAGCAGCTCGCGCATCGTGACCTCAGGCACGTGCACTCCTCCCGATCGGTTGGATGTCGATTCCGGCGGGGCGCTCCGGAGTCCCGCTGCTGCCGTGGGACACCGCCGGAGCCGCCGCTTCTCCGCCGGGTAGCGGAAAGGGGCAGAAGCGGCGGGATTGTAGCGAACCCCGTCCCGAACCCGCAGCTGAACCGGGGT
>JAICJC010000192.1 GCA_025928655.1 Thermoleophilia bacterium | reverse complement strand
GTCCACGCGCGCCGAAGCGGGGTCGTCGACCACCTCGCAAACGACGACGAGCACGCCCTCTCCCTCACGCGCGAGATCGTCCGCCACCTCGGCGACCCGGCGCCGGAGCCGTGGCGGCGGCAGGAGCCGGCAGAGCCCGCCCACGACCCGGCGGAGCTGCACGGGGCCGCCGGCGCGGACCTGCGGCGGCCGTTCGAGGTGCGCGAGATCATCGCCCGGATCGTGGACGGCTCCCGCATGCAGGAGTGGAAGCCGCTCTTCGGAGATACGCTGGTGTGCGGCTTCGCCCACGTCATGGGCTACCCGGTAGCGATCCTTGCGAACAACGGCATCCTCTTCTCCGAGTCCGCCCTCAAAGGCGCGCACTTCATCCAGCTGGCGGCGCGGCGGCGGATCCCGCTCGTGTTCCTGCAGAACATCACCGGCTTCATGGTCGGGCGCGAATACGAGGCGGGCGGCATCGCCAAGGACGGCGCGAAGCTGGTGACCGCGGTAGCGTGTGCCGAGGTGCCCAAGTTCACGGTCGTCATCGGCGGGTCGTTCGGCGCGGGCAACTACGCGATGTGCGGCCGGGCCTACTCGCCGCGGCAGCTGTGGATGTGGCCCAACGCGCGCATCTCGGTGATGGGCGGCGCCCAGGCGGCGCGGGTGCTCTCCACCGTCCGCGGCGACATGGACGAGGCGGAGCGTGACGCATTCGAGGCCCCGATCCTGGAAACCTACGACCGTGAGGGCAGCCCCTACTACTCGACCGCGCGGCTCTGGGACGACGGCGTGATCGACCCCGTCGACACCCGCAAGGTGCTCGCCCTCGGCCTCGCGGCCGCCGCGTGCGGGCCGGTGCCGGACACGACCTTCGGGGTGTTCCGGATGTGAGCGGCGTCAAGCTCGACAGGAACGGCCTCGTGGCCACGATCACGCTCGACCGCCCGGAGTCGCGGAACGCCCTCGACCGCGACCTGATGATCGAGCTCACCCAGATGGTCTCCGCGCTCTCCTACGACGGCACGCGGGTGATCGTGCTCGCCGGCGCCGGCAAGGCCTTCTGCGCCGGGGCGGACGTCGAGTGGATGCGTAAGGCGCGCGACCTCGACCACGACGACAACGTCGCGGACGCCGCCGTCGCCCGCAACCTGTTCGAGACCATCGATGCCTGCCCACGCGCCGTCATCGCGCAGGTGCACGGGGCGGCGCTGGGCGGCGGCGCCGGGCTGGTCGCGTGCGCCGACATCGCCGTGGCGACGGACGACGCACACTTCGGGTTCACCGAGGCCCGCCTGGGCCTGATCCCGGCCACGGTGTCGCCGTACGTGCTGCGCAAGATCGGCCCCGGCCACGCCCGCGCGCTCTTCACCACCGGGGAGCGGTTCGACGCCGCCCACGCGCTCGCCATCGGGCTCGTGCACCGGGTGTGCGCGCCTGCGGAGCTCGAGCACGCCGTCGCCGAGAGCATCATGGCGTACCTGGCCTGCGGGCCGGACGCGATCGCGGCCTCGAAGCAGCTCGTCCGCGACGCGACCGGGGCGATGACGCTGCCCGACCTCGCCGAGCGGCTCGCGGTGACGCGCGCCGGCAACGAGGCCCGCGAGGGGCTGGACGCCTTCCTGGGCAAGCGACCGCCGGCATGGTCGCCGGAATCACCCGGCTCCTGATCGCGAACCGCGGCGAGATCGCGGTGCGCGCGATCCGCGCCTGCCGGGAGCTCGGGATCGAGGCGCACGCGGTGTACG
>JAICJC010000064.1 GCA_025928655.1 Thermoleophilia bacterium | reverse complement strand
GTCCGCGCCGGGGTGGATGCTCTCCGACTCGGCGCGCCTGACGAAGACTCCGACGCGGTTGACCCATGCGCCCGGCACGATTCGAACGTGCGGCCTCTGCCTCCGCAGGGCAGCGCTCTATCCCCTGAGCTACGGGCGCGTTGAGGCTGGGAGTCTACCGGCGTCGGCGAAGCCGCATCCCGCTACCCCTACTCGGCCGGAGTCGGGATCTGCGGGCGCTGGGCGAGCACGATCGCGGCGACGGCCAGGTCGGCGCAGACGATGTAGGCCGGGTAGACGACGAGCCCGAAGTCGAGCGACCCCACCGCGAGGAGCGCGCAGGCCCCGCTCAGCGCGCTCATGACGTAGGCCGAGAGGGTCTCCGAGTACGGGTCGGCGTACGTCTTCGGGATCATCATCACGACCGCGACCAGGTCCGAGAGCACCACGCAGAGCGTGGCGATGGTCGGGTCGCCGGCCACGTACCAGCCGACCACGCCGGACGCGGCGATGGCGAGCATCAGGATGTCGAACCGGCTCGTCCCCCCGACACCCCTGCGGATCGACAGCAGCAGGATCAGCAGGGTCCCGAGCAGCTGCGAGAGGGCCATGAGCAGGCTCCACGCGCCGCCGTCGGCACGCTGCGAGAGCAGGACGATCAGCGAGAGGCTGCACCAGATCGCCCAGGTTCCGCGGTGGGGCGTGGTCTTGCCCACCAGGATGTCGCGGACATAGGGCACGCACGCCAGCGCCTGGAGCAGGGCCGAGACGACGCCGAACAGCCACAGCATCCGGCAAGTGTAGGATCGCGCCCGTGGCGCATGCGGCCGACCAGACGCGCGAAGGCACCGTCCCGTTCGAGCTGGGAAACGGCGAGGTCGCCGAGACGTGGTTCCGGATCACCGGCGACCCCGAGAAGGGCGGCGCGCCGCTCGTCGCCCTGCACGGTGGTCCCGGCGCGACCCACGACTACCTGCTCTCGCTGACCGACCTCGCCGATGACCGCGCCGTCGTCCACTACGACCAGCTCGGGAACGGGCGCAGCACCCACTACCCGGAGCGCGGCGCCGACTTCTGGACGGTCGACCTCTTCGTACGCGAGCTGCAGAGCCTCGTCGCGGGGCTCGGGATCGGCGACCGCCACCACGTGCTGGGCCAGTCGTGGGGTGGGTTCCTCGCCCAGGAGTACGCGTTCACCAGCGCCCCCGGCCTGCGCTCGCTGATCCTGGCCGACACGGCCGCGTCGTTTCCCGACTTCGTCGCCGAGGCCAACCGCCTGCGGGCCGGCCTGCCGCCCGACGTGGAGGCGACGCTGCGCAGGCACGAGGAGGCGGGCACGACGGACGATCCCGCCTACATGGAGGCCTGTCAGGTCTTCTACGCGCGCCACGTGTGCCGGCTCGACCCGATGCCGGCCGAGGTGGTCAAGGCCTTCACCTGGATCGAGCGCGACCCGACCGTGTACCACACGATGAACGGGCCGAGCGAGTTCCATGTCGTCGGCTCGATTCGCGACTGGCAGTCGAAGGACCGGCTCGGCCGGATCGGGGTGCCGACGCTGCTCGTCTCAGGCCGCCACGACGAGGCGACGCCCGCCCTGCAGGAGACGCTCCAGACCGGGATCGCCGGGTCGGAGTGGGTCGTCTTCGAGGAGTCCTCGCACATGCCGCACGTCGAGGAGCGCGAGTGGTACATGCAGGTCGTGGGCGACTGGCTCGCCCGGCACGACTGACCTAGAGGTCGCGCCGCTGCAGCCCGACGGCCGTCGCGGCCAGCACGACCGCGCCGTAGGCGACCGCCCACACGCCCAGCAGCGGCCCGGCGCCCTGCGCGCCGCCCAGCGGCCCGAGGTGCACGATCACCCCGGTGAAGCCGTTCGTGTCCGCGGTGAGCGCGTGCAGCCCGGCCTGGTAGAGCGCGTCGAACGGGAGCGCCCACGACGCGTCGCGGCCGATCTGCTGCAGCCGCTCCGAAGGGAGCGCGTAGCCGATCTGCCCCAGCAGGCCCGACACGAGCCCGGCGCCGTAGATCATGAGCACGGCGATGCCGTTGGCGATCGTCGACATGTACACCGAGCCGAGCAGCGAGAGGGCGGCGAGGATGCACACGGCTCCGGCGAGCGCGGCGCCCGGCAGGACGACGTGGTCGGGCCACCAGCCGCCTTCGAGGCCGGTGATGACGACGCTCGCGCCGTACACGAGGGCGGTGTAGGCGACGCACAGGCCGCAGGCCGCGCCGAAGCGGGCGGCGACGAACACCGTGCGCCCGATCGGGCGCACGACGATCGGCTGGAGCAGCCCCTGCTCCGCGTCGCCCCGGATCGCATTGAACGTGAGGAACACGGCCAGCACCGCGCCCAGGAAGAGCGTCGCGAACATCGCCAGGCCGAGCAGGGTGGCGCCGGCGAGGGCGTGCGCGTCGACCAGCGCCCCGCCCTGGCGCACCTCGGCCCGGTTGATCGTCGAGAAGGCGAAGTGGGTGGCGACCGCGTAGAGCGCCAGGAACGCCAGCGTCAGCACCACCACCACGACGAGCACCCGTCGGCGCAGGCACTCCCGCAGCGTCACCCGCACGATGACGCCGGGGGCGCTCACCCCATCTCCCCCTCGACCGCCTCCAGGTAGGCCTCCTCGAGCGTCGAGCGGGCCGCCCGCACCTCGTAGACGCGCTCGCCCGCGGCCACCAGCTCGGCGACGACGCCGGGGATCCGCTCGCGCGCGATCTGGTAGCGGCGGGTACCGGAGCCGGTCTCGATCTCGACGCCTCCGGCGGAGGTCAGCTCGTCCGGCGTGCCCTGCGCGACGACGCGGCCGCGGTTGATGATCACCACCCGGTCGCACACGAGCTCGATCTCGCTCAGGAGGTGCGAGTTCAGGAGCACCGCGGTGCCGCCGGCCCGCAGCTCCTCGAGCATGTCGCGCACGGTGCGCCGCCCGGCCGGGTCGAGCGCGCTCGTCGGCTCGTCCAGCACGAGCATGCGCGGTCCGGCCACGAGCGCCTGGGCGATCCCGAGGCGCTGTTGCATGCCCTTCGACATCGATTCGATCTGGCGATTGGCCACGTCGGCCAGCCCGACCAGCTCGAGCAGCCGTCCGCGCTCCGCCGCCCCGCCCGCCGACCGGGTCAGGCCCTGGTGCACGCGCAACAGCTCGTCGGCGGTCATCCAGCCCGGGAACCGGAACAGCTCGGCCAGGTAGCCAAGGCTGGCCCGCGCGGCCGGCGATCCGGCGGGCGCGCCGCACACCGTCGCGGCGCCCGCCGAGGGGCGCACGAGGCCGCAGCCGATCTTCACGAGCGTCGACTTGCCGGCGCCGTTCGGGCCCAGCAGGCCCACCAGCTCCCCCGCGTCCACGTGCAGGCTGACGCCGTCGAGCGCCACGGTGCGGCCGTAGCGCTTCGAGACGTCCTGGGCGGCGAAGGCGGCCGTCACCGGCGCGGTCTAGACGGCCGGGTCGAGCAGCTCGACGTGCTCGTCCTCGGTCTCGGGCGGCGCCCCGTACACGTAGACGATGAGGTCGTCCTCCCCGTGGTTGGCGGCCTGGAGGGCCGTGCCCGCCTCGACGTGGATGATGCCGCCGGCCCACATGTCGTACCGCTCCTGCTCGTCGCCCAGGTACAGCGAGAGCGTTCCCGAGAGCACGACGAACGTCTCCTCGTGGGTCGCGTGGCGGTGACGCCGCCCGCGCGCGCCGGGCTCGTAGCGCCAGATGTTGGCGCGGGAGTGGGCGAAGCCCGCCAGCTCGCTCAGCTCGGCCACATGCCGGGCCGGCTCGCCCGGCTCGTGCGGCCGGGTGATCCAGTCCGGCTCGTCGGGAGGGATGACCTGGAACCCCACGGGCGAAAGCCTACCCGTGGGCACGGCAGCTAGGCGCGCGTCGGCACCGAGACGTCGAAGCGGGAGCCGCGGTCGGGGCCGCTCGACGCCTCGATGCGGCCGCCGAGGGCCTCGACGATGCGCTTCGCCAGGGTGAGGCCGAGCCCGGAGCCGCGGCTCGAGCGGGCCGGGTCGGCGCGCCAGAAGGCCTCGAACACGCGCGGCAGCTCGTCCGCCGCGATGCCGGGGCCGCTGTCCTGCACCGACAGGCTGATGCCCTCGGCGCCGGTGTCGGCCCGGAGCGTCACCCAGCCGCCCTCGGGCGTGTAGCGGACGGCGTTGTCGAGCAGCGAGTGCACCACGCGCGCGAGCTTGGGCGAGCACAGGCTGGCGCCGGCGCCGCCCAGGTCGATCTCCACCCGGATCCGCTTCTCGGCCGCCTCGGGGCGGCACAGATCGAGGGCGCCCTCTACGACCTCGGCCAGCGACGTCGAACGGGCGTCGCGCGCGAACTCGGCCGCGTCCAGCTGGGCCAGCTCGAAGAGGTCGTCGACCATGGTGACGAGCGCCATCACGGAGCGGCGCATCTCGGCCGTGTAGCTCGCGACCGTCTCCGGGTCGCGGACGATGCCGTCGTCGATCGCCTCCACCATCGCCCGCAGGTTGGCGATCGGCGTTCGCAGGTCGTGCGAGAGCGAGGTCATGAGGTCGCGCCGCTGCGCCTCGATCGCGCGCTCGGCCTCGATGCCGGCCTGGAGCCGCGCGGCGGCGACGTCGAGGGTCTCGCCCAGCAGCCGCAGCTCCGGCGCCGCCCGCAGCTCGCCGGCGCGGGCGTCGAGGCGGTTCTCGCCCAGCGACCGGGCCGTCGCCGCCAGGCGGGCCACGGCGCGCGTGTTCGAGCGGCCGACGATCAGCGCCGCCGCGACCCCGGCCGTCACGGAGTAGGCCGCCACCCAGACGAGCTCGGCGGGGTTGCCGGGCGAGATCAGCATGAAGTGGCTCAGCACGAGCAGGTCGACGACGGTGACGAGCGAGGCGATGACGGCGATCGCGATCAGCGTGTACGCGAGCCGGAGGCGGGTCGCGAGACGCCGGGCGAGCAGCGAGGTGAGGAGCGTCGCGAGCGCGATCGGCCCGAGCAGCGCGACCAGGCGGACGGTCTCGCTCACGCCTCGAACCGGTAGCCGACGCCGTGCACGGTCACGAGCCGCCGTGGCTTCGAGGGGTCGGCCTCGATCTTCGCCCGCAGCCGGCGGATGTGGACGGTCACCGTCTCGGTGTCGCCGCTCCACACGTACCCCCACACCGACTCGACCAGCTCGGCCCGGGTGTAGACCCGGCCGGGGTTGGACGCGAGGCACAGGAGCAGGTCGAACTCCTTGCGGGTGGTGCGGACGACCGCGCCGCCGCGGCTGACCTCGCGCCGCACCGGGTCGATCACCAGGCCGTCGTCGAACGCGAGCGGCGCCCGCGGCTCGCCGTTCCCGCGGCGCAGGACGGCGCGCACGCGCGCGACCACCTCGCGGGGCGAGTACGGCTTCGTCACGTAGTCGTCGGCGCCGAGCTCGAGCCCGGCGATCCGCTCCCGCTCGCTCACCTTCGCCGACAGGATGATCACGGGCACGCTGCTCTCCAGCCGCACGAGCCGCAGGAGCTCGAGGCCGCTCAGCTTCGGCAGCATCAGGTCGAGCACGATCACGCTCGGCGGCTGCGCCTCGATGGCGGTCAGCGCCGCGTACCCGTCGGCGGCCGCATCGACCTCGAACCCCTCATGGGCGAGGTAGCGCGTGAGGACGTCGCGGACGACGGGCTCGTCGTCGACGACGAGCACGCGCGGGGAGCCAGCCGGCGACGCCATCCCACCAATGTACCGTCGTTTCCCGGGCCCGGGTGGGTGTTCAGGTTCTTGCAAGCTCGCCGCCCGCCGCCGGCTCGACCCGGCGGGCGCCGAGGGCGATGCAGACGATCAGCCCCAACGGGATCAGGAGCGCGGCCCGCAGCGCGACGTGGCCGGCGGCGAACCCGATCGCGGCTGGCCCTGCGATGGAGCCGCTGTAGGCGAGCAGGAACACGCGCGAGACGGCCGTCTCGACCCCGTGCGCGGCCGCGCCCGCCGCGCTCACGACCAGCGGCACGATCGGGGCCAGGCCTGCGCCCATGAGGGCGAATCCGGCGATGCCGGCGCCCGGAACCGGGACGGCCAGCGCGAGCCCGAGCCCGGCCGCTGCGGTGATCGCGGCCCGGCGGGCCAGCGCCGCCGGCCCGACCACGGCGGCGAGCCGGTCGCCGGTCAGGCGCGAGCCGGCCATCGCCACCGAGAACCCGGCGAAGGCGGCGGCGGCGACCGCGGGCCCGGCGCCGGCGCGGTCGTGCATGTAGACGGCGCTCCAGTCGGCCGCGGCGCCCTCGGCGAAGAAGCTGCAGAAGGCGATGGCGCCGAGGATGACGAGCTCGGCCGACCACGGCGCCCGCGCGTGCGTGGCGGACGGGGGCGGTGCGGCCGGGGCCGGGAGGCCGGCGAGCGCCGTCACCCCGGCGAGGGCGACGAGCGCCGCCACGACCGCGAAGTGCGCCCTCGGCCCGGCCCCGACCGCCGCGGCGGTGCTGGCGCCGACCGCGCCGAGCAGCAGGCCGACGCTCCAGGCGCCGTGGAAGCCGGACATCAGCGGCCGCTCCAGGCTGCGCTCGACCCCGACGGCGGAGGTGTTCATCGCCACGTCGACGATCGCCCCGAGCGTTCCGAAGCAGAAGAGCGTCGCGGCCAGGACGGCGAGGTCGCCCGCGAAGGCCGACGCGACCAGCGCCGCCGCCATCCCGGGCATCGCCGTCCGGACGACCCGGGCCGGCCCGAAACGCCGGGCCAGGCCGCCGCCCCACCAGCTGCCGAGCAGCGTCCCGGCGGCCATCCCGAACAGGGCGGCCCCGAGGGCGGCGTCGGAGAGGCCCAGCGCATGCTTGATCGCCGGCACCCGGCCCGCCCACGTGCCGTAGAGGGCGGCGTGGAGGCCGAACGCCGTTCCGACCGTGCGGCCGTCCCTGTGCTGCCACGGCATCGCCCGACCCTAGATGATTGATTCCACGCCCCCGCACACCTGGACGTCCAACCCCGGCGGTTCTTCGCAGCGGGGTAGAGCTGCGCCCGCGAACCGGCGCATCGCTGCGTCCTCCCTCGCTCGCGTACAAAGCACGCGTCGCTCGGTGCGTCCTTGCGCTGCTTGCTTCGCCGCCGCCCAGGACGACACGGAGGCGTGGACCAATCATCTCCGCGCCCCGGGCGCCGGTCAGGCCGGCGCCCGGGGCGCAGGTGGCCTAGGACGAGGCGACGCTCTCGTCGCTCGCGGGCAGGCCGCCCACCGAGCCGACGGGCGTGAGCGCCCCGCCGCCACCGATGCGGTAGCTCGTGATGCTGTGCAGGCCGCTCGTCAGGACGTCCAGGTAGCGGCCGTCCGGCGTGACGGACTCGTCGAGCGGCGTGCTCGTGGAGCCCGGGCTCGCGGCCACGCCGCGAAGGTGGAGCCGGCCGTGGCCGTCGACGCGGAAGGCCGAGATCGTCCCGCTGCCGGCGTTGGCCGTGAAGGCGATCCGGCCGGCGATCGCGACCCAGCAGGCGGCCAGCTGGTTCGCCGGCACGGGCCCCGACAGGAGCCGCAGCGCCCCGGAGCGGGCGATCCGGTACGACGACGCCGCGCTCGTCGGCGCCTGGTGGGCGTCGGAGACGACCAGAACGCCGTTGCGCGTGAACCCGAAGCCGAACGGGGTGGTGCCCGCCGAGGCGAACGAGCGCAGCCGCCGGATCGCGCCGTCGCGGCGCAGCGTGATCGTGTCGATCGTGTCCGAGGCGGTGTTCGTCACGGCCAGGGCGGTGCCGGCCGGATTCAGCGAGATCTGGGCGGGCCCCGCGTCACCGGGTGCGAGCGCGACCGACCCGTGCTGGATCCGGCGCAGGCCGTGGCGGGTGACGCGGAAGCCGGTGACGTCGAGGCCGCCGGCGTTCACGACGTACACACGGCCGTGCCCGGCGGTCAGGCTGGCCGGGCCCGCGCCGCCGGAGGGCACGACCGCGAGGCGCCTCAGGTGCGTGCCGTGCACGGCGAAGACCGCGATGGTGCCCGATCCGCCGTTCACGGCGTAGAGGCGGCGGCCGTCCGGGCTGAGCGCGATCGAGCCCTGGGTCGTCGCGGTGACGCCGGTGCCGTTCCCGCCGGTCGAGACCGATCCGGCCGGCGAGAGCGTCCCGTCGCCCGCCCGCGCGAAGGCCAGGACGCGGTTCCCCGACGTCCCGTTCGCGAGCGTGAACACGGCCCGGCCGGCGTGTGCGGCGGCCGTCGCCGGGAAGGCCAGGGCGGCGAGCGCCCCGAGCGGGATCAACCATCGTCTCCTCATCTGCATGCTCCCTCCGAGTCGTTGGCCCGGCGGCGCCGGGCTGTCGAGACCACGCTAGGGAGGCGGTCTTTCCGGCCCCTTGCCCGATCCTTACAAGAACCCGACGATTGCCGCCGTCGGTACGCTGCGGCCGTGGACGCGACCACGACTCGAGGGGCGGTCGCCGCCGTCTCGGTGCGGCGCGAGGGCCTGGCATGGGCCTTCGCGGGGGTGCTGATGTTCTCGTTCTCGGTGCCGCTGACGAAGGTCGCCGTGGGCGGGTTCAGCCCGTATCTGACGGCGACCGGGCGGGCGGTCATCGCCGGGGTCGTGGCCGGGGGGCTGCTCTCCGTGCACCGCGTCCCGCGGCCGCCGGATGCCCAGATGCGCCCGCTGCTCTACACCATGCTCGGCGCCGTCTTCGGCTGGCCGATCCTGCTGGCGCTCGCGCTCGAGCGGACGACCTCGGCCCACGTGGCGGTCATCGCCGCCTTCATGCCGCTCACGACTGCGCTCATCGCCGTCCTGCGCACACACGAGCGCGTGAGCTGGCAGTTCTGGGCCGCGGCCGCGATCGGCACGGCGGCGCTCGCCGCCTTCGCCCTCTCGCGCGCGGACGGGAACGACGACCTGCTGGCCGACGGGCTCGTCGTCGGGGCCGTGTTCGCCTCGTCCTGGTGCTACGTCGAGGGGGCGACGATCACGCGCGCGATGCCTGGCTGGCAGGTCATCTCGTGGGTCGTGGTGCTGGCGCTGCCGGTCACCGTGCCGGCGTCGGCGCTGCTGTGGTGGTTCACGCGCGGCTCGTACCACCCCGGCGCGTCGGAGTGGAGCTCGCTGATCCTGCTCGGCGTGTCGTCGATGTACCTCGGGTTCTTCGCCTGGTACCGCGGGCTGTCGCTGGCCGGGATCGCCCGCGGCGGCCAGGTGCAGCAGCTACAGGCGCTGCTCACGCTGGTGTGGTCGGCGCTGCTCCTCGGCGAGCACGTGACGGCGCCCACCGTGCTGGTGGCGCTCACGGTGATCGCGTCGGTGGTGTGGGCGCAGCGCGCCCGCGTGCCGCCCGTGGTGGCTCCGCAGGAGTAGCGCGATCATTCACGTGGCAGTGGACCGCGGCCGCCAGGAGACGGAACCCGGCGATTTGTTCGAGGGTCCGCTTCCTTACAAGAACCCGAACTGTGGCCCGCGCGCATGTAACGCGCGCGATGTGCCCGCATACTGCAGGGGATGAGCGAGCGACGCATCGGCCGGGCCACCTTCCTCTCCGTGGTCGGCGCGGGCGGGATCGGCATCCTCTTCGGCGACCGCATCACCTCGGCCCTGCACCGGCCGATCGCCGACGCGGGGTCGGTCGTGCCGGGCGCGATCAAGGAGGTGTTCCCGTCCGGCTGGCGCATCTACGCGATCAATCCCCCCTGGCCGGCGTTTCACCCCGAGAGCTACCGGCTCGAGATCGCCGGCCACGTGCGCAAGCCGGTCACGCTGACGTGGCCGGAGGTGCAGGCGCTCCCGGCCGTCTCGCAGACGAACACGTTCCACTGCGTGACCGGCTGGACGGTCTCGAACGTGCGCTGGCGGGGCGTGCGCCTGCAGACGCTGTGGGACATGGTCGAGCCGCTGCCGACGGCCCGGTACGTCAACTTCGTCTCGATGGAGCGGCCCTACGTCGACACCCTCTCGCTGAAGCAGTCGACGCTGCCCGACGTGATGCTCGCCCACACGATGGAGGGAAGGCCGCTCTCGCAGGCGCACGGCGCGCCGATGCGGCTCGTGATCCCCGAGATGTACGGCTACAAGAGCGTGAAGTGGCTCCACCGGATCGAGCTCGTGCCGAAGCTCGAGCCCGGGTTCTGGGAGCAGAACGGCTACGACATCGATGCCTGGGTCGGCCGCTCCAACGGGTACTGAGCCCGGCGCGCCGGCCTACGTGCGCCGGTTCTGGCCGGAGGAGCGGTCGCTGCACTGGCTGCTCGCGGTCACCTTCCTCGTCCTGCTCGCGACCGGGCTGATCCTGTACCTGCCGGTGTTCGCGGAGCTCGCGGCCGACCGGCGGCTGTGGAAGTCGATCCACCTCGGCGCGGCAATCGGCTTCTGGGCCGGCCTCGTCGTCCTGGTCGCGGGCGACACCGGCGGGAGCCTGCGCCACACCGCCGCGGAGGTCGACCGCTTCGATGAGGACGACGTGCTGTGGCTGCGGTGGGCGGTCACGCGCCGCGGCGACGAGCCGCCGCAGGGGCGCTTCAACGCAGGCCAGAAGCTGAACACCGCGTTCGTGTTCGGGCTCATGATCGTGTTCTCGGTCAGCGGCCTCTTGATGTACCTGCAGGAGACGGATGCCTCCGTGCGCGGGCGCACGAGCGCGATCCTCGTCCACGACATCGCCACCTGGATCGCGGTGCCCCTCATCCTCGGCCACCTCTACCTGGTGCTCGTGAACGCGTCCACCCGCCCCTCGCTCCGCGGGATGGTGCTCGGGAGCGTGCGGCGCGACTGGGCACGCCGCCACCACCCCAAGTGGGAGGCGGATGAATAACCGGTGCCTGGCACCCGTCATGCACCAAACGGGGTCAGACCCCGTTTGGTGCGCTCGACGCACGCTGGAGCATCGAGGGAGGCCGGTCATTCAGTCCCGGGCAGGAAGCGCTCGACCCGGCGCCTGATCTCGCCGGGGCGCTCGAGCCAGGGGAAGTGGCCGCAGTCGGGGATCGTCTCCACCCGGGCGTCGGGGATGAGCGCGGCCGCCTCGAGCGACGAGGACACCGGGAGGGGGTCGCGCTCGCCGTGGACGAAGAGGGCCGGCAGCTTCGAAGACGGCAGGCCGGTGGCGAGCGTGAAGCGGCTGAAGTGGTCGGAGATGGAGGCGTTCGTCCCGGTCGAGCACTCGATGCCGATGTGATCGGAGAGGTGGGGCGGGGCCGCGTCCGGGTCGGCGAAGTAGCGCGGCCACACGAGCTTTGACCGCTCGAGGAGGTCGGCCTCGGTCGCCTCGCCGCGCCGGCGGCGGTCCTCGATCTCCTCGATACGCGCGATCGCGTCCGGGCCGAGGGTGCGCCGCAGGTTCGCGCCGAACTCGGCGAAGACGCGGTCGAACGCGCCGAGCGTGTCGATGCAGACGACGCCGTGCAGGCGGTCGGGATGCGCAACGAGCAGGTGCAGGGCGAGATGGCCGCCCCAGGAGTGGCCGACGATCCACGCCCGCTCGATCCCGAGGTGGTCGAGCACGGCGATCGCGTCGCCCGCGTGGGCCTCGATCGTGTACGGGCCGCCGACGGTCGAGGGCCGCGCCCCGCGCTGCGTGTAGCGGTGCGTGCGCAGGAGGCCCGCGAGCTCGGCGGCGAGGCCCTCGGTGTAGTCCGGCCACGCCGGGCCGCCATGGAGGATCAGGGCCGGCGGCCCGTTCCCGCCGCGGTGGCCGGCGAGGGCGCCGTCGCCGACCGGAACCCAGAACGGCTCCTCGTTCATGTGGCTGAAGTTACAGGAACGGCGACCCGATGGTGACCCCGAGCAGGGTGACCGAGAGCGCCGAGGTCGCGAGCACCGTCAGCCCGGCGATGACGTTGAAGAGCGGGCCGTTGCGATGCTCGCCCATCAGCTCGCGGTCGCTCGCGAGCCGCCAGATGAACACGAGCAGGACGGGGAGCAGCGCCCCGTTCACCACCTGCACCCCGATCAGCAGGCTGATCACCGGGATCCCGGGGATGACTGCGACGACCGTCCCGATCGCGATCAGGGCGGTGATCACCGAGACGAACACCGGCGCTTCGTGGACGCGGCGGCTGATCCCCTTCTCGAACCCGAACGTCTCCGCGATCACGTAGGCGGCGGTGACGGGGAGGATGGCCGCGGCCAGCAGGCTCGCCCCCAGCAGGCCGACCGCGAACAGCACCTCGGCGTAGCGGCCGGCGAACGGCTCGAGCGCCGTGGCCGCCTGCGCCGCCGTCGAGATGTCGTGGTGGCCGTGCAGGTACAGCGTCGAGCCGGTGGCGATGATGATGAAGCCCGCCACCAGGTTCGCGAAGATGGAGCCGGACGTGACCTCGGCCCGCTCCGCGTTCAGCTCGTCGACCCCGACGCCGCGCTCGACCACCGCCGACTGCACGTAGAGCTGCATGAACGGCGTGATCGTGGTGCCCGCCGTGGCGATGAACAGGAACAGGTAGGCGCGCGTCGCGTGGACGTCGGGGGCGACGACGGCGTGCCCGACCGAGCCCCAGTCCGGGCGGGCCAGCAGGGCGGCGATCGGATAGCCGAAGAAGGGGATCGTCATGAGCACGAAGACCCGCTCCGCCACCTTGTAGGAGCCGCGGATCAGGAGCAGCCAGACGCCCAGGGCGGCGATCGGCACCGACACCTGCGGCGGGATGCCGACCAGGTCGAGCGCGGCGCCGATGCCGACGAACTCCGAGATGCAGATGCCGACGTTCGCGACCAGCACGGAGGCGGTCGCAAAGAGCGACCAGCGCACGCCGTACTGCTCGCGGATCAGCTCGGCCAGGCCCTTGCCCGTGACGGCGCCCATCCGGGCGGCCATCTCCTGCACCACGATCAGCGAGACCGTGATCACGACCATCATCCACAGGAGGTCGTAGCCGTAGCGGGCGCCGACGGAGGAGTAGGTGGCGATGCCGCCCGCGTCGTTGCCGGCGTTGGCGGCGATCAACCCGGGGCCCAGGAACCCGATGACCGCGAGCAGGCGGGCGCTGCCGCGGCTGAGCGGGCCGCGGCGGCCGGCGCCGGAGCGGCCGCGGAGCAGGCGGTCGCGCACCGACCGCAGCGTCGATACTCGGCCCGCCATCCATCCCCTCAGCCTCCGCCGAGCACGTCGAAGCGCCGCCGCCAGCCGCGCGGCAGCACCATCTCGAGGACGTCGTCGACGCTCACCACGCCGAGGATCTGGTCGCGGTCGTCGACCACCGGGACGACCGTCAGGTCGTAGTCGGTCATGAGCCGCGCGACCTCCTCGATGTCCGCCTCGGGCGGGACGCGCGGCGGCAGGAACGTGGCCACGTCGCCCATCGTGTCGCCGGGGGGCGCGCGCAGGAGGTCGGCCAGCGCGATCGCGCCCTTCAGCCGGCGGTCCAGGTTCATGACGTAGATCCATCCGAGCGTGTCGGCCGGGGCGCGGCTGCGCTCGATCCGCTCGATCGCCTCCCGCTTCGTCGCCTGCGCGTACAGGCACACGAACTCCGGGCTCATGAGCCCGCCCGCGGTGGCCGGGTCGTAGCCGGCCAGCGCCCGCACGCGCCGGCGCTGGACGGCCGGGAGCAGGCGGACGACGTGCTCGCGGCGCTCCTCGGGCAGGTCGCCCAGCAGGTCGACGGCGTCGTCGGGCTCCATCCGCTCGAGCAGCTGCGCCACCTCCTCGTCCGGGCGTTCGTCGACGAACTCGCGCCGATGCTGGGGGTCGAGCTCCTCGAAGACGTCGGCCTCGAGCTCCTCGTCGTCGCCGACGGCGTGGATGATCTCGCGGCCCTCGTTGTGCGACGCCGCCTCGACCAGGTCGGCCAGCTGGGCGGGGTGCAGGCGGGCCAGCTTGGGGTGGGGCACGCGCAGGCGCACCGTGGGCACGTGGCCGGTGAAGGCTTCGACGCTGGCCCAGTCCAGGAACCCGCCCGGCGGCATGCTCGTGCCCAGGCGCCGCGGCACGACCCGGCGGACGATGCCGCGCAGGCCGGTGTCGACGCCCACGACCCGGTACCAGCCCTCGAGCCGGGCGATCTCGATCTCGTTTGCCCGCACGAGCCGGGCGCCGTCGATGTTGATCAGCTGGCGGTCGAGCACGTCCTTGCGCAGCAGCACCTCGCCGGCGCGGCGCTCGAACCGCTGCAGGTCGATCACGTCCGAGACCATCTCGACCTGCCCGTGCCCGATTTCGGCCAGCTCGGCGGCGGGGACGAACACCTGCCGCCCGGCGACGGTCGCGAGCACCCCGATCACCGGCGGATAGTCCTCGCCGAGCCGGACGATCAGGTCGTCGACCTTGCCGAGCCGCCCGCCGTTGCGGTCGCGCAGGGCCCCGCCCACGATCAGCGAGAGGTGGAGCACGGTGGGCGGGCGGGCGGCGGCCATCCGGGCAGAATGTAGTCCGCGTCACGTGCGCCGGGGCGGCATGGTTAGGCTGCTCCAATGGTCATCCGATCCGCGCGTCCCGAGGAGGGTGAGCGGTTGCGCGAGATCGCCGCCGCGGCCAAGGGGCACTGGGGCTACGACGCGGCGCTGGTCCGCTCGTGGGCGGCCTCGCTCGACCTCTCCCCGGGCCGGCTGTCCGGCGCGGAGGCCTTCGTCGCCGACGCGGACGGGCGGGCGATCGGCTGGGCCGAGGTGCTGCCGCCGGAGGACGGCGCGTGCGTGCTCGAGCACCTGTGGGTCGAGCCGGCGCGGATCGGCGCCGGCATCGGGTCGCAGCTCTTCCGCCATGCCGCCGGCCGCGCCCGCCGGCTGGGCGCAACGGCCATGGAGTGGGAGGCGGAGCCGAACGCGCTCGGGTTCTACGCCCGGCTGGGCGGCCGGCGGCTGCGCACGGCGATGTCGGAGTGGGGGCGCGAGCTCACGATCATGGGCGTCGTGCTCGTGCCGTCCTAGCGGCGCAGGCGGCCGATGCGCTCGTTCGCACCGGAGGCCCAGCACGAGCCGTGCGGCGTGCACGCGACGGCGTCGAAGCTGCCGCGGTCGAACCGCGTCCATGAGAAACCGCCGTCCGTCGAGATGTCGCTGCCGGTGAGGCCGACGGCGAGGGCCGTCCCGGAGGTGTGCGGGATCCAGGTCGCGCCGGAGCGATAGGCGTCCGGGGCGGCCCGGTCGCCGACGAGCGTCCAGGTGCGGCCGCCGTCCGCCGTCAGCGCGAGCGACCGCGGGGCCGTCGCGGGATCGGCGAAGTCGCCGCCGATGGCGAGGCCCTGGAGGCCGTTGCGGAAGGCGACGGCGAAGATCCCGGACGTGTCGCCGGAGCGGATCGGCGTCTGGGAGACCTTCCAGTGGTGGCCGCCGTCGGTCGAGCGGTACACGCGCCCGCCCGCGCTGCCGCCGCTCCCGAACCAGGCGTCGTGCCGGCCCGACGTGGTGATGCACTCGTTCGAGGCGGCGAAGCCGAACTCGTTCGGGGAGTGCGCCCGCGGCACGTTCGCGGCTGGGTCGACGTGCCAGCTGCGGCCGCCGTTCGCCGTCAGCAGCACGCGGAACCGCCCGTTGACCGGGTCGCTGAGGATGAGCCCGTGGCTGCGGTCGAAGAACGCCATGCAGTCGTAGAAGGCCTGCGGGTTCGTGTTCCGGTTCGTGACCCGCCAGTGGCGGCCGCCGTCGGACGTCAGGTACGTGCGGAAGTCGCCGGGGTGGTCGCCGATCGACATGAGGACGGCGTGGCGGGCGTCGAACGCCTTCATGCCGCGGAACTCGAGCGCGCTCGTGCCGGCCGGCCCGACGTTGCGCCAGGAGCGGCCGCCGTTCGTCGTGCGCAGGACGGTGCCGTCGCTGCCGCTGGCCCACACGACGCGGCCCGAGACGGGGCTGATCGCCCGCAGGTCGGCGCTGCCGCCGTGGTGCACGACCCGCCAGGACGGGGCATGGTGAGCGGCCGCAGCCGCCGGCGAGCCCGCCAGCGCCATCAGCGCCAGTGTCGCCGCCGCGCCGAAGCGCCCCCTCCGTGGCAGCCCCCGCATGGGCGGGATCATACCGCGGTTTTCCGGGTACGCTTGCGTCGTGGCACATCGCGTCACGACGATCGACGCGCTCGGGCCCCGGCGTCTTCCGCAAGCTGCGGCACGAGCTGGGCGTGACGGCGTTCGGCGTGAACGCGATCGTCCTGCCGCCGGGCACCGAGTGGTTCGACCACTTCCACCATGTCCAGGACGAGCTCTACTTCGTCCACGCCGGCAGGGCCGGGTTCGAGGTCGGCGGGGAGTCGTTCGAGCTCGGCCCCGGCGGCGCCGTCCACGTCGAGACGACCACGCCGCGGCGGTTCTGGAACGCCGGCGAGGACGAGCTCGTGCTGCGCGCGATCGGCGGCCGCGGCGGCTACGTCGAGCGCGACGGCGAGATGGTCGACCCGGCCGACGTCGAGCGCCGGCGGCGGTTCTCCGCCGGAGAGCCCGAGATGATCCGGCGGCGCGACCTGAAGTAGGATCCGGCCCGTGACCGCGGTCTCGTGGAAGGTGATCCGAAACGGCTGGGCCGTCCACGCGCGCGACGGCGAGCAGGTCGGCGTCGTCTTCCTCGTCGTCGGCGACGAGAACGCCGACATCTTCGACGGCCTGGCGATCACCCAGCACGGCGGCTTCGCGTTCCACAACTACGTCGACCGTCCGCACTACGTCGAGGCGGAGAAGGTCGGCGAGATCGACGACTCGGGGCGGGTGAACCTCACGATCAGCGCGGAGGAGGCCCGCGCGCTGCCGCTGCACGATCCGCCCGAGAGCGCCGCGATCAGCTCCGAGGAATCGTCGATCGTCGACCGGGCGCGCGACGAGATCAAGCGCCTCACCGGCGAAGACCGGACGAACTAGCCCGCCATTTGGGGGTTTCTCCCCATTGAGCCGACCGGGCGGGCGCGCCTAGGCTGTGCCTGCCCCTCCGGCTTGCGGAGCCGGGGTGGTCTAGACATGAGGGCCGCCGGCGACGAGGAGGCTACCCGACGCCGGCGGCCTTCGTCGTGCAGGGTGGGGCAAGGCCGCCGCACACCTTCGCGCGTCTCTGCGTGGGGGAGGCCCGGCGTGCGGCGGCCTTCATGATGCCCGGAGCCAGGTCGGGTGGAGGGTGGATGAACGCCCGAGATGGCCCGGGCGGGACGATAACGCGCCGATTTGCCAGGCCACAACTGCGTCGTCGGTGTCTCCCTATTCCCGCCGGGACTCGCCCCGGCAGGCGCTCACCGGCGGCCGCGCGACGTGCACAGCTTGCACGGTCGCAGGTTCGACATCGCCGCCGCCCGCTCGCGGTCGATCTCGACGAGCGACTCCGCCCGGGAGAGGCACGCCTCGGTCCAGTGATAGGGGCCGCGGTCGCCGTGCGCCACGCATTCGACCCGCGCCCAGACCTTGCCGGGGGAGGATGGCCGCCCGCTCGCCATTCCGGCCGGATACCCAGGGGCGGTGGTGGTTTACGCCAAGTGCTACGTGGGGCAGACGGGAGGGGCGGCTTCGGTCCATCTGGCAGGAGACACGGACCGGAGCCGCCTTCTGCTGCGCCGAGAATCACCGGGGACGGAGGGGGAGGGATTCGAACCCTCGGTACGCCTAACGACGCACAACGGTTTTCGAGACCGCCGCATTCAACCACTCTGCCACCCCTCCGGGGAGACCGGGAAAGTCTACTCGGATAGGCTTTGCCGCCCATGGCGACGCCGACGGCCGACAGCCCCGATCTGACCGACGAGCAGCGCGAGATCCAGGCACTCGCGCGCGAGTTCGCCCGCGCCGAGATCCGGCCGATCGCGGCCGAGGTGGACGAGTCCGACGTCGTCTCGCCGCTCGAGGTGGTGCACAAGGCGGCGGCCGTCGGCCTGACCTCGTTCATGCTGCCGGAGGAGGTCGGCGGCGGCGGCATCGGCGACGTCCTGACGGGGTGCATCGTCCAGGAGGAGCTGAACTGGGGCTGCGCCGGGATCGGCAACCTGATCACGTCGGCGGGCTTCTTCGCGCGGCCGCTGATCGAGGTGGGGACGGCCGAGCAGCGGGAGCGCTGGCTGCGGCCCCTGAGCGGCCCGACGCCGCCCCTCACCGCGCTCGCCTCGACCGAGCCCGGCGTCGGCTCCGACGCCGCCGCCATGACGACGGCGGCGACCCGCACCGATTCCGGCTACCGGCTCCACGGACAGAAGACCTGGATCTCGAACGGCGGCCTGGCCGAGTACTACGTGATCTTCGCGACGGTCGCCCCCGGCACCGGGTCGCGCGGCGTGACCGCGTTCGTGGTCGAGAAGGGCGACGCCGGCGTCTCGTTCGGCGAGCCCATGCGCAAGCACGGCCAGCGCGCGATCGTTTCGACGGAGGTGTTCCTGCAGGACGTCGACCTGCCGGCCGACCGGCTGCTGGGCGAGGAGGGCAAGGGCTTCTACAGCCTCATGCACACGTTCGACGAGTCGCGGATCCACCTGGCCGCCGGCGCGATCGGGATCGCCCGGGCCGCGCTCGAGTACGCGACCGAGTACGCCCGTGAGCGGACGGCGTTCGGCAAGCCGATCGGGCACCACCAGGCCGTCGGCTTCCGGCTCGCCGACATGGCCACGCGGATCGACGCCGCGCGCCTGCTCACGCACCGCGCCGCCCGTTCGATGGACGCCGGCCGGCACGTGCCGGCCGAGGCGGCGATGGCCAAGCTGTTCGCCTCGGAGGCCGCCACCTGGTGCACGTGGGCGGCCGTGCAGACGCTCGGCGGGTGGGGCTACTCGCGCGAGTACCCGGTCGAGAAGTGGATGCGCGACGCCAAGCTCGAGGAGATCGAGGAGGGCACGTCCGACATCCAGCGCCTCATCATCGCCCGCAGCCTCATCGGGCGCTGAGCGCAGCCGCGAGCGCCCTGGCCGCGCGCAGGTAGGGCTCGAGCTCGCGGCCGGTCGAGTACCAGGCGACGTAGGGCGTCATCGTCAGGTGGGGGAGGCCGAGCAGGTCGGCCCGGGGCGGCCGCTCCCAGACGTTGTCGAACGCGGCCCGGACGTGGGTCGCCGCCTTCAGCGCCTCGCGGTCGACCACGGCGCCCCGGGCGGTGTTCACGAGGATCGTCCCCGGCCGCATGAGCCCGAGCCGGCGGGCGTCGATCAGGCCGCGCGTCCCGTCCGTGAGCGGCGTGTGCAGCGAGACGGCGTCCGCCCAGGCCAGCAGGTCGTCCAGCTCCACGCCGCCGGGCACGAACGGGTCGTGGTGGCGCACCTCCATGCCGAGCGCCTCCGCGCCGGCCGCCAGCCGGCGGCCGATGCGGCCGAAGCCGACCACCCCCAGCCGGGTGCCGGCCAGCCGGCCGAGCTCGCCGGCCGCCGTCCAGTCCCATGCCCCCGCCTGCACCGAGCGGTCGCCGGCGATCAGCCCCCGGCGCAGCGCGACGACCATCGCGAGCGCGTGGTCGGAGACCTCCTCGATGCAGTAGTCGGGGACGCTCAGGACCGCGACGCCGCGGGCCTCGGCCGCCTCCAGCGCGATGTGGTCGGTGCCAACGCTGGCGGTCGCGATCAGGCGCAGGTCGGAGGCCCGGGCGATGTCGTCGGCCGACACCGGCGACTCCGGCGAGACGAGGATCGCGACGACGCCCGGCCCCGCGGCCGCGACCGGCGCCGTCTCGGCGCCCGGGAGGATCTGCCGCGCGGCGGCGAGCGGGAACCCGGAGTCGCAGATCAGCACCCGGCCGGTCACGCGGCGATCCTACAAGCGGATCCCTAAAGAATGCCGGTTCTCCGCCGATCCCCGGGGAGTGAGGCTGAATCGTCGTGGGCTGCTCGTGGGCGCGGCCGGCATGGTGGCAGAGACCAACATGCTGGCGGGCATGCTCGCCCGTGCCGCCACCCGCCCGCGGTACGCCTGGAGCAAGGGCGCGATGGACGGGGGCGGCTACTGCAACGCCATGGCCACCGACCCTCTCCAGCCGGGCCACGCGGCCGCGGCCGGCGATGTCTGGGGCGAGTTCGCCACCCGCACGGGGGGCGACCTCTGGTACCCGACGATGACCGGCGCGACGTCAATTGGCGCGATCTACGGGCGTGCGGTGGCGTACTCACGCAAGACGCCCGGCCTGCGCTACTTCGGGATCGGCGTGCTCAAGGATGCCTCGAACCAGGGCTACCTGGGCGTCGTCGGGCCCAACTCCCTCACGCTCGAGCGCCGCAACACGACCGTCGGGTTCTCGACCTACCTGCCGAAGGGCAACGCCGGCGAGGTGCCACGCTCCGTCGGCAACCTGATCGCCGTCGACTACGACGCGGCCACCGGCCAGGAGTACGTCTACATGCTGACCCGCCAGGGGCTCATGCGCTCCTCGGACGGCGGCGCCACGCTGCAACCGCTGGGCCTGCCCGCCGTCGCACCGACGCTGGCCTGGTCGGCCCTGTGCGTCTGCCCCGACGGCTCGCTGCTCGCGGCCAGCTTCCGCACGAGCGACCGGGCCGGCTCCCAGGTCTGGCGCATCACGAATCCTCGCGGCACGGCCACGGTGGCGCCCGTCCCAGGGGCGCCTGCCGTGGTCGAGGACATCGCCGTGGTCGACGGCGTCGTCTACGCCGCCTGCGGCACCTACGGGCTTCGCCGCATCACCCCGTCGGGGACATGGAAGGCGCTTGCGCCCGCGACATTCGGGGGCTGCCACCTCTCGTCGGTGGCGGGCCACGGCGGCGTGCTCTGGGTGGGCAACGGCATCGGGATGACCGACCACCGCTACATCGCGAAGTCCACCAACGCCGGTCGCACGTTCACGTGGACGACCACGCCCGCCCACGTCTCCTCGGCGGTGATGGGCGCGAACCGCACCTGGTGGCTGGCGTCGACCTGGCCCGGCCTCGACAAGCACGGCTACTCGGTCAGCCAGCTGGCGGTCGACCCGGTGAACCCGAACATCTGCTTCTCCGCCGGGCGCAGCGGCATCGTCGCGACGCGCGACGGGGGCAGGACGTGGCGGCCGGCGATGAACGGGCTGGACGGCTCCGAGATCATCCAGGTGCAGGCGGGGCCGCGCGCGGGCGAGGCGTGGGCGACCGACACCGACTGGAAGGGCATCCACACCCTCGACGGCTGGAAGACCTGCCGGCAGGTTCCGCACGAGGTGCCGCGGCTGCACCCGCCGGCGCTCGTGCGCAACCGCCACGGCGTCCGCTACGAGGTGTCGCTCTCCAACCCCCGCCGGATGCTCGTCGGCGGGGTGGACGTCGCCACGAACTACTTCCGCTCCGCGTGCGTCAACCCGAGCGATCTGGCCGTCTCCGGCGACCGCCGCATCTACGTCGGCCTCTACGGCGGCGGCGTCCTGGTCGGCCACCCACACTAGGGCGAAGCGGGGACTGTCCCCGGTGATCGGGGACAGTCCCCGCGTATACCCCTTCTACCGCGTCGCCGATGCGTCCGCCGACTTCGGCCTCCCGGAGGTCGGCCTCGGCATCATCCCGAGCTCGGGCGGCGTGCTGCGGCTCACCCGCGCCGTCGGCCCGGCCCGGACCAAGGAGCTGATCCTGCGCGGCCGCCGCTT
>JAICJC010000033.1 GCA_025928655.1 Thermoleophilia bacterium | reverse complement strand
CGTCGTCCTCCCCTCCTCACGCGGGGGGGGGGGCCCCCCCCCCCCGCGCCGGCCGCCGGCCGGGCGGGCCCCCCCCCCCCCCCCCCACGGCCCGATGCACATGAGAGTCGGACACCTCAAGCCCTGGCTGTACGCCGCGCCCATGCTCCTGGCGGTCGCGGCGGTCTACTTCTACCCGATGGTCCAGCTGGTCCGCTACAGCATGGAGAGCGTCTCCCCGTCGCCCTACATCCCGTCGCGGTTCGTGGGACTCGACAACTTCCGCTTCGTCTGGTCGGACAGCACGTTTCGCGGAGCAATCGGCAACAACGTCAAGCTCTTCCTCGCGGTGCCGATTCTGGTCGCCCTCTCGGTCTTGATCTCGGCGATCCTGTTCGACCGGAAGCGCGGCTGGCGCTTCTATCGCACGATGATCTTCCTGCCGTACGTGCTCTCGATTCCCGTCGTCGGCGTGGTGTTCGGGTACGTCTTCCAGGACAACGGCATTGTCAACTCGACGCTTCGCAACGTCGGCTTGGGCGGAGTCGCTCAGGACTGGCTGGGCACGCCGCAGTGGGCGCTCTGGACGATCATGGCCGTGATCGTGTGGAAGGAGCTCGGGTTCGGGGTGATCCTCTGCCTGGCCCGGCTGATGAGTGTCGACGAGCACCTTTTCGAGGCCGCCCGCGTCGACGGCGCGCGCTGGTGGCGCGTGCTGTGGCACGTGACGCTCCCACAGCTCGGGCCCGCGATCGCCTTCTACGCCGTTGTCGAGCTGATCACGATGCTCTCGTGGGTGTTTGCCTACGTGTACGTGATGACGAGCGGCGGGCCCGAGAACAGCACGGTCGTCTCGGAGTACTACATCTACCAGGCCGTCTTCCAGAACAACGTCATCGGGGTCGGCGCGGCCGCCGGCGTGATGCTGCTCGCGGTCGTCAGCGTGTTCATCGTCGTCCGGCTGTGGGTTGCGATGAGGTTCGAGGTCAGTGGCTACGAGAGCTGAGCCCGGGCTCCCACGCCGCCGTCCGGGCGCCCGCGGCTCGGCCATGCGGACGGTCGGAGTGCCAGCACGGCAGGCGGTGCTGATCGTCTTCGCGCTGCTGGCCGCTTTCCCGATCTATTTCATGATCGCCAACGCCTTCAAGAGCAACACCGAATACATCAACAACGCGTTCGCTCCCCCGCACCACTGGACGCTCTCGACGATGCGCCAGGCGCTGTCGGACGGCGAGCTGTTCCGCTGGCTGGGGAACTCGCTCCTGATCACGGCGATAGCGGTCGGCGTCTCGACGCTGTTCGCGGCGCTTGCGGCGTACCCCATCGCGCTGATGCAGTGGCGGCCGGGCCGCTACATCCTCGCGGTGCTGGTCGCGCTCATGGTGGTGCCGCCGATCGTGCTCGTGATACCGCTCTTCCAGGAGGCGGTCAGCCTCCACGTGCTGAACACCTACCGATCGGTGATCGTGATCTACACCGGCCTCCTGCTCCCCTTCTCGACATTCCTGCTCGTGACGTTCTACCGCACGTTGCCGCGCACGCTGCTCGAGGCCGCCCGGATCGACGGTGCGGGGACGCTGCGGACGTTCGTCGAGCTGATCGTGCCGCTGTCGCGGCCGGCGCTGATGACCGTCGTGATCGTCCAGGCGCTGTGGGTGTGGAACGAGGTGCTGATCGCGCTCGTGTTCCTGCAGCAGTCGAACCTGCGCACGCTGATGGTCGGGCTCACCGTCTACCACTCGCGGTACCAGCTCGACGTGCCGCTGGTGATGGCGGGGATGCTGTGGGCGACCGTCCCCATGGTGATCCTCTACCTCGCCGGTCAGCGGTTCTTCATCCGCGGGCTCACCGCCGGGGGGGTCAAGGGTTGACGACGACGACGACCGCCACCCCCCTAGTACGTGATCGTCCCGCCGGTGACGTTGATCGACTGCCCGGTCATGTACCCGGACTCATCGGAGAGCAGGAACGCGACCACGTCTGCGACCTCGCCGGGTGCGGCCGGGCGGCCCATCGGGATGGCCGCGTTGCGCGCCAACTCGACCTGCTCGCGGGGGACGCCCCGGATGGAGGCGATGCCCTCGAGCACGGTCTCGTTCATCGGCGTCTCGATGACCCCCGGGCAGACGGCGTTCACGCGCACTCCTCGGCGTGCCCACGCGGCGGCGAACGTCCGCGTCATCGAGAGCACGGCGGCTTTGGTGGCCGAGTAGACGGCCGCCTCGACCGTGGCGCCGGTCTTGCCGGCCCCGGAGGCGACGTTCACGACGGCGCCTCCCGACGGGAGGATCCGGCCGACCGCCTGGGTGAGGAAGAACGGCGCCCGGGCGTTCACGGCGAAGGTCGCGTCCCAATCGTCCTCGCTCACGTCATCCAGGGCCGTCAGGCGAATGATCCCGGCGGCGTTGACGAGGGAGGTCACGCCTCCGGTCGCCGCGAGTGCCGCCGGGGTCTCGGGATCGGTCACGTCGGCGACGAGGGTGGCGGCCGCCGCCAGGGTCGCCAGCCCGGCCGCGTCACGGTCGACCGCGATCACGCGGGCGCCGGCGCGCGTGAGCCGCTCTGCCACGGCGCGCCCGATGCCGCTCGCCGCGCCGGTGACGATACACGTCGATCGGTGAAGCTCCATCGGGGCGTTCCTCTCGCTCGGGGGTGCCGGTTGCTTGACCCGGCGCGGGCCGCCATGATACAGGTACTGCGACATATTCAAAGTGGTTTTCAAACTATGAAAGTAGATCCATGCTGATCCAATCCGTCAGCCGCGCCGTCGAGGTGCTCGAGCTCGTCGCGCGCAGCGGCGGCGGTCTCCGGGCGGCGGAGATCGCCTCGAAGCTCGACGTCCCGCTGCCCACCGCGTTCCACCTGCTGAGCACGCTGACCGGGAGCGGCATGCTCACCAAGCTCGACGACCGGCGCTACCAGCTCGGCCCGAAGGTGGGGCTGCTCGCCGAGGCGTTTGAGGCCCAGATCTCGGCCCCCGAGTACCTGGTCACGTGCCTGCGCGAGCTGGCCGATCTCACCGGCGAGACCGCCTACCTGTCGGCCTGGCGCAATGGCGACGCGGTGCTGCTCTCGATCATCGAGGGGCAGCGGGCCGTGCGCGTCACGGGGCTGCACATGGGCTACTCCGGCCTCACCCACGCCCGGGCCTCGGGCAAGGTGCTGCTGGCGTTCAGCGCCGCCGGCGCCCTCGACGACTACCTCCAGAAGCACGCCGTCTCGAAATCGGCCCGGGCCGCCACCGACCCGGCGTCGCTGCGGCAGGAGATCGGCATGGTGCGCGACGCCGGGTACGCCATCGACCAGGAGGCGTTCGCCGAGGGAGTCTCGTGCGTGGCCGCACCGGTCGCGGACGGCACCATGGCGATGGGGATCTCCGCGCCGTCGGAGCGGTTCCGAGAAAACCGCGAAGAGCTGATCAGCATGGTCCTCGACGTCACGTCGAAGACCGTCACCCCACGTCTGCGGTCGGCCTCGGCCTGACCGGACACTCGTCGATCGGAGGTGTATGTTGAGTGAAGTCCTGCAAGGCAAGGTAGCGCTCGTGACGGGCGCCGGCACCGGGCTGGGCCGCGGCATCGCGCAGGCCCTCGCCGAAGCGGGCGCCGACGTCGCGGTCGCCGAGATCAACGCCGAGTCGGCGGAGGTCGCCGCCAGCGAGCTGTCGCAGGCCGGAGTGCGCGCCCGCGCCTATCCCACCGACGTCTCGAAGAGCGATCAGGTCGACCGCACGTTCGCGGCGGCCGTCTCCGACCTCGGCCGGCTCGACATCGTCGTGAACAACGCCGGCATCAGCCGCATCGGACCGCACACCCACGAGGTCTCCGACGAGGACTGGCTCGAGTCGATCGCGGTGATGCAGACGGGCGTGTTCTTCTGCATGCGCGCGGCGGGCCGGATCATGATCGAGCAGGGATCGGGATCGGTGATCAATATCTCCTCCATCCGCGGCTACTCGCCCAACCCGGGGCGGATGACCTACTGCTCGGCCAAGGCGGCGGTGATCATGATGACCAAGATCGCCGCGGGGGAGTGGGCCGAGCACGGGGTGCGGTGCAACGCCATCGCCCCCGGGGTGCTGCGGACGCCGATGTGGGACTCCGACGTCGCCCGCGGAGTCATCGACGAGCCGTTCTATCTCGACCTCGTGCCCGCCAAGCGACTGGGCACGCCCGCCGACGTGGGCGCCCTGGCCGTCTACCTCGCGTCGGACGCGGCGGCGTACGTGAACGGAAGCACGATCGCCATAGACGGCGCGCTGACGTCGATTCCGGCGGGCTGACCCGGATGACCTCGACACACCCACCGGCCGCGTCCACCATGCGTCTCGAAGGGATCGCGGGGCGGGTGGCAGTGGTCACGGGCTCCGGGAGCGGGATCGGCGCCACGGTCACCGAGACGCTGCGAAAGCTGGGGGCACGGGTCGCCGGCATCGATCTGGAAGCCGGCTCCGCCGGTCCCGAGCTCGCGCTCGCGGCCGACGTGCGCGACGAGGCCCAGGTTGACGCGGCCTTTGCCGAGGCCGAGGCCCGGCTGGGAGCCGTCGAAATGCTCGTGACCTGCGCCGGCGTGTTCACGCCCGTGCCGATCGCCGACCTCGATCTGGCGGAGTGGACGCGCACGATCGACATCAACCTCACCGGGACGTTCCTCTGCGCCAAACGCGCGCTCGGGCCGATGCGGCGGGCCGGATTCGGCCGCATCGTCACCATCTCGTCCGGCGCCGGCATCGACGGCGGCACCGAGTCGTGCGCGCACTACGCCGCCTCGAAGGGCGGCGTGATCGCGCTGACCAAGGCGCTTGCAAAGGAGTCCGCGGCGGACGGGGTGCTGGTCAACGTGGTCGCGCCGCGGGCGGTGCGGACGCCGATGCTCGCCGGCATGACCGACGGCATGGACGAGGCGATCCCGGTCGGCCGCATCGGCGAGCCCGACGACGTGGCGGCGGCGGTCGCGTTCCTGTGCTCCGCCCACGCCTCGTACGTGAGCGGCGAGGTGCTCGTGCTCAACGGCGGCTGGTGGTAGGCCCACCCGCCGTTCCAAAGGAGGATCAATTGGCTCTGGACAACACAGGTCTGACGGCGAACGCGTCGCTCGGAGATCGGGTCGCGATGGAGCGGCTGCCCCATCGGGTCGACCGGCTGAACGAGTGGATGGACGAACACTCGCTCGACGCCACGGTGGCCTTCGGGGCGGTGAACGTCGCCCACCTCGCCGGCTACGCCCGCTACTACGGGGGCCCCGCCGGCGTGGTGATCGGCCGCGACCGCAGCCGCACGCTGGTGGTCATGCTCGACGAGGTGCCCGTGGCCCGCGAGCTGGGCGAGGCGGACGAGGTGCTCCCGTACGGTGATCGCGGGTTCGGCATCAACCTCAACCCGCTACCGCTGCTCGCAGGCGTCGTCGCGGGCCTCGACGTGGTCCGCGCGGCACGGCGGATCGGCTTCAGCGACGAGATCGGCGGCATGGCGGAGCTCGTCCGCGCGAATGCCGACGCCGAGCAGGTGGACGCGAGTCGGGCGCTGTGGCGGATCCGGCTCCTGAAGGACGAGGACGAGCTCGTGAAGGTGCTCCACGCCTACGAGCTGTCGTGGCTCGGGCAACGCACGGTCGGCGAGATGGCGCAGCCGGGGATCACCGAGATCGAGCTCTTCTCCGGTGCTCTCAGCGCCGCTCAGAACGCCAACGGGGCCCCGATCGAGTTCCTCACCGACATGCTCTCGGGCCCGCTCACGTCGAAGGTCTGCTGCCCGATCCACGTCGCCAGCCCGCGGGTCGTCGAGGACGGCGACGTCGTCGTCGCCGACATCGCCCTCGGCGCGCGCGGCTACTTCGGCGACACCGCCGAGACCCACATCGTCGGCTCCAACCCCGACGCGTCGGCGCAGCGGGAACGCCTGCTCGAGATCCTCGCCGAGGCCGGCCGCGAGCTGGTGCCGGGCAACACGGGCGCGGCGGTGTTCGACGCGATGCAACGGCGCATCCTGGAGTCGTTCCCCGGCGGCGAGTTCCCCCACCACGGCGGCCACGGCATCTCGGTATCGGCCTTCGAGGATCCGCATCTGATCCCGAGCGACACCACACCGTTCGAGCGCTGGATGCTCCTGGCGGTCGAGCCGGGCGTCTATTTCGATGGGGTGTCCGGCGCCCGGGTCGAGAACATCTTCCTGGTGACCGATGACGGCGGGCTCGAGCTGCGCACCGCCCTGGGGGCTCGGTGATCGAGCCGCGCGACATCCACCACACCGGGTACACGGTCTCCGATCTGGACAGCTCGGTCGCCTTCTACCGCGACCTGATCGGCATGGAGGTCATCGCCCAGCAGGAGAAGCGGGGCGGCTACCTGGCCGAGATCGTCGGCTATCCCGATGCCCACGTGCGCATGGCCCACATGCGGGTGCCCGGGAGCGGGCACGTGCTCGAGCTGTTCGAATACCTCGCCCCCGAGGGCATCCGTCCCGACCGGATCGAGCCACGGGACGTTGGCACCGCGCACCTGTGCTTCGTCGTCGACGATCTGCCCGGCGTGCACCGGCGGCTCCTGGACGCCGGCGTCGAGACGTTCGTGAGCCCCCCGGTGAAGGTCGACACCGGCATCAACACCGGCGGCTTCGGCGTCTACCTGCGCGATCCCGACGGCATCCTCGTCGAGATCTTCCAACCCCCAGCGAGGCGGCCGGAGACCGCCGGCGATGAGTGAGGCCCGCTGGGGCGGCCTGGACCGCGAGGCGCTGCTCGGGCTGTTGCGGCAGATGATCGAGATCCGGCTGTTCGAAGACGAGGTGATGAAGCTCTTCCAGCGCAACCTGGTGCGAGCGTCGACGCACCTCTGCCAGGGCCAGGAGGCGGTGCCCGTCGGCGCGTGCTCGGCGCTCGAGCCCGGCGACACCATGACCTGCACCTACCGTGGGCACGGCGCCGTGCTCGCGATGGGCACGCCGCTCGACCGCTCGATGGCCGAGATTCTGGGGAAGGAGCGCGGCGTGTGCGCCGGCCGCGGCGGATCGATGCACCTCGCCGACCTGACGGTGGGCGCGATGGGGTCGTTCGCGGTCGTCGGCTCACATCTTCCGTTCGCGTGCGGCACCGGGCTCGCGGCGCAGGTGATGGGAACGGGCTCCGTCTCGGTCTGCTTCTTCGGCGACGGCACCACGAACATTGGGGCGTTCCACGAGGCCCTCAACCTGGCGTCGGTGTGGAAGCTGCCGGTGGTGTTCGTGTGTGAGAACAACCTCTACGGCGAGTACTCCCCGATCGCCTCGACGACCCCGGTGACCGAGCTGTGGCGGCGGGCGGCAAGCTATGCGATGCCGTCGGCGCGTGTCGACGGGAACGACGTGCTGGCCGTGAGGGCCGCGGTCGCGTCCGCCCGCGCCCGAGCCGCCGCCGAGGAGGGCCCGACCATGATCGAGGCGATGACCTACCGGCACATGGGCCACTCGCGCAGCGATCCCGCGGCCTACCGGCCCGAGGGCGAGCTGGAGCGCTGGATGCAGCACGACCCGATCGCGACCTTCGCGGCGGCCCTCCCCGACCACGACGCGATCTCCGAGGATGACGTCGAGGCCGTCCGGCACGCCGCCGCCGAGGCCGTGGCGGGTGCGCTCGAACGGGCCCTGTCCTGGCCCGAGCCTGAGCCCCGCCACCGCTTCGACCACGTCTGGGCGGCGCCGGCATGAGCGATGCGATCACGTATCGCGAGGCGGTGATCCGGGCCCTCGGCGACGAGCTCGAGGCCGATGAGCGGGTCGTCCTGATCGGCGAGGACGTGGGCGCGGCCGGGGGCGTCTTCAAGGCCACCGAGGGGCTGCACGCACGCTTCGGCGGCGTCCGCGTACGCGACACCCCGATCGCCGAACAGGCCATCGTCGGCACCGTGCTCGGCGCCGCCGTCTCGGGCCTGCGGCCGGTCGGCGAGATCATGTTCGCCGACTTCGCGGGGGTCTGCTACGACCAGATCGTGAACCAGATGGCCAAGTACCGGTTCCAGTCCGGCGGCCAGACGACCGTGCCCGCCACCCTGCGGATGGCCGGCGGCGGGAGCCTTGGGTTCGGCGCCCAGCACTCCCAGTGCGTCGAGAACTGGTTCCTGCAGACGCCCGGGCTGAAGTTGTGCCTGCCGGCGACGCCGGCCGACGCCTACACCCTGCTTCGGGCGGCGATCCGCGACGACGACCCGGTGATCGTCTTCGAGCACAAGGCTCTGTACGGGATCAGGGGGGAGTTGCGCGACGACGGCCTCCCGATCGGGGCCGCCGAGGTGGTGCGGGAGGGCGGCGACGTGACCGTGGTCGCGACGCAATTGATGCGGCACCGCGCGATGGAGGCCGCCGAGCAGCTGGCCGCCGAGGGCGTCTCGTGCGAGGTGATCGACCCGCGCACGATCGCTCCGCTCGACACGGCGACGATCCTCACGAGCGTCGGCCACACCGGGCGGCTGGTGTGCGTCCAGGAGGCGCCGGCCGCGGGCAGCTGGGGCCAGGCGGTGATCGCGACCGTCGCCGTCGCCGGGTTCGAGCTGCTCGACGCCCAGCCGGCGCTGATCGCAGCCGACCCGATCCCGGTCGCCTACGCGCGCACGCTCGAGGAGGCGACGCTTCCGTCCGTCGAGAGGATCGCCGCCGGGATCAGATCGGCCATCGACGCGTGACCGACGCCGTGGCGATCGAGTCGCTCGAGGCCATCCCGATCCGGGCGCCGCTGGGGCGCACGTTCCGCGGCAGCACCTACCACATGACCCACCGCGCGACGGTGCTCGTGCGTCTGACCACCTCCACGGGGGTGGTCGGCGAGGCCTATGCGGGCGACGAGGACGCCTCGCTGGCGGCGATCGTCGGGGTCCTCGAGTCGGAGCTGGCACCGCGGCTGGTCGGCCAGGACTGCCTGGCGGTCGAGCGGTGCTGGGAGGCGGCCTACCCCGCCACGTTCGACATCCTGCGCGACCGCCGGATCGGGCTCGTCGCCCTGGCCGCGGCCGACCTGGCCGTGTGGGACGCGGTCGGCAAGACGCTGGGACAGCCGCTGTGGCGGCTCTGGGGCGGCTACCGCGACACGGTCGAGATGGTCGTGATCGGCGGGTACTACGACGGAGACGAGCCCATCGAGGCCGAGATCGCCGGGTATCGCGAGATGGGCCTCGCCGGCTGCAAGCTGAAGGTTGGCGGGGCGGCGCCCGCCCGCGACGCCGAGCGCGTGCTCGCGGCCCGAGCGGCCGGCGGCGACGACTTCGTGCTGATGATCGACGCCAACCAGGGCTACACCGTCTCCGAGGCGATCGAGCTCTGCCGCCGGCTCGAGGGTGCGTGCATCCGCTGGTTCGAGGAGCCGTGCCGCTGGCACAACGACCGCCGCGACCTGCGCGACGTCCGCGCGATCGGCGGGATCCCGGTGTGCGCCGGCCAGACCGAGACGAGTGTCAGCGGCTGCCGCGACCTGATGGAGGCGGGGTCGATCGACGTCTGCAACTTCGACTCGTCCTGGTCGGGCGGGCCCACAGCGTGGCGCCGGTGCGCCGCCGTCGCCCACGCCTACAACGTGGCGATGGGCCATCACGAGGAGCCGCAGGTGGCGCTTCACCTGATCGCGAGCCAGGCGCACGGGACGTACGCGGAGTGCTTCCACCCCGACCGCGACCCGGTGTGGTGGGGCATGATCGCAAACCGCCCCATGCCGGTCGCCGGGCGGGTGCAGCTGCCGTCGGGGCCGGGCCTCGGATGGGAGCTCGACCGCGACTTCATAGAATTTCACAGGATCGATCGGTGATGGAGGACGGCGATGGCTGAGGTCGTGCTGACGGATGTCGAGAAGGTCTACCCCGACGGCACCAGAGCCGTGACCGACCTGAACCTGCGCATCGACGACGGCCATCTGCTCGTGGTCGTCGGCCCGTCGGGGTGCGGAAAGACGACCGCGCTGCGGATGGTGGCCGGGCTCGAGGAGATCACGAGCGGCACGGTCCACATCGGCGATCGGGTGGTCAACAAGCTCGAGCCGGGCGAGCGGGATGTGGCGATGGTGTTCCAGAACTACGCCCTCTACCCGCACATGACCGTGTACGGCAACATCAACTTCCCGCTGAGGCTGGCGCGGGTGCCGAAGGAGGCGCGCGACCGCAAGGTGCGCGAGGCGGCGCGGGTGCTCGGGCTCGAGAACCACCTCAAGCGTAAGCCGCCACAGCTCTCCGGCGGGCAGCGCCAGCGGGTCGCGATGGGCCGGGCAATCGTGCGCGAACCGGCCGTCTTCCTGATGGATGAGCCTCTGTCGAACCTCGACGCCAAGCTGCGCGTGCAGATGCGGGCCGAGATCTCGGCGATCCAGCGCCGGTTCGGCGTAACGACGCTGTACGTGACCCACGACCAGGTCGAGGCGATGACCATCGGCGACCGCGTGGCGGTGATGCGCAACAGCCGCCTGCAGCAGGTGGACGACCCGCAGACGATCTACGACCGGCCCGCCAACCTGTTCGTCGCGAGCTTCGTCGGGTCTCCTCCCATGAACCTGTTCCGGGCGGCGGTCGAGCGCACCGGCGACGGGATCGGGCTCGTGGTCGGCGAGCAGCGCCTGGATGTCGACGAGCAGGAGCTCGCCGCCCACCCGCCGCTGGGGTCACGCGCCGGCGCGATGGTCGTCGTCGGCGTCCGCCCGGAGCGGTTGGGGACGAGCGACGCGCCCCCGCAGCGGCGACTGCGGGGCGGCGTCGTGCTCTGCGAGGCCCTGGGATCGGACTCCCTCGCGTACGTGATGGTGAAGGGCTCGCTGGCGCTTGACGATGCCCAGTCGTCGCTGGCCAACGACGTCGAGGACGCGGCCGAGGTCGAGGAGCTCTCGCGCGAGACGCAGGCGACCGTCATCGCGCGGCTCGACCCTCGCATCCCCATGAGCGCCGGCGAGTCGATCGAGATCGGCGTCGGCGCAGGGTCGCTCTACTTCTTCGATCCCGACACCGGCCTCGCCCTCACCGGCGAGTAGGGAGCGCGCCGGTCAGCGCCCGGCCGGCGGCCCACACGACGCGCGCACGATGAGCTCCGGGGGAGTCGTGACCATGACGGCGCCGCCCGGGTCACCGGCGATCATGCCGAGCAGGAGGTCGACCGCCCGGCCGCCCATCTCGGCGAGCGGCATGCGCACCGTCGTCAGCGCCGGGTTCAGATACGACGCGTGGGGGATGTCGTGGAGCCCGACGACCGAGACGTCCTGCGGGACCGAGAGCCCGGCCTCGCGGACGGCCGCCATCGCCCCGACGGCGGCGTTGGAGTTCGCGGCGACGATCGCGGTCGGGCGCGGCGTGACCCGCAGGAGGGCCGCCGTCGAGGCCGCCCCGCCCTCCTCGTCGAACGTCGACTCCACCGTCAGCTCGGCGGGGACGTCGAGTCCGGCCGCGGTCATCGCATCGACGTAGCCACGCCGCCTGCGCCGAGCCGTGTCGACGTCCTGGGGCCCGGCGACGTGGGCAATCCGGCGGTGCTCGAGCGAGAGCAGGTATCGCGTGGCGAGCGCAACGCCGGCCCGGTCGTCGACGACGACGCTCGGGCTGCTGGCCGGACCGCGCCGGTTTATCAGGATCGCCGGAGGAGCACCTGGGACGTCCAGGTCGGGAACCGACTGGGCCGTCGCGACCGCATACAGCAACCCGTCGACGCGATCCTCGAGGATCTCGGTACGCACCTCCGCAGCCGCACCGCTGATCAGCAGCACGTATCCAGCGGCGGCGGCCCGGTCGCCGGCTCCCCGGGCGATCTCGGCATAGATCACGTTGCTGAGGTCGGGGATGACCATCCCCAGCGCCATCGTGCGGGCGGTCTTGAGCGTCCGTGCGGCGGTGTTGGGCCGGTACGCGAGCCGGCGCACCGCTGCCATCACCCGCTCCTCGGTCTCGGGTCGCACGCTCAGCGTCTGGTCGGCGTTCAGCAGCCTCGAGACGAGCGACGTATCGACCCCCGCCTCGGCGGCGACGTCCTTCATCCGCACCCTGCGTGGTGTGCGTTCCACGGTGGCAAGTCTAGGGCGCCCGACGGGGCCGGGGTTGACATGCCGAACGGTGATCCATACGATGGTCAATCGTATGAGTGGTGACCGGCGGGAGGCGTGGGCAGGGCGTGTTGGCGTGAGCGGCTCGGCGGTCGGCATCGGCTGCACCGTGCTCCGCGATCTGTACGGCACCGCCGACGCCCGCGCCGTGCTCGACTCGCGCGCGCTCGTGCAGGGCTGGCTCGACAGCGAGGTCGCGCTGGCGCGGGCCGAGGCCGAGGTCGGCGTGATCCCCGAGGCGGCCGCCGACCGGATCGCCGAGGAGGCCGACGCCTCCCGCTTCGACCTCGACCTCCTCCGAGAGGGCATCGCGCAGTCCCAGCATCCGCTCGTGCCGCTGATCCGCGCCCTGGTCGAGCGCTGCGGAGACGCGGGCGCCTACGTGCACTGGGGCGCGACGACCCAAGACGTCATCGACACGGGGATGATGCTCCAGGTGCGGGCCGCGACGCGGCTGATCCGGGGCGAGCTTGCCGCCGCCGAGCACGCGGCCGGTGAGCTGGCGCGTCGATACCGAGCCGTTCCGATGGCCGGCCGCACCCACGGCCAGCATGCCGTTCCGATCGCGTTCGGGCAGAAGGCGGAAACTTGGGCGGACGAGCTCCGGCGCGCCGTCGCCCGGCTTGACCGGCTCGAGGACGAGGTGGTGTGCGCGCAGCTCGGGGGAGCCGCCGGCAGCCTGGCCGCGCTCGGCGATGCCGCGACCGCAGTGCGGTCACGCTTCGCCGTGCACCTGGGCCTGCCGATGCCCGCCGCTGCCTGGCACACGGCCCGCGACCGCGTCCGCGAGGTGGCGCACGCGCTCTCCCAGATCGCGGCGGCGGGCGAGCGGATCGCGGCCGAGGTGGTGCGGCTGCAGGCAACCGAGGTGGCCGAGGTGCGCGAGCCGGCGGTGCCGGGGCATGTCGGCTCCTCGACGATGCCGCAGAAGCGAAACCCGATGACCAGCGAGTACCTGATCGCCTCGGCCAGGCTGGTGTACGCGGGCACCACGGCGCTGACCCACTCGGCCTCGCACGCCGGAGAGCGCGACATGGGCCTGTGGGCGGTGGAGTGGGTCGCCCTGCCGGAGGCGCTCATCCTGACGGCGGGCATTGCGTCGAAGCTGGCCTGGATCCTGCAGGACATCGAGATCGACGCCGACCGCATGCGGGCCAACCTGGAAATCACCCGCGGCGGGATCATGGCCGAGGCCGTGATGATGGAGCTCGCGCGCCGGTGGGGGCACGAGCGCGCCCACGCGATGGTGGCACGGGCGAGCGCGCACGCCGCCGCATCCGGCGAGGCGCTCGACGCCGCGCTGCAGCTCGATCCCGAGGTCGCCGCCGTCTACCGTCCGGAGGATCTCGCCCGGATCGTGGCGGACCCGGCCTCGTACCTCGGCTCGCTCGCTCCGGGCCCGCCCGAGCCGGGCTGAGGCCGAGCGGCGGCCCATCACCGGCCTTCCGGGCCGTCCCTCACCTCACCCGTCGCGATCCCCGCGCCCGCCGGAAGGTCGATCGATCGAGTGCCATCGCCGGGTGTGCGGCGAGAATCGAGCCAGCC
This sequence comes from Thermoleophilia bacterium, assembly GCA_025928655.1. Taxonomy (GTDB): domain Bacteria; phylum Actinomycetota; class Thermoleophilia; order Gaiellales; family JAICJC01; genus JAICJC01. Next base: position 18,491 of record JAICJC010000033.1, on the reverse strand, counting down.
GCGTGAACGTGCTGAGGAGCGGCCGGCGAGCAGGCGAATCCGGGCCGCCGGGCTCCGGCGCCACGATGGGCGGGTCAACCGCGTGCTCCGGCGCGTCGGCACCCCTCTGAGCCACGGGCTCGGCTTCCATGTCGGTCCTCTCTATCGGACGACCGCGTGGGTCGTCTCTCGGCGAGATCGGCAAGCTGCGTGGGGCCGTGTGAACGACCGGGCCGTTCGCACGCAGCCGGCTCCGGGGGAGCAGGCGACGTTCGGTGCTACCCCCCGCTGCTGCGTTCCTCGACGAACCGGGCGGCGACGTCTCGGAGCTTGATGTTGCTGCGTTGGGAGAGCTCTGCGAGGCGTTGGAAGGCCTCTATGTCGTTGATCTGGTAGTCGGCCATGAGGATGCCCTTGGCCTGCTCGATGACTGCGCGGCTGCGCATGGCCTCGGCCAGGTTCTGGGCCAGGCGGGCGGTCGACCGATAGGCGTCGACGCTCTCCAGGGTCGCGGCGAGCTGCGCGGCGTAGGTCGAGGCCAGGCGCACGTTGTCGCGGGACATGTCGAAGGTCTCGCGGGCGTACAGGTTCAGGCTGGCCGCAAGATCACGCGAATCGGTTGGCACATGGAGGCAAAGCGAGCTCCGCACGCCCAGATGGGCGGCGGTCTGGGCGAAGTGCTGCCACCGATCGTCGCTCTTCGACGCGTCCTCGAGGAGGATGGGCGAGGGATCGTCGAGCGTCTGGACGCACGGGCCGCCGTCCTCGTACTGGACGGCGTCGAGCTCGATCAGGCGCTGGTCGGTGGCGGCCACGGTCGACATGTCGTTGGTGTGGCGGGCGGTGACGGTGGCGGCGCTGAACCCCAGCGCTTCCACGGCCGTCTCCAGGATCAGGTTCAAGAGGCGGTTGAGCCGCACCTCGGCGGCATCAGCCCCGGCCTGGTCGGACATCGAGACATCTCGTCGATCCGCCCTCCGGGATGATCGCGGCGGAGAGTGGAGAACATGGACTCGACGCCGAGAACCGCGGCGCCAGAAGGCGCCATGCCACCCAGTATACGACTCGATGCGCGCCGCGGAACGGTTTCGCGCGAAGCCGCGTGCTAGCCTGACGCCAGCCCGGTGAAATAGCCGCCGGTCGCAAAGAGGTCGGGAAGGAGCCGCCGTGTCAGCGGCGGGGATCAAGATGCACGTCCCGGCTACCGCCGCCAACGTCCCGACGGTACGCGCCGCCGTCTCGAGGTTCGTCGACGAGTACTGGCCCGAGGCGTGCCGCGACGGGGCGGATATTGCGCTCGCCGTCACGGAGGCATGCAGCAACGCCGTGCAGCACGCCTACCCTGCCGGGGCCGGCGAGATGACGATCACCAGCCGCATTCGCGACCACCACCTGACCATCCGGGTCAGAGACCACGGCAGCGGCATAGCCACCCCCAGCCTCAACCCCGGCCTCGGCGTCGGCGTGAAGCTCATCCACGCGCTGTCGGAAGCCACCATCAGCACCGCCCGCGGCACCAGCGTCGTTCTCCGATTCGCGCTCTGACCCCGGTCGTCGTGCGATGTCCCGGCGGTGGAGGGCTCCGTCGATGGTGGCTAGCAGCCGTCGCGCGCGATCCGCTCGCGCCAGCGCCGGCGGTGGAACGGCTCGCCGTCGCGGGTCACGGCCAGGTCGAGCTCGACCACGAACTCCGTCTCCGTGCAGGTGAAGGTCCCGCTCGCCTCCGCCACGGCGTCGAGCCCCGGCCGGGCCAGGGCGAAGCGCGTGCGCCCCTCCACCCGGGCCGAGAGCGGGTCGTCGTCGCGGACGCCGGTCGAGTAGACGTGCCCCTCCTCGCAGCGCAGGCCCTCCTGCGGGAACTCGAACACCCACCAGTCGGCGGCCTCGATCCCGGCCTTGCCGGTGTCCGGGTCGCGCACCGGCTCCCAGCGCGACGGCCGGTCGGTCACGACGCCGTCCGTCCATGTCACCGGCACCACATCGCTCCCGGCGTCATGGGGGCGGGCGTCGTCGGGCAGCCCGGGGAGGCGCAGCTCGACCGCCGTGGTCACGCCGAGCGGCTCGAGCCGGGGCAGCGGCCACAGGCACGGCCAGTCGTTCGCCGCAACCGCGACCCGGATCCGGTGCCCCGGCCGGAACCTCCAGCCCGTGGCCATCAGATCGAGCTCGACCGCCGCCTCGCCGTCGCAGGCGAGGTTGACCGCGCCGCGGGTCACCGGCTGAGACGCCCCTTCGGGGGCGACGTCGTTCAGCTTCACCGACACGAGGGCGCGCGGGCCGGGGTGCGCGATCCGGAACCGCACCCGGGGCGCCCCGAGCACCTCGACCGCCTCGGGCAGCGGCGCGCTCTCGAAGCAGGCGCTCGCGGCCTCGTCGGCGCGCTGGTCTCCGAACAGCCCGCTGTCGGGGGGCGGCGGGCACCAGTTCCCGGTGGCGAGGCCGACCGACGCCGAGGGAGCCGCGACCCGGGGCATCCCCAGCGTCAGCACCGACTCGCCGGCCGACTCCGGCCACGACTCGCTCGCGATCCACGCGCCCGACACCCGCTCCGCCGGCTCGCCGGGAGGGTCGTGCTCCTCGATGAAGAGGATCGACCGCGGCCGCCCGGCGGCCTGGGCGGGCGCCGAGCCGGGATCGAGATGCGTCCGGAAGAACGCGACCAGCTCGCGCATGAAGGGGTAGACGGGCCGGGGCACGCCGCGGTCGGGCGCGACATGCGTCCACGGCCCCGCCAGGAGCTGCCACGGGCTTCGCAGCCGCCGCGCCATGCGCAGTCCGGCCGTCCGGTATCCGTCGTGCCAGCCCGAGACGATGAAGACGGGGCACTCGATCCGCTCGTAGTCGGGACGCAGCGATCCGTTGCGCCAGTACGGGCCGTCCTTCTGCTCGGTCAGCCACCGCACCACCCACGCCGGCGTCGAGTCGATCCGCTCCCGCCAGCGGGCCTCGAACTCCGGCCCCTCGCCGTCGCCGGGCGGGAGCGCGTTCATGCCGATCATGCGGACCGGGTAGTTGCCGAGCTCGAAGGCGGCCACCGCGCCGCCGTCGAAGTGCATGTCGTCGGTGTACCGGTCGTCGGTCGCGTAGACCGGCGCGATGGCGCGCAGCGCCGGCGGCCGGCGGCCCGCGAGCTGGATGCACGAGAAGCCCCCGTAGGACTTGCCCCAGGAGCCGACGTTGCCGTTGCACCACTCCTGGCGCGCCATCCAGTCGACCACCTCGACGCCGTCCAGCTGCTCGGCCTCGGTGTACTCGTCGACGGCGACGCCCTCGGAGCCGCCGGTGCCGCGGACGTCGAGGCGGACGCAGACGAAGCCCGCCCCGGCCAGGACGAGGTTCTGACCGCGATCCTGCAGCGCCCGCAGGTCGTCCTTGCGGTACGGGATGTGCTCGAGGATGGCGCCGAAGCGGCCCGGCCGGTCGGGCCGGTAGACGTCGGCCGAGAGCTGCACGCCGTCGCGCATCCGGATGCGGACGTCCCGTTCGACCACGATCCGCCCGCCGGCCGACTCGAGGTGCGTCACACGCCCCGGCGTGGGATCCGCTCCTTCCATGTGCGCTCGGCGAAGGGCGCCCCGTCGGCCTCGACCCGCAGCCGCAGGTCGGCCACGAACTCGTCCGCGGTCGCCTCGAACCGTGTCTCGACCTGCACGTCCGCCGTCAGGCCCGGGCGTGTGAGCCGGTAGCGCCACGTCCCGCTGACCGCGGCGCCCAGCGGGTCGTCGCCCGTCATCGCCCAGCGCTGGGCGGACTCCTCGACGGACCAGCCCTCGGCCGGGATCGACTCGCGGGAGCGCATCTCGGTCACGATGCCGGCCTCGCCGGTGAGCACGTGGGCCACCACGTCCCACCGGGAGCTCGCCTCGGTCTCGGCCCCGGGCTGCGCGATTTCCACCAACGGCCCGTCGGCGGGCTCGAACGCGGCCGCGTCGGCCGGAAGGCCGGGCAGCTCGAGCTCGACCGGAGCCGTGATCTCGAGCGGCGCGACCGCGGGCAGCGGCCACAGGTTGGGCCAGTCGGCCACCGCCACCGCCGCCCGGATCCTGTGGCCGGCGGGAAACCTCCAGCCGACCGCCATGAGCGGGAGCTCGAGCGTGATCTCGCCCGCGATCTCGATGTTCGCGGCCGCGGACGTGACAGGCTGCGACGAGCCGTCCGGCGCGACGTTCTGCAGCTTGACGGACACCAGCGTCCGCGGGCCGGGATGGCGGAGCCGCAGCCGCACGATCGGCTCGCCGAACAGCGCGACCGGGGCCACCAGCGGCTCGCTCTCGAAGACGGCGCTCTGGGCGTCGTCGCGGGACTGGTCGAGGAACTGGCCGGTCGCCGGCGGCGGCGGGCACCACTGCCCGGTCATGACGCCGGTCGTCACCCGGGCGGGCGCGACGGCCGGCCCGCCGAGCGCGAGGCGCGTCCGGTCGACGTCCTCGGGCCAGCGCTGCGAGGACAGCCACTCGCCCGACACCACCGCGTGCGGGCGCACGGGCGTGTCCGGCGCGCCGATGAAGAACACCGTCCGCGGCCGCCCGGACGGCGCCTCTCCACCGGCCTCCCCCAGATGATGGTGAAAGAACCGCGCCATCTCGGCCAGGAAGGGATACCGCGGGCCGGGCACGCCGCGGTCGGGCAGCTTGTGCGCCCACGGCCCGGCGAGCAGCTCCCACGGCGCCTCCAGGTTCCGGGCCATGCGCAGCGCGGCCGTGCGGTAGCCGTCGCGCCAGCCGGCACAGATGAGCACCGCGCAGGTGATCCGGTCGAAGTCGGGCCGCAGGGAGCCGTTGCGCCAGTAGGGGCCGTCGTGCTGCTCGCGGATCCAGTCGAGCACCCATGCCGGCGTCTCCTCGATCCGGCGTCGCCAGCCCCGGTCGAACTCCTCGTCGCGCTCGCCGAGCGGCGGGAGCGCGTTCATCGCGATCATCTCGGTCGGATAGCCCGGCAGGCTGCTCGCGTTCAGCGCCCCGCCGTGGAAGTGCATGTCGTCGGTGTAGCGGTCGTCGGTGGCGTACACCGGCGCGATCGCCCGCAGCGCCGGCGGGCGCAGGGCGGCGAGCTGGATGCAGCTGAACCCGCCGTACGACACGCCCCACGAGGCCACCGACCCGGTGCACCAGGGCTGCTCCGCCATCCACGCGACGACGTCGACGCCGTCGTGCTGCTCGACCTCGGTGTACTCGTCCCGGGCCACGCCCTGCGAGCTGCCCGTGCCGCGGACGTCGAGGCGCACGCACGCGAACCCGGCGTTCACGAGGAAGCAGTTCTGCGAGCGGTCCTCGATCGCCCGCAGGTCGTCCTTGCGGTACGGGATGTGCTCGAGGATGGCGGGGACGCGTCCGGGCCGGTTGGGGCGGTAGACGTCGACCGAGAGCCGCACACCGTCGCGGGCGATCACCCCGACGTCTCGCTCCAGGAGGACGTTTCCGCCACCGAGCGTCAGTGGCGTCGGGCGGTTCATCCGCCGCGAGGCTAGCAGCCGGGCGGCGAACACGGACGCGGTGGCCGGCCCCGGGCGCTACGGTGCCGGTCACGAGGACATGTCCTGCCGCTTGCGTCCAGCTCGTACGGCCATCCGAGGGAGGTACACGCCGTGAATACCGAGGGATTTCCCGCCACGGAGCCGCTCACCCGCGGCACCCTGCTGCGACGTGCGGGCGCCGGTGCGCTCGGCGTCTCGGCGGCGTCGCTGCTCGCCGCCTGCGGCGGCTCGGGCTCCGGCTCGTCGTCCGCCGCCTCCGGCGCGATCAAGGGCCAGGCGATCCTGTCCAACTACCCGGGCTGGATCGGGAAGCACAACCTGGCCGACTTCGCCAAGAAGTACCCGGGCGCATCGATCAAGATGACCTCGAACGCGACGTCGAGCAGCGCCGAGGTCGTCCTCCAGTTCAAGAGCAAGCAGTACGACTTCCTGCTCGCCGACACGAGCGACGCGGGCCAGGCGTCCGCAGCCAACCTGATCACGCAGCTCGACTGGTCGAAGATCCCGAACGCCAAGAACGTCTCGGAGAAGTTCCGCAAGGCGTATCCGTGGGGCCTCCCCACCGACTACGGCAAGGTCGGGATCGCCTACCGCCCCGACCTCATCGGCAACGCCACGATCACGAGCTGGCACGACCTGTGGGAGCTGATCCCCCGGTACTCCGGCCAGACGATCTTCATCAACCTCGAGCGCGACTGCATGGGATCGACCTGCAAGTACCTCGGGTTCTCGTCCAACACGACCGACCCGGATGAGCTGAAGAAGGTGCAGGACGCGGTCGTCGGCGTGAAGCCGCACCTGAAGGCGTTCCTGAACACGGACGTCGGCGCCGGCCTCGTCAACGGGTCGACCGCCATGGCGATGGACTGGGACTACGACGTGGCGCTCCTCCAGCAGAAGAACGACAAGATCAAGTGGGTGCTGCCGGACGAGGGCGTGCACGCATATCTCGAGGGCTTCACCGCCGTCCAGAGCACGAGCAAGATCGCCGTGATCCAGGCGTTCCTGAACTTCCTCGCCGAGCCGCCCCAGTACGCCGACTTCGTGAACACCACCGGGACGGCGTACGTGATGCCCGCGTCGACGCCGCTCATCCTCAAGTCGATCTCCAAGAACCCGATCCTGGTGCCGACCGACGAGGTGCTGGCGAAGACGGAGTTCGACAAGTACCTCGGCGCGGACGGCGCGACGCTCTGGTCGAACACGTGGACGGCGATCAAGGCGGCCTGACCATCGAGCGCGTGACGGCACCGCCTCCCGCGGCGCCGAGGGGACGGCGGATCGACCCGAGCCGGTACGCCCGCCTCGCCCTGCTCGCCCCGACGCTGGCGATCACGCTGGTGTGCTTCGTCGTGCCGCTCGCCCTGATCGCCCTGTACTCGTTCGGGTCGGTCAACCAGGTCGACTTCAACGTCTTCTTCGGCTGGACGACGGGCAACTACCGCGCGTTCACCTCGAGCCTGTACCTGCACACGCTCGCGCGCAGCGTCGTGCTCTCGGTCTCGACCACGCTCGCCTGCGCGGTCATCGGGTTCACGTTCGCCTACTTCATCAGCCGCCAGAGCCCGCGCGCCCAGCGACTGCTGCTCGTCGCCGTGATCGTGCCCTTCTGGACGAGCTTCATCGTGCGCACCTACTCGTGGGTCGACCTGCTCCAGAACCTGGGGCCGATCGACCGGTTCGCGCGGGCGCTCGGCCTGCACGGGCACATCGACATCCTGTACACGCAGTACTCGATCGGGATCGGCATCCTCTACTCCTACCTGCCGCTCATGATCCTGCCGATCTACGTCTCGCTCGAGCGGATCGACCCGGCGCTGTTCGACGCGGCCGAGGACCTGGGCGCGACCCCGTGGCGGCAGTTTCGCCGCGTGGTGCTGCCGATGGCGGTGCCCGGGCTGATCGCCGGCGTCATCATCGTCGGCGTGCCGGCGCTCGGCGAGTACGTGATCCCCGAGGTGCTGGGCGGAGGCAAGACGCTGATGGCGGGTAACATCCTCGCCGACCAGTTCCTCCAGACCGGCAACTACCCCTTCGGCTCGGCGCTGGCCGTGAGCATCATGGTCGTGCTCATGGTGCTCCTCTTCCTGCTGCGCCGGGCCCAGCCCGCGGCGGACCCGCAGTGAGCGTCCGCCGCCATCCGTTCGCCGCCGGCGTGAGCCTGCTCGTGCTGCTGTTCCTGTGGCTGCCGCTGATCGGGGTCGCGGTGAACTCCTTCAACCAGCAGACGATCATGGCCGGCTGGGGCGGGTTCACGACACATTGGTACGGGCTCGCCCTGCACGACCAGAACGTGCGCACCGGCCTCGAGACGACGCTCTACATCGCGATCGCGTCGGCCCTGCTCTCGCTCGCGATCGCGGTGTCCGGCGCCCTCTGGTGGAGGCGGGCGTCTCCGAAGGCGCGGGCGGTCTACGACGGGCTGATCTACGCCCGCATCATCCTGCCGGAAGTCGTGTCCGCGACCGCGCTCTTCTTCCTCTTCCTGAAGATCCACTTCACGCTCGGGCTGACCGCCATCGTGATCGGCCACACGGTCTGGAACTCCGCGTATGCCGCGATCATCGTGCAGGCCCGGATGGCGGGCCTCGACCCGGCGCTCGAGGAGGCGGCCGCCGATCTCGGCGCGACGCCGTGGCGGACGTTCCGGCGAGTCACGTTCGCGGCGCTCCTGCCCGCGATCATCGCCGCGGGCCTGCTGGCCTTCACGTTCTCGTTCGACGACGTGGTCACCTCTGTCTTCCTGCAGGGCGCGTCGAACACGCCGCTCCCGGTGGTGATCCTGGGCATGATCCGCTTCCGCATCACGCCGGAGATCAACGCGATCGGGCTGCTCGTGATGCTCTTCACCGTGACGCTCATGAGCGTCGCCGTGCTCATCTACGCCACGGCCGGCTCGCTCGGCCGGTCCGGACGCAGGGGGAACATGCTCGACATCTACCGGGGACGATGACCGACTCCGCCGTCGACATCAACGGCGTCGAGAAGCGCTTCGGCGACCTCGTCGCCGTCCGCAACCTGGACCTGCGGATCGAGCGCGGGGAGTTCTTCTCGATCATCGGCCCGTCGGGGTGCGGCAAGACCACGACCCTGCGGATGATCGCCGGGTTCGAGGAGCCGACCGCGGGGCGCATCAGCGTCGGCGGCCGCGACATGACCGGGGTGCGCCCGTACAGGCGGCCGGTCAACACCGTCTTCCAGAGCTACGCCCTCTTCCCCCACCTCGACGTGTTCGAGAACGTCGCGTTCGGCCTGCGCGAGGCGAAGGTCGCCAAGGCGGAGGTTCGCACCCGCGTCGACGAGGCCGTGGCGCTCGTGCAGCTCCAGGGCCGCGAGCGGGCGCGGCCGCGGCAGCTCTCCGGCGGCCAGCAGCAGCGCGTCGCCCTCGCCCGGGCGCTCGTGAACCGGCCCGAGGTCCTGCTCCTGGACGAGCCGCTCGGGGCGCTCGACCTGAAGCTGCGCACCGACATGCAGACCCAGCTGAAGGACCTCCAGCGCTCCGTCGGCGTCACCTTCTGCTACGTCACCCACGACCAGGGGGAGGCGTTCTCGATGTCCGACCGGGTGGCGGTCATGAACCACGGGCTGCTCGAGCAGGTGGGGACGCCGGAGGAGATCTACCACCGGCCCGCGTCATCCTTCGTGGCCGACTTCGTCGGCACCGCCAACCGGTTCGCCGGCCGGGTCGAGAGCGTCCAGGCCGATCGGTACTCGGTCGCGATCGACGGCGTCGGGCTGCGCACCGCGGGCGGACCGGCGGGGCTCACCGCCGGGACCCCGGTGCTCGTGCTCGTCCGGCCCGAGAACCTGCAGCTGGACGGCGTCTCCGACGAGGGCCGCGCCGATCTCGACGCACGCGTGGTGGACACGGCGTTCCTGGGCGCCGAGCGCACCGTACGGCTGCAGTCGCCCAGGCTCGGGGAGCTCACAGCGACGGCCCGCGGGTCGGGCCGGGCGCCCGACCCCGAGTCGCGTGTCCGGCTGTCCTGGTCGGATGACGATGCGTGGCTGATCCCGGCCGCCGGGCCCGACGCCGGGTAGCACGCGCCCCATCGCGATCGTCACATTTCGTGACGTTCGTTCATCGATGCTCAACCCGGGCGGCGCACACGCCGACACGTACTGATGTGTCGGGCGCTCCTCGTCGATTACTCCTCGCGACCGCCGTCGCGGGCGCCGTCGCGGCCGCCGGATGCGGAAGCGGTCAGCCTCACGGGACCACGACGCCGGCCGTCTCCGGCAAGCCGGCGACTCGATCCACCGAGAACGTCGCAGCGCAGCTCCGCCGCCTCGTCCTGCAGCCGCCGGGTCTCTCGGGGTCGTACCGCCCCGTGCCGGCCCAGATGCACATCATCTCGCTCGCGCAGGAGACCTCGAACGACTCACCGCGCGCGGCAGCGATCGAGCACGCGACGTACCTCGGGGGATATCAGGCCGGCTACAGCGGCCCGGGTATCCGGCTCCTCCTCACCGCGGCCCTTGCGTACAGGTCGGCCGTGGCCGTACACCGCGTCGACACCGACCCCGCGACCCTGCGGATCGCCGCCGCCCAGGTCAACGGTCATCTCCTCGCCGCGCCCGACGGAGCGCCGGGCACCGACCCCGTGTTGATCAGGGGCTCGCTGCCGTACAACGGACGGCCCCTCCCGCTCGTGTACCTCGTCTGGCGCGAAGGCCGGTTCGCCTACGCGATTCTCATCGAGGGTCGGCGAGCGACGATCCGCACAGCACTCCGGCTCGCCGTCGAGCAGGACGCCCAGGATCGCGGGGCCGGCTCCGAGTCCACGACGTAGGCGGTCCGGCGGCGGCTCGCCCCCCGTGCGCGAACGGCGAGCGATAGTCGGGCGGGCCCGGACGGGTACCAGTGGCGCGAGCGGATCTGGCGACGACTGGAGAACCGATGCCGCGCGCGATCTGGAAGGGATCGATCAGCTTCGGCCTGGTGAACGCGCCCGTGGCGATGTACGCCGCGATCTCGGAGCGCAACCTGCATTTCCACCTCGTCCACAGGACCGACATGGCGCCGATCGGCTACCAGAAGACCTGCAAGCGCCACAAGAAGCCCGTGCCCGACAGGGAGATCGCGCGGGCGTTCGACCTGAAGGGCAAGACGGTGCTGCTGGAGGACAGGGACTTCGAGGCCGCCCGGGCGGAGGGGTATCACGCGATCACGGTGCTCGACTTCGTCCCGCTCGACCAGATCGACCCGATCTATTTCGAGCGCACGTTCTTCCTCGGCCTCGGCGACGAGGGCGCCGAGCACGTCTACGCGCTGCTTGCCAAGGCGCTCGAGCAGTCGGAGCTGGCGGCGATCTGCTCGTACATCTTCCACCAGCGCGAGCACCTGGGATGCCTGCGCAGCCGCGACGGGGTGCTCCTGCTCGAGAAGCTCTACTTCGCCGACGAGGTGCGGTCGCACAAGGAGCACAAGCCCGGCGGCCAGCGCATCGACCGTCGCGAGCTCCAGATGGCGCGCGACCTGATCGACCGGATGGCCGCCGACTTTGACATCGGCCGCTACAGGGACCGCTACCGGCAGCAGCTGATGGGCGTCATCCGCACGAAGGCGCGGGGGCAGAAGATCGAGGTGCCCGAGACACCCGAGGCCGAGACCGCGCCCGACCTGATGGAGGCGCTGCGGGCGTCGCTCGAAGGGGCCGGCGGCGGAGGCCGCAAGAGCGGCTCGAAGAAGGCGCCCACGCTCGAACAGCTCCGGCGCCGGGCCGCGAGGGCCGGGATCGAGGGCCGCTCGAAGATGAGCCGGGCCGAGCTCGAGCGGGCGCTCGAGGCCGCCTGAGCTGACGCGGCGCCGGCCGGAAACGCGCATACTGGCGCGGTATGCGGCGGATCGAGGGGCGCAGAAAGCGATGACGGAGACGCGCCGCGCCGAGATCGCCGGGGCCGGACTGGCCGGCCTGACCGCCGCCGCCGTCCTCGCCCAGCGCGGCTGGAAGGTGCGCGTGCACGAGCAGGGCGAGGGCCTGCGCGAGATCGGGGCGGGCATCTACCTGTTCGAGAACGCCCTGCGGGTGCTCGAGGCGATCGGCGCCTACGACGACGTCGCCGGCCGCGCCGAGCAGATCTTCGACGGCGACCTGCGCGACCACCGCGACCGGCTCGTGATCCGCCGTAACGAGCGCCGCGCCGTCAACTCGCGCCTCTTCGTGGCGCTGCGGCGCGACCTGCACGGAGCGCTCGCCCGCGCCGCCACGGCGGCCGGCGCGGAGATCGTGACCGGGTCGAGGGCGCTCGCGGCAACGCCGGACGGACGGCTCGAGCTGGCCTCCGGGCTCGGCGGCCGGGCCGACCTCGTCGTCGGCGCGGACGGCGTCCACTCGCGCGTGCGCGACTCGCTCGGCCTGGCCACGTCGATCGTCGATCTCGGGGACGGCTGCGGCCGCCACCTGATCCCGCGCACGACCGCCGACCCGGTCCAGCGCACGTTCGAGGCCTGGAACGGCGGCCGCCGGATCGGCGTGGCGCCGGCCAGCCGCGACTGGGTGTACGTCTTCCTCTGCTGCCCCAGCACCGACATCGCCGGGCGGCTGCAGCAGCCGTTCGACACCGAGGAGTGGATCCGCTCGCACCCGGCGTACGCCGACCAGCTGCGCCGCATCCCCCGCCACCCCGAGGGGCGCTGGCTCACGTTCTACGACGTCCGCTGCCGGGCCTGGTCGAGCGGCCGCGTGGCCGTCCTCGGCGACGCCGCCCACGCCATGTCGCCGAACCTCGGCCAGGGCGCGTGCACCGCCATGTCGAACGCGCTCGCGCTCGGGCAGGCGGTGAGCGGGCGCGCCGACGTCCCGGCGGCCTTGCGGCTGTGGGAGCTGCGCGAGCGGCCGTACACCGACCGCACCCAGCGCTACTCGCTCCTGTACGGCCGCGTCGGCACCCGCTGGCCGCGGCCGCTGCTCGACGTGCGCTCGCGGCTCGTCCCGGTCGTGGCCCGCTCGCCCCGGTTTCGGCGGGCGATGAGCCAGGCCGCCGAGCACGTTCCCCGGCTGGAGGCCGGGGCGTGAGCGGCGACCTCCTGCTCGCCGGCGGCCGGGTGCGCACGCTCGACGCCGTGGGCACCGTCGCCGAGGCGGTGCTCGTGGAGGACGGCCGTATCGCCGCGGTCGGCGCGAGCCGCGAGCTGACGGGCCGGGCGCGGCCCGGGACGCAGGCGCTCGATCTCGCCGGCCGCACGGTGCTCCCCGGGCTGATCGACGCCCACGCGCACCTGGAGCTCTCCGCCCTCGCCGGGGGCCGCTGGGTGCAGGTGCGCGCAGCCGCCCCCGAGGCCGCCGCGGCCCGGGTGGCCGAGGCCGCCGCCGGGCCCGGCGCCGGCGAATGGATCATCGCCCAGGGCGCGTTCGGCCAGCGGCTGCCGAGCCGCGAGCAGCTCGACGCCGCCGCTCCCGGGCGCCCGGTCATCGTCCGCGAGAGCATGCACAAGCTCTCCGCCAGCTCCGAGGCGCTCGCGCGCGCCGGGATCGACCGCCGCTTCGTCGAGCCGGCCGGGACGCGCGTGCGCCGCGCCCCCGACGGCGAGCCGACGGGGATCGTCGAGGAGGGCTTCGACCTCTTCCCGCTGCCGTGGCCGAGCGCCGACTGGCTGGCCGAGGCCATGCCCGCGCAGGCGCGCGACTCCTTCGTGCGCTTCGGCGTGACGGCGATCCACGAGCTGCCCGCGTCGCAGGCGGCGCTCGCCGCCTGGCGGGCGCTTGCCCGGTCCGACCGGATGCCGTGCCGGATCGTGCTGAACCCGATCCTGCGCCCCGGCCACCAGGCGACCGTGGCGGGAGCGGGCGAGCTGCTCGAGCTGCGCGCCGGGCTGGGCAGCGTGCACCCGTGGCTCACGGTCGGCGCGCTCAAGCTCTTCCTCGACGGCGCCGGCGAGGCCGCCTGGACGCGGCCGCAGCTGGCCGCCGGGCCCGGCGCCTGGGGCCTCGCGCCGTTCTCCTACGCCGCCCTTCGGGCGGTGCTCGCCGACTGCCGCGAGCGCGAGGTGCAGGTGTGGATGCACGCGGTCGGGGCGGTCGCCCAGGAGCTCGCCGTCGACGCGGTCGAGGAGACGAACCGCACCCACCCGGCGGCGGATCACCGCTCCCGCATCGAGCACGTCGGCAACGCCGTCTGCGAGCGGGGCATCCTCCCCCGCCTCGAGCCCGCCGGGATCGTGCCCGTGCCGACGGCGTCGTTCATGCACCGCTACGCGGCCCGGCCCGGCGACGGCGAGCCGGGCGGCAACCTGCCGTTCCCCTTCCGGACGCTGCTCTCCGAGGGCCTGGAGCCGCCCGGCAACTCCGACAGCGCGGGGACGGCGCCCTTCGCGACGACCCCCTGGCACGGGGTCGCCGCCATGGTGCGCCGCCGCACCGGGGACGGCGCGCCCGTGCCGCCGCCCGGCGAGGCCCTGTCGCTCTCCGAGGCGGTGCTGGCGCCGACCCGCTTCGCCGCCCGCGCGACGTTCGCCGAGGCCGCCCAGGGCACGATCGCGGTCGGGCTCGAGGGCGACCTCGCCGTGTACGGCAACGATCCGCTGGCTACCCCCGCGGACGAGCTGACCCGGCTCGAGGCCGACCTCACCGTCGTCGCCGGCCGCGTCGTCCACCGTGGCCCGGGCGCGCCCGCCTGACATGGAGTTCAGCCACTTCCTGACGGCGTTCCTGCCCGACCGAGAGCGCGACGCGAGCCGGATCTACGCCGACATGGTGACGCAGGCGCAGGCGGCCGACCGGGTCGGCTACGACGCCGTCTCGATCCCCGAGCACCACCTCATCAACATCCTGCTCGTGCCGTCGCCGCTGCAGATGGCCGTGCACCTCGCCCCCCAGACCGAGCGCATCCGGCTCACCACGGCCGTGGTGGTGCTCCCGCTGCACGACCCGCGCATCCTGGCCGGCGAGATCGCGCAGGCCGACATGCTCTGCCGCGGCCGGCTGGTCGTCGGCGTCGGGCGGGGCGCGTTCCCCTACGAGATGGGCCGGCTCGGCGTGCCCATCGAGACATCGCGCGACCGGTTCACGGAGACGCTCGAGATCCTGGGGGCCCTGCTCGGCCGGGAGGAGGTCTCGTGGGACGGGCGCCACTACGCGTTCGAACCGCTCACCGTGATGCCGCGGCCGGTGCGGCGGGTGCCGTTCATGATCGCGGCGATGGCGCCGGAGGCGATCGAGGCGAGCGCCGCCCGCGGATTCCACATCCAGACGACCCCGCTCGGCGGCTCCCACGCCAAGCTGCTCGAGCAGGTCGAGGCCTTCCGGCGCGGCGCCGAGCGCTGGGACGGGCCGCTGCGGCTGGCGCTCATGCGCGGGGTCTACGCCGCCCGCGACGAGCGCGACGCGCGCCGCCTGCTCGGCCTGGCCAACGAGTACTACAAGCGCTTCGACAACGTCTTCGCCGGGGGGCCGGGCCTCGTCAGCGGCGGGATGATCGAGCCGCTGCCGCGCCGGCAGACGCTGGAGGAGCTCGGCGAGAACCTCGTCATCTGCCCGCCCGCGGAGATGGTCGAGCGGCTGCAGGGCTACGCCGAGGCGGGCATCGACGAGCTGATCCTGAGCTCCAACTTCGGCCAGCCGGTCGAGGAGACCGTGGAGATGATGGAGCGCTTCGCGGCCGAGGTCATGCCGCACCTGCACGGGCGCTGACCGTCGGAGCGGGGACGGCCGATTCGTTCAAGCGCTCGCCCGGCGACGGCCGTAGCGTCCCGTTCACGAACCCGAGATCGGAGGGATTCCATGGACATCCAGTTCATCGCCGGCTTCGCCGTCATCGCGCCCGACCCGGCCCGCAGCCGGCGGCTCTACGTCGACGCGCTCGGCCTGCCGCTCGAGGCGGCCGAGGGGGGCGACTACTTCCACAGCGAGGGGATCGGCGGGAGCAGGCACTTCGGCGTCTGGCCGCTCGCCGAGGCGGCCGAGGCCTGCTTCGGCAGCCCCGAATGGCCCGACGACCTGACCGTGCCGCAGGCGTCGGTCGAGTTCGAGGTGGCCGACGCCGCCGCCGTCGGCGCCGCGGCAGCGGAGCTCCGGGAGGCCGGGTTCGAGCTCGTGCACGACGCCCGCGAAGAGCCCTGGGGCCAGACCGTCGCCCGCCTGCTCTCGGCCGAAGGGCTGATCGTCGGGATCTCCTACGCCCCGTGGTTCCACCGGGCGGCGTGAGCTAGTTGCCGCGTGGCGGCTTCTTGCCCGGCGACCACTGGAACGCGCGCTCGACCGCGTCGGCGATGTGCTCGGTCACCCGCTGCTCGAACGCCTCGGCGGCGCGGTCGATGCGGGCCTCGGCGTCGCCGCGGTTGGGATCCGGACCGGCGTTCGGCGGTCGGGCGTTCGTGCGCAGCGGCGGGAACTCCCGGTCGAGCCCGTCGCCCACCAGCTGGTGCACGGCCGCCGCCGGCTCGATGTCGGGCAGGGCGGCCGTTCCGAGGCTGATCGTCTCGGCGCCCGAGACGAGCCGGGCCGACTCGCTCATGAGCACCTGGCCGCCGTGCCCGGCCGCGCAGAGCCGGGCAGCGTGCGAGACGTCGACGCCGGCGTAGCCGCCGTCGGCCGTGAGCGCCGGCTCCCCGGTGTGAACGCCGATCCGCACCCGCACGACGGCGCCGTCGGGCCACGGCTCTGCCCCCATCCGCCGCTGCGCCTCGGACGCGGCGCGGACGCCGGCCGAGGCCGACCGGAACACGGCGAACATCGAGTCGCCGTGGCAGTCGACGACCGTGCCGCCCTCCGCCTCGACGGCCACGCGCAACACCGCGCGATGGCGGGCGAGCAGGGCCGGCCAGCCGTCTCCGAGGGCACGGGCGAGCCGCGTCGATCCCTCCATGTCCGAGAAGACGAGCGTCAGGGTACCCGTGGGCCGATCGCCGCCGCTCATCGCTGCACCGGCCCCGAGGGTGCCAGAGCCGTGGCCGCGCGCAGCAAGCCTCCCGCCGCCCACGCGCACACGTCCTCGGCCTCCCGGGCGTCGAGGCCGCGGATGTCGCGCAGGATGATCAACGCCTCCCACCCGACGAGCAGGGTGAGCGCCGAGACGAGCCGCTCGTAGGCCTCGTCGCCGAGCTCCGTCCGGGCCGGCGCCAGCGCGTCCTCGATCCACGCCACCCGCCGGTATCCGCGTCGCGGCTGCCCGTCCTCCATCTCCTTCGCGCCGACCGTGTGGCGCACGATCGTGCGGCCGAGGTCCTCGGAGCCGCCGGCGTGCGACTGGAGGGCCCGCACCATCGCCTCCAGGCGCTCCGCCGCGCCCGTCTTCGGGGCCCACTCCGGCTCGACCACCGCCCGCTGCGCCTCGAGCGCGGCATCGGCGAGCAGGTGCTCGATCGAGGCGAAATGCAGGTAGACCGTGCGGCGCGACACGTCGGCCGCCTCGGCCACCTCCCCCATCGACGGGGTCTCGCCCGCGCGCAGCAGATCGGCCGCGGCGGCGAGAATCGCCCGGCGCGTCCGTCGGCGCTGCGCGTCTCGCTTGAC
The DNA here is from genome assembly GCA_025928655.1 of Thermoleophilia bacterium. Lineage (GTDB taxonomy): Bacteria > Actinomycetota > Thermoleophilia > Gaiellales > JAICJC01 > JAICJC01. Next base: position 1,586 of record JAICJC010000033.1, on the reverse strand, counting down.
ACCGGCCACGGATGTCAGTATACATCTGTGCATTCGTTACACAGTTGTGCAGTAGATGAAAGGACGCTTCACGATGGCAGGCATGTACACGCTCGCGGCCGGAGAGGGCGAGGCGACCTGGTTCCTCCAGAACCGGATGGTGCTGAAGGCGACCGCGGAGACGACGGGCGGCGCCTACGGGCTGGTCGAGTCGACGATCGCGCCGGGCGCGTCGCCCCCGCTCCACATCCACCGGCACGAGGACGAGGCGTTCTACGTCCTCGAGGGCGAGATGACGTTCCGCTACGACGGGGTGGACCACCCCGCCGGCCCGGGCACGTTCGTCTTCCTGCCGCGGGACGTCCCCCACACCTTCGTGGTCGAGGGCGACACGCCGGCGCGGGTGCTGACGCTGATCAGCCCCGGCGGCGGCGAGCGCTTCTTCGTCGAGGGCGGGCGGACGCCCGAGTCGGAGGGGCTGCCCCCGGCCGGTCCGCCCGACATCGAGCGCATGCAGCGGGCGGCGGCCGTCTACGGGTCCGAGATCGTCGGCCCGCCGATGCGGCCGCGCTCCCGCGCAACCGTGTAGCCGCCGCCTAAGCTGCGCCGGTGCCGTCGGCCGGGACACTCGCCGTCTTCCTGCTGGTCGCCACCGGGGTGATCGTCGTTCCCGGCCCGAGCAACCTGTACGTGCTCGGGCGCGGGCTCCAGAGCGGGCCCCGGGCCGCCGTGGCCGGGGCCTGCGGCTGTGCCACCGCCGCCCTCGCCTACGTGGTCGCGACCGCCGCCGGCCTCTCGGCGCTCATCGCGTCGTCCGAGGCGCTCTTCGCGGCGATCCACTACGCGGGCGCGGCCTACCTGTGCGCGCTCGGCGTGACCGCGCTTCGCCGCGGCCACGACAACTCCGTGCCGCGGGCCGCCCCGAGCGCGCCCGCGAGCGTGTGGCCGGCCTACCGGCAGGGCGTCCTCGTGGAGCTCGGGAACCCGAAGGTGGCCCTCTTCTTCCTGGCGCTCTTCCCCCAGTTCATCCACCGCGGGGCCGGCCCGGCCTGGCTCCAGGTGCTGATCCTGGGCGCCCTGTTCACCGCCATCGGGCTGGCCTCGGACTCGGCCTACGCGGTCGGCTCGGGTCGGCTGCGCGCAGGCCTGGCCTCCCGCCGGCGCCCGCTCCCGTGGGGACGCCTGACCGGCGTGCTCTACATCGGCCTCGGCCTGTGGGCGGCGTTCGGCGGGGCCGACCGCCGCGCGCCGGCCGCCTCGCGCTGATCAGCGGGACGCCGAGGTCAGCGCCGCCCACCTGCCCGGTGTCAGCCCGTACGCGCGCGTGAAGTGGCGCGTCATGTGGCTCTGGTCGGCGAACCCGGTCTCCGCTGCGACGGCGGCGAGGGAGTCGCCCGCGGCGATGGCGTCGCGGGCGACGGCGAGCCGGCGCATGCGCCGGTAGCGGTCGGGGCTCGTCCCGAAGGCCCGCCGGAACTGGCGCGCGATCGCCCACCGGTCGATGCCGGCGATCCGCTCGAGATCGGCGGCGCGCGTCTCGGCGGCCGGGTGCGCGGCCAGGTGCTCGCGCACGGCGGTGACGGCGGCCGTGTCGAGGGGGCCGCCTG
>JAICJC010000191.1 GCA_025928655.1 Thermoleophilia bacterium | reverse complement strand
GGAGGCGAGGGCGGCCAGGACGGGTCGGCGCATGTGCGAAAGATGGCACGCGCACCGCCCTCGTGACGGGCTCGCCGCTCTCGTGACACCAAAGAGGCGCATGGGAGAACCGCGTTCCGGAACGCCGTGACGCAGGGGAATCGTTTCCCGAACGCAACCAGATCGTGCGCATTCCGCATTGGCACCACCCTCGGGACGGCGTGTAATGCAGGTCACAACGCCCTGCCAGCGAAGGGACGCCCCTCCATGAGCACCGAGACAGACCTCGCCGCGGAAGCCGGCCGGACCGCCCCCGGCGGCCCCCTCGACCCGACGGCGGGCAGGCAGGCCACTGCGACCCAGTGGGCCTCCGAACACGCGCGCATCATCGCCGACCCCGCACCGCTCGGGCTGGCCGGATTCGCGCTGACCACCTTCCTGCTCAGCCTCGTCAATGCCGGAGTGATTCCCGCCGGCGCGGAGCCGGTCGTCTTCGGCCTCGCCCTCGCCTACGGCGGCGTCGCCCAGCTGCTCGCCGGCATGTGGGAGTTCCGGAAGGGCAACACGTTCGGCGCGACGGCGTTCGGGTCGTACGGCGCGTTCTGGATCTCCTTCTGGGCCCTGACCACCTTCTACGCGAAGAGCCTCGGTGACGACGCCGCCAAGGGCGTCGGCTGGTACCTGATCGCCTGGGGCATCTTCACGACGATCATGTGGTTCGCGTCGTTCCGCACCACCAGCGCGCTGGTCCTGTTGTTCGCGCTGCTGGCCATCACCTACTACCTGCTCGGCTTCGCCGAGCTCGGCGGCTCGACCGGGCTCGGCAAGGCCGGTGGCTGGTTCGGCATCGCCACCGCCGGTGTCGCCTGGTACACCGCCATGGCCGGAGTGATGGCCTCCACGTTCGGCAGGCCGATCCTGCCCAACCCGCCGATGAACCGCGGCTGACCCGATCGACGACGGCGCCCTGCCCGATCGAACGGGGCGCTGTCGCACGTCGTCACACGATGCGGATCCGCAGCCGGCGGAACCCGCGGCCCTTGTTCTCCATCTTCGCCACCTCGACCCGGCCGACCATCGCGGTGCTCGCGACGTGCGTGCCGCCGTCCGCCTGGGTGTCGAGGCCGACGATGTCGACGATCCGGACCACCTCGATGTCGGGCGGCAGCAGGGTCGTCGCCGTCCGGATGATGTCGGGGATCGCGAACGCCTCGTCGCGCGGCAGCGTGCGCACCTCGATCGGCCGGTCGTGCGCGATCTCCTCGTTGACCCGCTCGGCGACCCGCTCCTTGAAGTCCGGCGGCACCTCGGCCAGGTCGAAGTCCATCCGCGCGGAGAGCGGCTCCATGTTGCCGCCGGTGACCAGCGCGCCGTAGTCCCGGAACACGACGCCGGTGAGCACGTGCAGGCCGGAGTGCGTGCGCATCAGCTGGGTGCGCCGCTCGTCGTCCAGGGCACCGCGGACCTTCGTGCCGGCCGGTGGGATCGGGTCGCCCTCGGCCGGGATCAGGTAGAGCTCGTCGCCCCGGCGAGTGCCGGCGATCCGGGTGCGCACGCCGCCCCACAGCAGCACGCCCTCGTCCGGCGGCTGCCCGCCGCCGCCGGGGTAGAAGGCGCTGCGGTCGAGCACGATCCCCTGCTCGAGGTCGGCGGTCAGCACGGTGGCGTCCCACTCGCGGACCGTCGCGTCGTCCAGGTCGAGCCGGTGGGTGTGCCCGTGGGTGTCGGCGCTCATGAACCCCATCTTCTCCCGTCGAGATCGGCGCTCTCGCACGGTTTGGGCGGGCAAACCGTGCGAGAGCGCCGATGTCGACCGGACTCAGACGGTCGTCGGGACGGCGGCGCGCGGCTCGGGCACCGCGGCT
>JAICJC010000056.1 GCA_025928655.1 Thermoleophilia bacterium | reverse complement strand
GTTCGGCGGGATCTTCATGGACACCACCATGCAGCGCATGAAGTGGATCACCGACTGGGAGTACGTGCTCGGCGTGAACCTGCTGAACCCGCACGGGTTCCACTACACGCTCGAGGGGCCGCGCAAGCGCGACTGGCCGCCCTCGATGTTCTACCAGTACCCGTGGTGGCGGTTCTACGGCGCGTTCTCCGAGTACGTCAGCCGCCTCAGCCACCTCCTGAGCGGCGGCCGCCACGTCGCCGACGTCGCCGTCATCTGGCCGATCAACGCGATGTTCGCGACCTACCGGCCCCAGGAGCGCGGCCCGGTCGGCGACCGCATCGAGCACGACTTCAACGCGCTCACCGAGCTCTTCCTGCGCATCCACCACGACTTCGACTACGTGGACGAGTCGCTGCTCGCGGCGGCGCCCGCGCAGGACGGGCGGCTGGTGGTCGGCGACGAGCGCCACGGGCTGGTCGTGGTGCCGCCCATGGCGCACATCCAGCTTGCGACGCTCGAGCGGCTCGAGCGCTTCGTCGGCGAGGGCGGCCGCGTTCTGGGCGCGGTGCTCCTCCCCGGCCAGGCCTTCGGGGACGACGGGCTCGTCGACGTGCGCAACCGGGTCGGCCGGCTGTTCGGCGTCGATCCGAAGGCCGTCGGCCGGCTCGACCCCGAGGCGGCGCTCGCGGTCGTGGAGCGCGACCACCCGGGGGGTGGACGGACGGCGTTCGTGGCCGCGGCGTCGCTCTCGCGCGGGCTGCCGGAGGCGCGCCAGCGCGAGCTGCGCCAGCCGGGCGTGCCCGAGAGCAACCGCTTCGTGGTCGAGCCGCAGGAGTCGGGCGAGACCCGCTACCTGCTCACGCTCGAGGACGGGACGACGGCCGACATCGGCGCGGAGGTCGAGGCCGAGCGGCGGCGCATCCGCGAGGTCGTGGCCGACGCCGTCGGGCGCCTGATCGAGCCGGACATCCGCATCTCGAACCCGGACGTGCTCTACCTGCACCGCGTCCACGACGACCGCGACCTCGTGTTCCTGGTCAACTCGACGGGCGCCCCGCAGCGGGCCGAGATCGGCCTGCGGGGCGACGTGCGACCCGAGCTGTGGGACCCGTCCACCGGCACGACGAGGCCGATCGTGCCCTGGCGGGTGCAGGACGGCCGCACCGTCTTCGAGGTCGAGCTGCCGCCCGTCGGCTCGGCGTTCGTCGTGCCCGTGCCGGGCGACGGCGTGCACGTGACGGCCCTTTCCGGCCTCGAGGTCGACGCCGTGGTGGACGGGTGCCTGCGCGGCCACGCCGCCGGCGGCCCCGTCGAGGCGACGGTCGAGCGCGGCGGCGAGGCGCGGGTCGTGCGGGCCGACGCGGGCGCGGCCGCGGAGCCGATCGCCATCGCGGACGGCTGGGAGCTCGAGCTGGAGGACAGAAACGCCCTGGTCGTGTCGGAGTGGAGCGCCCGCGCGGAGGACGCCGGTGACGACGACTGGCTGCCGATGGTGCAGGGAGCGTGGTCGTATCAGATCCCGACCGAGCCGGAGGGCGACTACCCGATCCCGGTCTGGTACCGGATCGCGTTCGACGTCGAGGAGGTACCGGGGCGGCTCGAGCTCCTGATCGACGGCTTCGCCGGCATCGAGTGGCGGTTGCTCGTCAACGACGTCCCCTGCGATGCCGCGCCCGTGGCGTCGGGGCTCGACGCGCAGATCGCGGCCGTGGACATCTCCGGGCTGGTGCGGGCGGGACGGAACGTCCTTGCGGTACGGCTCCTGCTCGGCGGGCCGACCGACGGGCTGCTCGACCTGGTGAAGCTCGTGGGCGACTTCCGGGTGACGCCGGCCGGCGCCATCGGCGCGGCCTCCGGGCCGGCCCGGCCGGCGAGCTGGACCGATCAGGGCTGCCCCTTCTACTCCGGGTCGGCCGTCTACCGGGCGACCGCCCGCCTGCCCGAGCGCCTCGACGGCGCGCGCGTCTTCCTCGATGCCGACGCGGGCGACGACGTCCTCGAGGTGACCGTGAACGGGCAGGCGGCGGGCGTGCGGCTGTGGCCGCCGTACGGGGTCGAGGTCACCGATCAGGTCGTGCCCGGCGAGAACCTGGTCGAGCTGCGGGTCGCGAACACGGCGATCAACCTGCTGAGCGCGGGGCGGCGCCCTTCCGGCCTGCGGGCGGCGCCGCGGCTCGTCGTGCGGCGGGCGGTGGAGCTCGAGCTGTGAGCGCCGGGCTGGCGGTGCGGCCGCTCGAGCGGGACGCGTTCGCGCCCTACGGGGCGGTCGTCGAGCAGCCGGGCCGGGCCCACGACGCCGAGGGCCCCGGCTGGCGCTGGTGGGCCGAGACGGCCAGCCTGGCCGCTACCGGCGACGCGTACGGGGTCGGGTTCCTCGACCTCGAGCCGGCGCCGACCCGGTTCGACTGGGCGGAGCGGCACGAGCGCTCGCCGGAGATGATCGTCGCGCTCGGCGGCGACTGCCTCGTGTACGTCGCCCCCGCCGACCCGGGCCGGGACGAGCCCGGATCGTTCGAGGTCTTCCGCCTGCGTCCGGGCCAGGGTGTGATCCTCGCCCCCGGCGTCTGGCACGGCGCGCCGCTGGCCGGGGGCGGCCGGGCCGCCGCGCTGGTGCTCCTGCGGGAGGGAACCGGGACCGAGGACACGGCTATCGTGCGATTCGAGGCCGTCCAGGTCGCAGGATGAAAGGAATGACCCATGCCGATCGTTGATCGTCGCGACTTCGGAGGCCGCTTCCCGGTCAAGGAGAACTCCCAGCGGCTCGCGAACTACCGGTACCTCGAGATCCAGCTGATGGAGATGATCGGGGGCTGGTCGCACACCACTCCCGAGCTGGCCTACAAGGCCGCCTTCGGATACCAGGTCTACGACCACGCCCAGGCGGCCACGATGCTCGGCGAGCGGCTGTACGAGCTGCGCTCCGGGCGCGAGCGGCAGGAGCCGGCGACCGACGAGTTCGCCCACCTGTGCGAGCACGTCTGGAACCTGGACACGACCGTCGAGCGGCTCGTGGCCGTGTACCGGGTGCTCGAGCCCCACCTGGTCAGCACCTACGTCTACCACGCCGACGCGACCGACCCGCTCGCCGACGCGCCCACCAGCCGCATGCTGCGCCAGACCGCGGCGATGGACCAGGCCCACGTCGCCTGGGGGCAGGCGGTGCTCGACTCGCTCACGCAGGAGCCCGAGGCCCGGCGCAAGGCGCTCGAGGTGCAGTCCGACCTGGAGCAGCGGCTGGTCGAATGCGGCGGCGTCACCGGCCAGGGCATCGAGTCGCACTGGCTCGCGTTCCACAGCGCCCGCGAGGCCGACCGCTCGGCGACGCGGGTCAAGCGCGGCAAGGGCGGCTACCGCTTCTCCAAGACGCCGCCGCCGCTCCCGCACCCCGTGGTGGAGGAGCCGTTCTGGTTCTCGGACGACCTGTCCGACTTCGCCGTCTACGAGGCCGAGGACGAGTGGTCGCTCGAGGGCTTCCGGGGCAAGTTCCACCAGCTCCTCTACGGCGAGGTCGAGACCACCGACCGGATGGGCAAGATGATCGCCGAGTTCCCCGACCTGCCGTGGGAGATGCGGGTGGAGCTGGCGCACCAGATGTGGGACGAGGCCCGCCACATCGAGATCGTGGCCAAGGCGTGCGAGGAGCTCATGGGCACCGAGCTCGGCTACGGCCCCTGGTCGCTCGTCTGGTGGTGGATGCAGAACGAGGACGACCCGCTGAAGCGGATCACCGTCACGAATTCGTGGGCCGAGGCGAACCTGATGCAGACGCTGCGGATCTGGCGCGAGCGGGCGGCCGAGCGCGGCTACGAGCGCATCGCCGAGCTGGCCGACTACCTGCAGGCGGACGAGCTCACGCACGTGAAGCTCGCCACCCGCTGGATCCGGCGGATGGTGGAGGACGACCCGGAGGAGCGCGACGAGCTCGTGCGCTGGGGCCAGGGCGCCGTCGAGCGGATCGAGGGCTTCCACAACCCCGGGACGGAGGTCGGCGCCGTGCACTTCACCTTCCTGCAGCGGCCGCCGTCGGGGCGGGTGCACCAAAGCAGCGTGATCGGCGAGTAGCGCCCCCCGAACGGCCGCGATGATCCGCCACCCCGAGTACGACCGTGCCCGGATTGCCCAGGTCGGCGAGCGGATCCGCGCCCTCGTCTACGCCGAGCGGCGCGCCCCCGACCGCCTGCTGGTGGCCGGCCCGGTCGGCCGGATCCCGTTCGAGGAGGCAACCCGCCTCGAGCACCGCCCGGCGGCGCTCGGCGAGCAGTTCGGCCCGGCCTGGTCGACGTTCTGGTTCGACCTGGCGGCGACGGTGCCGCCGGAGTGGGAGGGGAGCCGGGTCGACCTGCTCTTCGTCAGCCACAGCGAGGCGACGCTGTGGATGGACGGCCGCCCCGTCCAGGGCCTGAACACGAGCCGTGACGGCCCCCGGCCCGACGCCATGCTGCGCGAGCGGGCGGCGGCGGAGGAGCGGATCGAGGCCCGCATCGAGCTCGCCTGCAGCGGCAAGTTCGGGCAGCTCGAGCCGGTGTACGACACCGTCGAGCCGGTGGTGCTCGACCGCTGCGAGATCGCGCGGTTCGACCCGCAGGCCTGGTCGCTGCACCACGACTTCGACGTGCTCCGGCGCCTGGAGGCCGACGCCGGGAACGGGCTCGATCCCAGCTGGGCGGGCGAGCTCGGGCGCGAGCTGAACCGGGTCTGCAACATCTTCCGGGAGGACGAGCGCGCGACCTGGGAGGCCGCCGGCGAGATCCTGGCCGCGCTGCTCGGGCGCCGCAACGCGGCGGTCGTGCACGAGCTCTCGGCGATCGGGCACGCGCACATCGACACCATCTGGCTGTGGCCGCTCGACGAGACGCACCGCAAGCTCGTGCGCACGTTCTCGAGCCAGACGGCCTACATGGAGCGCTACCCCGAGTTCCGGTTCTGCTGCTCGCAGGCCTACCACTACGACTGGATCCGCCGCAACGCCCCCGGCCTGGACGCCCGCATCCGCCACCGCGTCGGGACGGGCCAGTGGGTGCCGGTCGGCGGCACGTGGGTCGAGCCGGACTGCAACATCCCGTCGGGCGAGTCGCTCGTGCGCCAGTTCCTGGTCGGCCAGCGCTACTTCGAGCGCGAGCTCGGCCGCCGCCACCGGGTGTTCTGGAATCCGGACGTGTTCGGCTACAACGGCCAGCTGCCGCAGATCATGCGCGGCGCCGGCATCGACCGCTTCCTGACCCAGAAGCTGTCGTGGAACCGGTTCAACCGCCCGCCCCACCACACGTTCGACTGGGAGGGCATCGACGGCTCCCGGGTGCTCGCCCACTTCCCCCCGGCCGACACCTACAACGCCGAGGCGGAGATCGCCGAGATGCGCCGAAACGCCCGCGCCTACCGGGATCACGCGTTCTCGCGCCGCAGCCTGCTCGTGTTCGGCTACGGCGACGGCGGCGGCGGCCCGACGCCGGCGATGCTCGAGACGCTGAGGCGCACGCGCGACCTCCAGGGCGTCCCGCGCACGGCCATCACCACGCCGGAGGAGTTCTTCGAGCAGCTCGACGCCGACGCGGCCGAGCGGCCGGTGCTCGTGGGCGAGCTGTACTTCGAGTACCACCGCGGCACCTATACCACGCAGGGCGGGGTGAAGCGGGCCAACCGCGAGTGCGAGCGCGCGCTCCACGACGCCGAGCTGCTCGCGGCCGTCGCCGGCGGCGAGTACCCCCGCCGGGAGCTCACCGAGGCGTGGGAGCTCTTGCTCCTGAACCAGTTCCACGACGTGCTGCCGGGCTCGTCGATCGGCGAGGTGTACGAGCGCGCCGCCCGTGACCACGCCCGGGTGGCGGAGATCTGCGCGCAGGTCGCGGAGGAGGCGCTGGGGAGGCTGGCGCGGGGCCGGGGCAGCACGACGCCGGTGAACACGGTCGCGGCGGCCCGGGCCGAGGTGGCCGAGCGGCCGGGCGGCGACCTCGCCTGGGTCGAGGCGCCCGCGTGCGGGCCGGGCCAGGTGGCGGCCGCCCCGGGCACCGTGGCGGCGAGCGAGGCCGACGGCGCGATCGTGCTCGAGAACGAGCGCCTGCGCGCGGTCATCGCGCCCGACGGCCTGGTCCGTTCGCTGGTCGAGGTGCGGACGGGCCGCGAGGCGCTGACCGGGCCGGCGAACCGGCTCCAGCTTTTCGACGACCGCCCGGTGGCGAACGACGCCTGGGACGTCGACCCGTTCCACCTCGAGACCGAGGCCGACCTCCCCCCGGCCGGGTCGGTGGCGCTCGTGCGGTCGGATCCCCTGCGGGCCGAGGTCGAGATCCGGTGGCGCTTCGGCGGGAGCGGCCTGCGCCAGATCGTGCGCCTCGACGCCGGCTCGGCGCGGCTCGAGTTCCACTGCGAGGCCGACTGGCACGAGCGGCACACGCTGCTCAAGGTGCTCTTCCCGGTCGCCGTGCGGGCCGCAAACGCGACCTACCAGATGCAGTTCGGGCACACGGAACGGCCGACGCACTACACGACCAGCCACGACGAGGCCCGCTTCGAGGTGCCCGGCCACCGCTTCGCCGACCTCTCCGAGCACGGGTTCGGCGTCGCGCTCCTGACGGACTGCAAGTACGGCTACTCGACCTACGAGAACCGGATGCGGATCAGCCTGCTGCGGTCGCCCACCTACCCCGACCCGGAGGCCGACCAGGGCGAGCACCGGTTCGCCTACGCCGTGATGCCGCATGCGGACGGGTGGCGCGAGGCGGGTGTCGTGGCCGAGGCGGCCCGCTTCGAGACGCCGCTGCGCTGGGCGGACGGGGACATCGAGGCCGGCTCGTGGTTCGCGGTCGACGACCCGAACCTGGTGCTCGATACCGTCAAGCGGGCCGAGGACTCCGACGCGCTCGTGCTGCGGCTGTACGAGGCCCACGGCGGGCGCGGCGTCGCCCGCATCCGGGTCGCGCTCCCGTTCACCCGGGCTGTCCGCGCCAACCTGCTCGAGGACGAGGAGACCGACCTCCCGGTCACCGGCGGCGAGATCGAGCTCGACTACCGCCCCCACCAGATCCTGACCGTGCTCGTGCACTGACCCCGCCAAACGGGGTCAGACCCCTTCTGGCGGGTCCCACCAAATGGGGTCAGACCCCTTTTGGTGCGTCCGAGGCGATCGCTCAGGCGACGGCGCCGTCGGCGTCCAGCCTGCGCGCGAGCGACTCGAGCTTGGTCGCCGTGCGGGTGTCGGCCGGCGTATAGGTGACGATGCGGGTGCCGAGGCCGGGATCGAGCCACAGGTAGGTGTAGGACAGGCGCAGGAGCCCGACGAGCGGGTGCTGGATGCGCTTGACCGCGTTCTCCGGCCCGCGGATGTCGTGCCGCGCCCACACCTCGGCGAACTCCGGCGAGGCGCGGTTGAGCCGGGCGATCAGCCCCTTCCAGGCCGGCTCGGCCACGTGCTCCGCCATCGCCGCCCGGTACTGCGCCACCATGCGCGCGGCCGCCTCGTCCCAATCGACCACCGTGCGCCGCCACTCCTGGCAGGTGAAGAGCAGCCACAGGCAGTTCTGGTCTTCGCGCGGGAGCGTCGCGAGCCGCGGGAAGGCGCTGAGCCAGACGCGGTTGTAGTCGAGGATGTCGTAGCGGCCGTTCACGGCCAGCGCCGGGTAGGGCTCGAGCCGGTCGAGCACGAGCTCGACCGCCGGGCTGAGCTGCGCGCACCGGCTCTGGGCGTTCCCGTCGGCCGTCCCGGCCAGCGTGAACAGGTGGGCGCGCTCGATCTCGTCGAAGCGCAGCGTGCGCGCGATCGCGTCCAGCACCTGCGCGGACGCGTTGATGTCGCGCCCCTGCTCCAGCCACGTGTACCAGGTGACGCCCACGCCGGCGAGCTGGGCCACCTCCTCCCGCCGCAGGCCCGGCGTGCGCCGGCGCGACGACGGGATCAGGCCGACGCTCTCGGGCGTGATCCGCTCCCGCCGGCTGCGGACGAACGCCGCCAGCTCGGTGCGGCGGATCTCGTCGTCGCTGACCGGAAAGGCCGGCCGGGCAAGGGTCATGGCGCCAGGATAGCGACGGCCGGCACGGTTAGCCTGGCACCAGTAGTACCAGGATAAACACACTCTGGTACCAGGTTCGCGACCGGGCGACAATGCTCGCATGAACGACCAGCACACCCTCTCGCCCGTCGGCCTGGCCACGGTGCTGCTCGGCGCCTTCCTGGCCATCGCCGACGTCTTCATCGTCAACGTCGCGTTGCCCACGATCGATGCGGACCTCCATCCGTCGGCGGCAACGCTCCAGCTCGTCGTCGCTGGGTACACCGTCCCGTACGCGCTCATGCTCGTGCTCGGCGGCCGCCTCGGCGACCTTTTCGGGCGCCGGCGCCTGTTCATCGCCGGAGTCGCCTCCTTCACGGTCTTCTCGCTCCTGTGCGGGCTCGCGCCGACCGCGTTCGTCCTGATCGTCTTCCGCGCGGCCCAGGGGGCGGCCGCGGCGCTGATGGTGCCGCAGGTGCTCGCCACGATCCAGTCCGCCACCCAGGGACAGGAGCGGGCGCGCGCGATCGGCCTCTACGGCGCCACCGCGGGCATCGCGGCGGTCGTCGGCCAGGTGGCCGGCGGGTTCATCGTCGACGCCAATATCGGCGGCGCCGACTGGCGGCCGATCTTCCTGGTGAACGTCCCCGTCGGCATCGCCGCGCTCGCGCTGGCGTGGCGGTCGGTGCCGTCGACCCGCGCGGCCGAGCCGGCGCCCATCGACGGGCTCGGCACGGGCCTCCTGGCCGTCGCCGTGCTCGGCCTGCTCGTCCCGGTGACCGAGGGCCGCACCTTCGGCTGGCCGCTGTGGAGCTGGGCCCTGCTCGGGCTCGTGGTGCCTGCCGTGGCCGCGTTCATGCTCGTCGAGCGGCGGCTCGAGCACGCCGGCCGGCATCCGCTGGTGCCGCCCACGTTGCTGCGGCTCCCGGGCGTGCGCCCCGGGCTCGCCATCGCGATGCTGTTCTTCAGCGGGTTCGCGGCATTCCTGTTCGTCGCCGCAATCGCCTTCCAGATCGGCGCCGGGCTGAGCCCGCTGGGGTCCGGGCTCGCCCTGATGCCGATGGCGATCTCGTTCCTGGCTGCGTCGCTCGCGAGCGCCGCGCTCACCGCCCGGCTCGGGCGCGACGTGATCGCGGTCGGCGCGATCCTGCAGACCATCGGCCTGGTCGCCCTCGGCGCGACGCTCTGGGGCGACTGGCCGAACGTCGACGCGCTCACCCTGGCGCTGCCGATGGTCGTCGCGGGGTTCGGCCAGGGGCTGATGCTGAGCCCCCTCTTCGGCTTCGTGCTGGCGGGCGTGCCGGCCCACCGGGCGGGCGTCGGCAGCGGCGTCCTCACGACGACGGCCCAGTCGGCCCAGGCGATCGGGGTCGGGACGCTCGGGAGCCTGTTCCTGTCGCTCTCGGCGGCGAACTCGCTGGGGATGCGCGACGCCTTCGTGATCGTGCTGACGCTGCAGATCGCGATGGCCCTCGTCGTCATCGCCGCCACCCGCAGCCTGCCCGACCCGGCCGCGGTCCGCTCCGAGGCCGCCGCCGGCGGGCCGCTGGCCGAGGAGGCCGAGCTGGTGGAGGCCGCATAGCAGCCGTAGCCGTCCTGGCGCGGCTGGAGATGGAGCAGTTCTGGGGTCAGACCCCACCGACCCACGGAGAGCAGGCGTGGGTGGGGTCTGACCCCGGGTGCCGTGTGGGCCGGAGGCGCACCAAAAGGGGTCTGACCCCGTGTGGTGCGCTACTCGTACTGCAGCGCTTCGAGCACGTTCAGCCGCGCCGCCCGGCGGGCCGGGAAGGCGGCGGCCACCGCGCCCGCGATCGCGGCCACGATCAGCGAGACGATCACCTGGCCGTACGGGATCGCGAACACGATGCCGGACGAGCGGAACCCGAGCGAGACGACCCAGGCCAGCACGACCCCGATCACGATGCCCAGGATGCCGCCGATGATGGCGGTGATCACGCTCTCGTAGAGGATCGTCTGCCGCAGCTGGAAGCGGGTCGTGCCGATCGCGCGCAGCATGCCGATCTCGCGCGTGCGCTCGAACACCGACAGCGCGAGCGTGTTCACGATCCCGAACAGGGAGATGACGACGCTCATCGCGAGCAGGATGTAGAGCAGGTAGAGCAGCTGGTTGATCTGCTTGGAGAACGAGTCCTTGAACTCGGAGTTCGTCTGCACGTTCACGTCGGGGAACGGCTTGAGCGCCTGCCGCACCGCCCGGGTGGTCGCGTTCTCGTCCGTCCCGCTCGCGTAGCGCACGAGCAGCACCTGCGGGTTGTGGTCGGTGGTGAGCTCGGAGTACGTCCCCCGCGACACCATGAACCCGCTGAACAGCACGGGATCCTTGTACTGGCCGATCTCGTGCATCGTGACGTGGCGGCCGTCGATGCTCGTCACCTGGAACGTGTCGCCCGGTGCGAGGTGGTGCGACTTCGCGAACTGCTCCTCGACCAGCGCGTCGTCGCCGTGCAGCCGGCCGAGCAGGGCATCGGAGCCGCCCTTCTGCCACTGGAACTTGTAGAGCCGCGGCAGCGTGGCCGGGTCGATGCCGTTGGCCGCGTCGGTGCCGCCGTGGCCGATCTTGACCTGGGTGAACGCGACCCCGAGGGCCGTGTCGACGCCCGGCACCCCCTGTGCCGCCCTGACCGCGTCCTCGGGCACCGGGTTGCCCTGGCTGTGGCTCTGGATGATCAGGTTCGAGGTGATGCTCTCGTCGATCGAGCCGATGAACGACTGCTTGAAGCCGTTGATCAGCACGGAGAAGAACACGACCAGGCCGATGCCGATCATGAGCGCGGCGGCCGTCACCGCGGTGCGGCCGGTGTTGCGGGTGGTGTTCTCGCGTGCGAGCCGCCCGGACGCGCCGCGGCCGATGCTGAGCGGCCAGCCGATCGCCCGCGCCAGCGGCCGGATCAGGTAGCGCGACACCATCGCGAGCCCGATGAACGAGAGGATCGCGCCGCCGGCGATCGTGAGCAGGCGTTGGGTGGTCGGCCCGGAGCCGGTCACGCCCTGGAAGACGAGCAGGATCCCGGCGAGCAGCGCGAGCCCGGCGATGTAGGGGGTGAAGCGGCTGAGCCACGTCCGCGGCAGCACGGCGCCCTCGCGCAGCGCCGCGATCGGCGGCACCCGGGTGGCCCGCCGGGCCGGCGCGAACGACGCCGCCAGCGTCACCAGGACGCCCACCGCGAGCGGGACGATGACGCCCGGCCAGGCGTGCACGCTGATCCCGGCCAGCGGCAGGCCGAACCCGATCGCCTTGAAGAGCGCGCCGAGCAGCTTCGCGAACCCGACGCCCGCCAGGATGCCGATCACCGACGCCATCACCCCGACCATCAGGGCCTCGCCGAGCACGGTCGAGAGCACCTGCCGGCGCATGGCCCCGATAGTGCGCAGCATGGCGAACTCGCGCATGCGCTGGGCGACGGTGATCGAGAACGTGTTGAAGATGACGAAGGCGCCGACGAGCACCGCCGCGCCCGCGAACGCCAGCAGCGCGGGGGTGAAGAACGAGTTGATCGCGCCCGAGATCTCGTCCGTCTGCTCCTTCGCCGCCTCGGTGCCGGTCTGCACCTTGACCCAGTGCGGCAGCTGGGCGCCGATCCGGCGCTTGAGGGCCGCGGGTGAGATGCCGGGCTCGCCGTCGACCGAGATGGTCGAGGTCTTCCCGACGCGGTCGTACCAGCGCTGGGCGTCGGAGAACGTCGTCGCGATGATGGTCGACCCGCCGATCGACGACACGTCGCCGAACTGGAAGACGCCGACGATCGTGACCGGCTTCACGCCCTGGAGCGTGGTCAGGCCGACGTGCTGCCCGACCTTCAGGTCGTGGTCGTCCGCGGTCTGCTGGATCAGGGCGACCTGGTTGGGGCCGTTCGGGTAATGGCCGTCGACGAGCGTGTTCTCGTTGAACGGCTTCGGCAGCGTCGAGACGACGAGGTTGGGCGCGCCGCCCTGCGACGACAGGTACTTGCCGTGCACGACCAGCGACCCGATCGCCTGGATCTGGCCGTCGGCCTTCGACACGCCGTCGATCGCCCGCACCCGCCCGATCAGCGAGGCCGGCAGCGGGCCCACCTGGGCCCCGCCGGTGCCGTTGCCGAAGGCCGGCCGGCGGCTGAGGTAGACGTCGGTGCCGGCGAAGCTCGTCCCGAAGATGTCGGAGAACGCGTTGCGGATCTGGTCCGTGATCACGAACGTGCCCGCCATCATCGCCGTGCCGAGCACGATGGCGATCGCCGTCAGCGCCGTGCGGAGCTTGTGGCTCGCCATGCTGCGCAGGGCGTAGCGGGTCATCGCGCGCTGAGGTCGGCCAGGATGGCCATGATGTCGCCGGCGTCCTTGCACGGCGCGTCGCGCACGATCAGCCCGTCGGCCAGGAAGAGCGCGCGGTCGGCGATCGCCGCCGCGCCGGCGTCGTGCGTGACCATCACCGTGGTCTGCTGGTAGGTGTCGACCGCCTCGCGCAGCACCGCCAGGATCTCGGCGCCGGTGGCGGAGTCGAGGTTGCCCGTCGGCTCGTCGGCGAAGATCACCGTCGGCCGCGAGACGAGCGCGCGGGCGATCGCCACCCGCTGCTGCTGCCCGCCGGAGAGCTCGGCCGGGCGGTGGCGGCGGCGGTCGCCGAGGCCGACCCGCTCGATCACGGACTCAACCCACTCGTGCTCCGGTTTGGAGCCCGCGATCTGGAGTGGGAGCAGGATGTTCTCCTCCGCGGTCAGCGTCGGCAGCAGGTTGAAGAACTGGAAGACGAACCCGATGTTGTGGCGGCGCAGCAGGGTCAGTTGCTTGTCGTTCAGCCCGGTGATCTCGGTGCCGTCGATCGCCACGGTGCCGGAGGTGGGCCGGTCGAGCCCGGCCAGGATGTGCATGAGCGTCGACTTGCCCGAGCCCGAGGGGCCCATGACCGCGGCGAACTGGCCGGCGGCCACGTCGAGCGAGATGCCGCGCAGCGCGTCGACGGCGGCACCGCCCTCGCCGTAGCGGCGGGTGACGTCCCTGGCCTCGATCACGCCCATCAGGCCGGCGCGGCCTCCTCGCCGAGCCGGGCGGCCTCGGCGGTGCAGAGCGGCAGGAGCAGCGCGTAGAGCTGGCGGACGCCGTTGTCGGAGAGCGGGCCGCCGTTGCGGGCGACCGCGCGCGCGACGACGTCCTGCTCGCGGGCCGCGTCGAACAGCGGCAGGCCCTTCGCGCGCTTGTGCGCATGCAGCTCGGCGACCAGCTGCAGGCGGTGGTTCACGGCCGCGAGGACGCCGTCGTCGGCAGCCGAGATCCGCTCCCGGTAGGAGGCGAGCACGGAGTCGTCCATGCGCCCTAGTGTAGGAAAGAGTCGCCGCGATCGCGAAGGCTCGTGCGCCTGTTGACCGGTTCCGGGTGATGTCTTCGCCGAGGTCGCGCGCCCTCGCCAGCGCTCGAGGTGGCGGATCAGCTCTTCCGCGGTCATCCCTCCGTAGACGGTGGGGAGCGTCCCGTCGGGCGGGTCCGCCATCATGGCGGC
Organism: Thermoleophilia bacterium; assembly: GCA_025928655.1. Taxonomy (GTDB): domain Bacteria; phylum Actinomycetota; class Thermoleophilia; order Gaiellales; family JAICJC01; genus JAICJC01. The sequence goes on along the minus strand of JAICJC010000056.1, from coordinate 9,443 downwards.
CTCGAGCAGCCGCCGGACCCGTGTGGTGACGGGCGGGGCGCCCGGCCGCAGGTGAAAGCCGACGATCGGCCGCCGTGTCCGAGGATCCAACCCTCCATGACCGTGCCGAGCCCGAACAGGGCAAGCCCCGCCACCGCCGCGAGCGATCGATCGCCCGAAGCGACGATGGCGACGCCGGCGGCGGTGAACGCCACACAGATGCCGAAGAGCAGGGCGAGACGCGTCCTGGGCTCGCGGAGGGTCACGGGAACGCCGACCGGTGGGGGCGTCGCTCGACGGCGAAGGATCCGCACTACAACCCCCTCATTGGTCGTGGCCCGGCCGCGACTTCGGGGAACCCCATCGCTACGGCGCGAGCAGCGCCAGGATCAGCGCCAGCGCGTTCAGGCTCATGTGGACGCCCATGCCGGGCAGCACCGAGCCGGTCCGCTGCCGGATGTAGCCGAGCGCGAGGCCGGCGATCGCGACCGGGATCAACAGCACCGGCAGCCCGTGGGCGAGGGCGAAGAGCGCCGCGGTCAGGGGCAGTGCGTAGCGGCCGAGCGAGGCGAAGCCGAGCCCGCGGAAGACCAGCTCCTCGGCGAACGGCGCGACCAGGACGAGGCCGACGACCGCCACCCCGAGGACGACCCACTGGTGCGTGTTGCGGGGGTCGTGGGTGGGGGCGATCCCCTGTCGCTGGCTCGCGTGCAGCACGGGCTCGAGGATGAAGTTGGCGAGGACGATCACGCCCAGGGCCGCGAGCCCCAACCGGACGGCCGGCCGCAGCGGCGTGCGCACGAGCGCGAGCGTCGGCACGATCGGGCGCCGCGACGCCCGGGTCGCGAACAGGACGTATCCGATCAGGACGAGATCGACGACGACCGTGCCCACGATCGCCGCCGCGTCGTACGCGGCGTTGTTCGAGGACGAGCTGGCCGAGAAGGTGGCCGCGAGGAAGTTGGCGATGAAGAGCAGGGCCGGCGCAGCCATCCACCACGGCGAGACGCGCGGGGCCGGCTCGGGGGTCAACGAAGAGCCTGATCCAGGTCTGCGATCAGGTCGTCCACCTGCTCGCAGCCGACCGTCAGGCGCAGGTCGCCCTCGGCGATCCCGGCCTGGGCCAGCTCCTCCGCCGAGAGCTGGCGGTGGCTCGTCGAGGCCGGGTGTGAGATGCAGGTCTCGACGCCGCCGAGGCTGGTCGCGCGCAGGCACAGCTGCACCCGGTCCATCACCGCCTCCCCGCCCGGCCGGCCGCCCTCGACCTCGAAGCTCATGAGCCCGCCGAAGCGGTCGAGGATGCGGCTCGCGACCGCGTGGGAGGGATGCGACGCAAGGCCCGGGTAGGCGACGCGCCGCACCCGGGGGTGCCCCTCCAGGTACGCGGCGATCGCCATCGCGTTCTCGGACGCCCGCTCGACCCGCAGGTGGAGCGTGCGGATGCCGCGGCGCACGAGCCAGGCCGAGTCGGGCGCGAGCGTGGCGCCGAGCTCGAGCGAGCGCTCGGCCAGGCGGCCGATCAGCTCGGCGGAGCCCGCGGCGACCCCGGCCAGGACGTCGGAATGGCCGTTGAGATACTTGGTGGCGGAGTGGAACACGAGGTCGGCCCCGTGCTCGAGCGGCCGGCAGCCGATCGGGGTGGCGATCGTGTTGTCGACGACCAGGGCCGCGCCGGCCGCGTGGGCGACCTCGGCGACGGCGGGGATGTCGGCGACGGCGAGGGACGGGTTCGAGACGGTCTCGCACACGACGACCGCGGCGCCCTGCGCGGCGCGGCGGAGCGCGTCTGTGTCGCCGATGTCCACCAGCCGCCCGTCCGGCCGCGTCGCCGCCATGTGGTGGGTCTGGCCGTAGATCTGGGTCGCCGCGACCATGCCCGCGCCCGGCGGCGCCAGCTCGGCGACGGCCGCGGAGAGCGCGCCCATCCCGGAGGCGAAGCACAGCCCGGCCTCGGCGCCCTCGAGCTCGGCGATCACCGCGCCCAGCTCGTCCGTGGTCGGGTTGCGAATCCGGGTGTAGAGGTAGCCGCGGCTGGCGTCGTCCATGACGTCGGCGAACTCGCCCGCGTCCACGAACTCGTAGATCACCGACCGGTGCACCGGCGGGATCACCGGCACGCCGGGGAGCGCCGGCAGCCGGCCGGCGTGGATGGCCGCGGTGGCGGCGGCGCGACGGGGGGAATCGGTCACAGCAGTTCGAGCACGTCGGTCAGCGCGCTGATCGTATCCGCGCCCCCGGCGGCCCCGCCACGGTCGACGATGCGCACGTCGATGCCCGCCGCCCGCGCCCCGACGCCGTCGGTCTCCTCCGTGTCGCCGACGTGGAGCGCGCGCCCGGGCTCGACGCCGAGCGCGTCGAGTGCGACCCGGAAGATGCGGGGGTCGGGCTTGGACGACCCGCTCGACCCGGACGCGACGACGTGGTCGACCGCGATGCCCGCGGCGGCGAGCGTGTCGGGCAGGGAGCAGTCCCAGTTGGACACGACCGCGACGCCCACGCCGGCCTGGGCCAGCCCGGCGAGGAGCGGCGCCGCGTCGTCGTAGGGGCGGAACGCGATCGCGTCGATCAGGAGCGTCGCCGCACGCGCCGGGTCGGCGTCGATCCCGAGCTCCGCCAGCACGATCGCGGCGCACCGCTCGCGCAGGGCGGCCAGCGTCCGGGGGTCGGAGCCCTCGTGGCAGTGAGCGGCGTAGTAGGCGGTCTCGGCCCGTGCCGCGCGTTCGGCGTCGGCCGGCGTGATGTCGGCGCCGAGGTGGCGGCGCACGGAGGCCTGCAGCCGCGCGAACGGCCGGTCGAGGTCGATCAGCGTGCCGAAGGCATCGAGGAGGACGGCGTCGTAGCGGCTCACTTGACGTGCAGCGAGGGGTGCAGCAGGTGCGCGAGCTCGCGCACCTCGGTGACGACCCGCGGGCCCGTGTCGCTGAGCGCGCCGGGGTCGACGAGCGAGAAGTGCCGGTGGCGCACCGCCGGCAGGTCGCGCGTCGCCTTGCTCCGGCGCAGGCCGGCGAGGGTCACGCCGCGGCCGGCGACGGCCAGGTACACCTCGGGCGCCGCCGCGCGCAGCCGGGAGAGCGGGAACGGCTTGCCCGGCACCGCGTCGGACGCGACGTTCGCGCCGCCCGCCAGGCCGATCAGCCGCGCGCCCACACCGCCGGGGTCGATCGTGTAGAAGAAGCCCTCGTCGACAAACACGGGCACGGGCGGCCCGGCCGCCTCGACGGCCCTCTTCACGGCCCGCAGCTGCGCCTGCATCCGGCTGACGAGCGTCCCTGCCGCGTCCGCGTTGCCCGTGAGCGTGCCGATCTGGTCGACGTCGTGCTCGATCCCGGGGATGGTGGCGTCTCCGGCCACGTACACCGGAACGCCGACGCGGCGCTGGAGGGCTGCAGCCGCGCTCGCCGACGTCGCGTTCGGCAGGAGCACGAGGTCGGGACGGAGCCTGCGCAGGCGGACGACGTTGGGCGTGCCGCCGCCCCCGGCCCGCGGCAGGCGCAGCGCCGCCGACGGGTACTGCTCGCGCCCGCTCCCGGCCACGATCAGCCCCCCGCTTCCGACCGCGAACGCCGACTCGGTGAGGCCGGCGTCGACCGATACGACCCGCCGCGGCTGCGACTCCACCGTGACCCGGCGGCCGATGCCGTCGGTGACGGTCTGCGGGAACGACGGCAGGGAGCCGATCGGCTCCTGCTTGAAGCCGCATCCGGTGGCCACGACCAGGGGGAGGAGCACGGCCAGCAGGCGGAGTCGGCGCACGAAGGGGAGATTCTAAACTTCGCCGATGCCTACACGGCTCAGCCTGCTCTGGGGGATCACCGCCGTGGTCGCGGCGGCGGTGCTCGTCTACGGGCCGGCGGAGCTCGCCCGGCGCGCGACCGGGCCCGGCGAGCCGGTGAGCTTCCTCACCCAGCCGCAGCAGGGGTGGCGGTTCGTGCTCGACGCGCTCGACTCGATCGGCAGCGCGCGGGCGGGGTCGCCGGGTCGGGCGAAGGCGCTCGCGGTGCGCGCGTTCGCGGGCACGACGGTGCTCCCGGTGCGGGTGGACCTGCTGTACGTGCCCGACCTGCGCGTCCCGGTCGGGGCAGGGAGGCCGCCGCTGGCGGCGAAGGCGAAGCTCGTGTGGAGAGTCTCGGGGCAGACGCGTCCCGGCGGCCGCGTGCACACCGTCGGCCTGCTGGACTTCGTCACCGGCCGGCTGACGTACCGGGCGGGGGCGGCGGCATGACCCGTCACCAGGAGGTCGCGCTCGCCGTCCTGGCCGTCGCGCTCGTCGTGATCTTCGTCGTCGACCGGATCATGCAACGGATCGGCGGCCGCGTCGCGGCCCACCTGCCGGTCGCCGACCAGGCGGTGTTCGCGACCCGCTACCGGCTGCTGCGGCGCACGTCGGAGGCCGTGGTGGTGTTGATCGCGGCGATCATCGTGCTGTGGTCGTTCGACTCGACCCGCTCGGCCGCGCAGACCGTGCTCGCCTCGTCGGCGGTGCTCGGATTGGTGGTCGGTTTTGCGGCGCGGTCGACCCTGGCAAACTTCGTGGCCGGGGTGATGATCGCGATCAACCAACCTGTGCGGCTCGGCGACCGGATCGGCATCGGCGACGTCGAGGGAACGGTGGAGGACATCGGCCTCGCCTACACGCGCCTGCGCACGCCCGACAACCGGCGGGTGCTGATCCCCAACGAGGAGCTCGCCAACTCGCGCGTGACCAACATGACGATCGTCGATCCGGTCTCCCTGGCCCAGGCCAGGGTGACGTTGCCGCCCACGGCCGACCCGGGCCGGGTGCGCGCGATCCTCGACGAGCAGGCCGAGGCCGTTCCCGGGCGGGTGGCCGACCGGCCCGGCCCCGGCACCGCCGTCGCCGAGGTGACCGCCGAGGGGACGACCTACACGGTCGGCGTGTGGATGCCCGACGCCGCCCAGGCTGCGGCCGCCGCCGCCGCGCTGCGGGTGGCATGCGTCACCCGCCTGCACGAGGAGGGCGTCGTCGCCGAGGCGGCCGACGAGGTGGCGGCCCCGTGAGCGGCCCGCCCGTCCAGCCGCCGCGCGGCCACTACGACGACGTGCTCGGCCACGTCGCCGCCCGCCGCCGCAAGCGCCGCGCCCAGGGGCGCCGCCGCGGCCGCAGGTCGCTGGCCGCGACCGCCCTGGTCGCCATCGGGATCACGATCGCGGCCGTGGTCGTCGCCGGCGGCGTCGGCGCCACCGTCGCCGTCTCAGACGTGCTCAAGGGCGTCGACCTGAACACGATGAAGCCCAACGACCCGGGGATCACCACGAAGATCTACGACCGCAACGGTCATCTGCTGGCCCAGATCCCGTCGCTCCAGAACCGCACCCCCGTGGGCTTCAACCGGATGTCCAGGTGGCTGAAGATCGCGACGGTCGACATCGAGGACAAGCGCTTCTACGAGCACGGCGGCGTCGACTACCAGGGCATCGCCCGCGCGTTCCTCGACGACCTCCAGGCCGGCCACGTCGTCCAGGGCGCCTCGACCATCGAGCAGCAGCTCGTGCGCAACCTCTACCTGAGCGACTCCCAGACGCTCGATCGCAAGATCAAGGAGGCCTGGCTCGCCATCCAGATGGCCGAGCACTGGTCGAAAGACAAGATCCTCGGCACGTACCTGAATGTCATCTCCTACGGAGGGGTCACGTACGGCTGCGAGGCGGCGGCCGAGACCTACTTCAACGAGCACTGCTCACAGCTCACCATCCGCCAGGCGGCGCTGATCGCCGGCCTGCCCCAGTCGCCCACCCAGTACAACCCGCGCAAGCACCCCGCCGCCGCGCTCATCCGGCGCAACCAGGTGCTGGCGGCGATGTTCGACCAGGGCCACATCACCTCCGCCCAGTACGAGAACGCCGTCAGCCGCGGCCTCGGCCTGCGGCCGCCGAAGCGGTTCACCCGCGTGCGCCAGCCCTACTTCGTCCAGTACGTGCGCGACGAGCTTCAGAAGCGCTACGGCAAGTCGGCGCTCCAGAGCGGCGGGCTCAAGGTGACGACGACGATCGACCCCAACCTGCAGGCGGCCGCCCACCAGGCGATGTCCGAGGAGCTGAACTTCGACGGTCATCCGGCCGCGGCGCTCGTCGCCATCGACCCGCGCACGGGCGAGATCCTCGCGATGCAGTCGTCGACCGACTACCAGCAGACCAAGTACAACCTGGCCGTGCAGTCGCGCCGTCAGGCCGGCTCGACGTTCAAGTCGTACGGCCTGCTGGCGGCGATGGCGGACGACGGGATCGACCCGAACACGACCATGTACTCGACGGCGCCGCTCGAGAACTACCCGATCGTCCCGTTTCCGTCGGCCCCCAACGACTACTGGACGGTGAACAACGCCGAGCCGGCCAGCTCGAGTGTTCTGCCCCTGTCGACGGCGCTGGAGGAGTCGGTGAACGCGGTCTACGCTCGGCTCGCGATCGACATCGGGGCCGACAAGGTGGCCAACATGGCCTACCAGCTCGGCATCCCCCGCTCCGACCACCTGCCGGAGACGCCGTCGGTGATCCTGGGCGCGGGCGGCGTCTCGCCGCTCGACATGACGCACGCCTACGCCACCATCGCGGCGATGGGCGTGCGCCGGCCGATGCTGGCCTTCACCCGGGTGCAGCCGTTCAGCGGCAAGCCGACCGTCATCAAGCCGGCGCAGAACCACGGCCACCGGGTGCTGCCCGACGGCGCCCCCTGGCAGGTGACGCAGTACCTGGACACGAACGTGCACTCCTGCTGCACCGGCACGAACGCAAACGTCGCCCTCTCGAACTCGACCCTCTACCGCGCCCAGGCCGGCAAGACCGGCACGACGGACGACCACACCGACGCCTGGTTCTGCGGCTACACGCCCAACCTGGCGGCGTGCGTCTGGGTCGGCTACCCGCAGGGCGAGATCGCGATGTCCGACCTCGGCGGCACGATCCCGGGCCCGGCGTTCGGCGGTGGCTACCCGGCCACGATCTGGCGCCTGTTCGCCGCCGCCGCGTTCAGCGGCGAGCCGGGCAAGTTCCCGCCGACGCCGTGGGAGACGGCGGCGCTGAACCCGGTCCAGTACCGGCCGTTCACCTCCCAGTTCCCCATCGCTCCGCCCAGCACGGGCAAGCCGCACGGCGGCGGCTCGTCCGGAACGGGCGGGAGCAGCGGGGGCGGAACGTCGACCGGCGGTGGCGGCAGCACGGGGACGACCGGGACCCAACCGCCCACGAGCACGACGCCCCCGCCGCCCACGAGCACCACCCCGCCGCCGACGACGTGAGCGTCGGGTCGCGCAAGGACGTGCAGGCGCTGCTGGCGGCGGGACGGGTCGTGGCCGAGGCGCTCGCCCGCATGCGGGCGCTGGTGCGCCCCGGGGCGACGACGGCCGAGCTCGATCGCGCCGCCGCCGAGGTGTTCGCCCGTCACGGAGCCCGCTCGGCGCCCCAGCTCGCCTACGACTTCCCCGGCGTCACGTGCATCAGCGTGAACGACGAGGCCGTGCACGGGATCCCGGGATCGCGCCGGATCGCGCCGGGCGACCTGGTGAAGCTCGACGTGACGGCCGAGCTGCGCGGCTACATGGCCGACGCGGCGGTCACCGTTCCGGTGCCTCCCGTCGCGCCGCAGGACGCCCAGCTCTGCGCCGCCGCGCAGGCCGGCCTGGCCGCGGGGATCGCCGTCGCCCGCGCCGGCGCGACGACCGGCGCCGTGGGCGCGGCCGTCGAGGCCGAGGTCGAGCGGCGCGGCTCCCGCGTCCTGCGGGAGCTGGCCGGTCACGGCATCGGCCGCACGATCCACGAGCCGCCGAGCGTGCCGAACTTCGGCGTCGCCGGGCAGGGCGACCCGCTCACCGACGGGCTCGTGATCACCATCGAGCCGATCATCTCGGCCCGGACCCGCACCACCCGGCGCGGCGGCGACGGCTGGACGGTGGCCACCGCCGACGGCCGCCGTTCCGCCCATGTCGAGCACACCATCATCGTGCGCCGCGGCCGCCCGCTGGTCCTGACCGCGTGAGCGCGGCACCCTCCAGCGCGCCGCTGCTCCGCCCGGCCGAGGGGCTGCGGCTGATCCTCGCGCAGGCGCCCGCCCTGGACGTCGAGGAGGTGGCGGTGTCGGCCGACCTGGCCGGCCGGGTGCTCGCCGCCGACGTCCGCGCGGCGGTGAGCCTGCCGCCGTTCGACACCTCGGCGATGGACGGCTACACCGTGCGGGCCGCGGACCTCGGCGCCGGCGGCGTGCCGATCGCGTTCCGGCTCGGGGCCGGCGACCGTCCCCGGCCGCTGCCGCCCGGCGCCGCCGCCGGGATCGCCACCGGCGCCCCGCTGCCGGACGGCGCCGACGCGGTCGTGCCCGTCGAGCACGCGCGCGAGGAGGAGGGGCTGCTTCTGGCCGAGCCGCCGGCCGTCGGGGCGCACATCCGCGAGCGCGGCGGCGACGTGGGCGAGGGCGACGTGGTCGGCGCCGCCGGGACCCTCCTCACCCCGGCACTCCTGGCCGCGATCTCGGCGACGGGCGTCGGCACGGTCACCGTGTCGCGGCGGCCCCGCCTGGCGGCCCTGGCGACCGGCAGCGAGCTCGTGCGGGTGGGGCGGCCGCTCGAGCCGGGCCAGATCTACGAGTCGAACCTGACCTCGATCGTCGCCCAGGCCCGCGGGGCCGGGGCCGAGGTCGTGGCCGCGGCCACCGTCGCCGACGACCGCGATGCCACCCGAGAGGCGTTCGCCCGCGCGATCGCCGCGGCCGACGTCGTCGTGTCCTCGGGGGGCGTCTCGGTCGGGCCGCACGATCACGTCAAGCCCGTGATGGCGGCGCTTGGGGTGCGCGAGGTGTTCTGGCGGCTGGCGCACAAGCCGGGCAAGCCGCTCTGGTTCGGAGTGGCCGAGGACGGGACGCTCGTGTTCGGCCTGCCGGGGAACCCGGTGTCGAGCCTGGTCTGCTTCGAGCTCTTCCTGCGCCCGGCGCTGGCGGCGATGCAGCACGGCCGCCCGCCGGAGCGTCCCGTCGCGCGCCTGGCCGAGCCGGTGAAGCGGCTGCCCGGGCGCGACCACGCCGTCCGCTGCCGTCTTGCGGCGTCCTCCGACGGCATGCAGCTGCACCCGCTGGGCCCGCAGGACTCGCACCTGATCGTGCACGCCGCCGGCGCGGATGCGATCGCGCTCGTCGACGCCGGCGAGGGCGAGGCCCCGGCCGGCGAGCTGGTCGAGTACGTCCCGCTCCGCTAACCGGGGTCAGACCCCGAACGGAAGCGTCACGAACCTGCAACGGCCGACGTTCGGGGTCTGACCCCGATCGCGATGGCTAGCTCGTGAGCGGGACGGTGGTGCCGCCCTTGAGCGTCGCCGACATCCCCTTCGCGTAGACGACCCAGCGGTGCGAGGACGAGTAGAGCGGGTGGCAGGCCGAGAGCACCAGCCGCTCGTAGCCCTGGGGGCGGATGATCTTCCAGTCGTCGTTCGGCACCACCTGGTGGTACTGGACGCGGTAGTGG
>JAICJC010000022.1 GCA_025928655.1 Thermoleophilia bacterium | reverse complement strand
TTCGCCTGGAAGGGCGAGACGCTCGAGGAGTACTGGTGGTGCACCGAGCGCGCGCTCTCCTGGCCCGACGGCGGCCCCAACCTGATCCTCGACGACGGCGGCGACGCGACCCTGCTCGTCCACCGCGGCGCCGAGTACGAGCGCGCCGGCGCGGTGCCGTCGTCCGACTCGGCGGAGTCCGAGGAGATGCGGGTCATCCTGCGGCTGCTCGAGCGATCGCTGGAGGAGGACCCGGGCCGCTGGACGGCGATCGCCGCCGGCGTCCGCGGCGTGACCGAGGAGACCACGACGGGCGTGCACCGGCTCTACCAGATGCAGCTCGCCGGGGAGCTCCTCTTCCCCGCCATCAACGTGAACGACTCGGTCACGAAGTCGAAGTTCGACAACCTGTACGGCTGCCGCCACTCGCTGGTCGACGGCATCAACCGCGCCACCGACGTGATGATCGGCGGCAAGGTCGCCGTCATCTGCGGCTACGGCGACGTCGGCAAGGGCTGCGCGGAGTCGCTGCGGGGCCAGGGAGCGCGCGTGATCGTGACCGAGATCGACCCGATCTGCGCGCTCCAGGCCGCCATGCACGGCTACCAGGTGACGACGCTCGACGACGTCGTCGAGACGGCGGACATCTTCATCACGTGCACCGGCAACCGCGACATCATCACGGCCGTTCACATGGCCCGGATGAAGCACCAGGCGATCGTGGGGAACATCGGCCACTTCGACAACGAGATCGACGTGGCCGGGCTCGGCGACGTCTCCGGCATCCGCAAGGAGAACGTGAAGCCGCAGGTGGACGAGTGGGTGTTCCCGGACGGCCACTCGGTCATCGTGCTCTCCGAGGGCCGGCTGCTGAACCTCGGCAACGCCACCGGCCATCCCAGCTTCGTGATGTCCAACTCGTTCACGAACCAGGTGATCGCGCAGATCGAGCTGCACACGAAGAGCGGCGCCTACGAGCGGCAGGTCTACACGCTCCCGAAGCACCTGGACGAGAAGGTCGCGCGGCTGCACCTCGACGCGCTTGGCGTGAAGCTCACCCGCCTGCGCCCCGACCAGGCCGCCTACCTCGGCGTGCCCGAGGACGGGCCGTACAAGCCCGACCACTACCGCTACTAGACAAGCGGGGTCAGACCCCGAACGGCGGCTGTTGCACATTCGTTGCAGTTCCGTTGGGGGTCTGACCCCCGTTCAGAAGTAGGCGAGCAGGTTGCGGACGCTCGCAATGCGGAGGATGCGCTCGTCGTCCGGCAGGGCCACGAGCTCCAGGTGCCACGTGTGCGGATGGGCGATCATCCACGTCCCGGCCGGGTCAAGCCCCTCGTCGGCGACCACGCCGCGGTAGGCCGCCTCGGTCTTCTCGGGTAGACCGGTTGGGGACAGTCCCCGCGCGCGGGGACTGTCCCCGATTCCCGGCGCCGAAGGCGACGTTGTTCTCCCACAGGGTGTCGTCGGCGTCGGAGATCAGGTGCTGGCGGGGGCGGGCCGGCATTGCCGAGGCACACTAATCCGGCAGTCGCTCTTGCCGATCACACGGTGTGCTATGCGCATCTCGCACCTCACCGGATCGATCGGCTCCAAGCTCGGCGGGAGCTTCGGCCTCGTCGTCGTCCTCCTGCTGGGCCTGTGCGGCCTCGCCAGCTGGGGCCTGTCGCAGACGACGTCCGTGTCGCACCGGATCGACCGCACGGTCACGCCGCGCCTGATCGCGGTCGACGACCTCGCCGCCGCGGCGGGCGACATGCACTTCTCGCAGACCCGCGCGGTGCTCGGCGGCAGCGCGAATGCGCGCGCCGACTTCCAGGCCGACCACGCCGCCTTCGCCGCCGACCTGCGCGCGCTCGCCGCCCTCTCGACCGGCGCCGGCGACCGGGCCGCCATGCGCAAGATCGACGCGGCCGTCGCCGCGGCCGACGCGGTCGACGCCCGGATGTTCGGGCTCCTCGCCGCCGGTCACCCGGCCCGGGCCGCCGCGCTGATGAACACCCGCGCCGATGCGGCCAGCGACGGGATCGCCGAGGCGCTCGGCGCCTACCAGAAAGCCATCCGCGGATCCGAGAGCCGCCTCGCCGCCTCGGCCGATTCGACCGCCACCACCGTGCGCTGGGCGGTCGTCCTGTTCGCGCTCCTCGAGGTCGCGGTCGCGTCCGCCCTGGCGGTCGTCCTCACCCGTCGCATCGCCGGCAGCACCCGCAGGATCCTGGCCGCCGCCCAGGGCATCGCCGTCGGCGACCTCGATCAGTGCGTCGAGAGCACGAGCCGCGACGAGATCGGCCAGACCTCCCGCGCCTTCCAGGACATGGTGCGCTACCTCCAGGAGATGGCCGACTCGGTCACCCGCGTCGCCCAGGGAGACCTGACGGTGACCGTCGAGCCGAGGTCGGATCAGGACGTGCTGGGCGCCGCCGTCGCCGAGATGGTCGAGGCGCTGCGCGGGATCATCGCCCAGGTTTCCGCCGCCGCCGGCGACATGAGCGCCGCCTCGCAGGAGCTGACGGCGACGTCGGGCGAGACCAGCCGCGCCGTCGACGAGATCACCCGCGCCGTGCAGGAGGTGGCCGTCGGCGCCGAGCGCCAGGTGCAGATGGTGCAGACCACGCGCGACCTGGCCGCCGAGTCGGCGACGGCCGCCGAGCAGGCCAGCAACGTCGCCGCCGAGGGCATCGGCGCCGCCGAGCAGGCGACCGACGCGATGGGCGTCGTCAAGCGCTCGTCCGCCGAGGTGGTCGACGCGATCGGCGAGCTCGCCCAGCGTTCCGACCGCATCGGCGGCATCGTCGAGACCATCACCGCCATCGCCGGCCAGACCAACCTGCTGGCGCTGAACGCGGCCATCGAGGCCGCCCGCGCGGGCGAGCAGGGCCGTGGCTTCGCGGTCGTCGCCGAGGAGGTGCGCAAGCTGGCCGAGGAGTCGCGCCGCGCCGCCGAGGAGATCGCCACGCTCGTCGGCGAGATCCAGGTCGAGACCAAGCGCACGGTCGGAGTCGTCACCGAGGGCGCGAGCCGCAGCGACGACGGCGCCACGATCGTCTCCGAGACGCGGGTCGCGTTCGGGCAGATCGGCGTCGCCGTCGAGGACATGTCGCACCGGATCGAGCGGATCGCGGTCGCCTCGTCCGAGGTCGCCGCGGTCGCCGAGCAGTCGTCGGCCGCCACCCAGCAGGTGTCCGCCTCGGCCGAGCAGACGAACGCCGCGGTGCAGCAGATCAGCGCCTCGTCGCAGCAGCTGGCCGCGACGGCCCAGAGCCTCGAGCGGCTCGTCGCGCACTTCCGCCTCGATTAGCGCACGCGCGCATAGGATTCCCTCTCCGCTCCAGGGCGACACGAGGGGAACGATGGCCGAGGCCTGCACGCACACCGATCGGATCGAGCGCACACAGCTGCCGGACGCGATCGCGGGGTGTGAGGACTGCCTCGCCATCGGCGGCCGCTGGCTGCACCTGCGCATGTGCGCCACCTGCGGCCACATCGGCTGTTGTGACTCCTCGCCGAACCGGCACGCCACCGCCCACGTGCACGCGAGCGGCCATCCCATCATCCGCTCCGCGGAGCCGGGCGAGGACTGGTTCTGGTGCTACGAGGACGAGGTGGCGTTCGCGGTGGCGGACGGCTCCTGATGAGCACCCCGGCGGCCGGCCCCGACGCGGCCCGGCCGGTGCTGCTGGCCGTCGACGACGAGCCGTCCGTGGCCCGCGCGGTCGAGCGCGACCTGCGCCGGCGCTACGGCCGCGACTTCCGCGTGCTGCGCGCCGAGAGCGGCGAGGGCGCCCTGACCGCGGTGCGCGAGTCCAAGCTGCGCGGCGCCAAGATCGCCCTGCTGCTGGCCGACCAGCGCATGCCGGAGATGTCCGGGGTCGAGTTCCTCGAGGAGGCGATGCGGCTCGCCCCGGAGGCCAAGCGCGTGCTCCTGACCGCCTACGCCGACACCCAGGCGGCGATCGACGCGATCAACCGCGTCTCGCTCGACCACTACCTCCTGAAGCCGTGGGACCCGCCTGACGACCAGCTCTACCCGGTCGTCGACGACCTGCTCGACGCCTGGCGGGCGGAGGCGCCCGACGACGCCGACCGCATCCGGATCGTCGGCCACAGGTGGTCGCGCGAGTCGCACGAGGCCCGCGACTTCCTGGCCCGCAACCAGGTGCCCTACCGCTGGCTCGACGTCGAGCGCGACGACGAGGGCCGGCGGCTGCTGGCGGCGGCCGACGGCGATGCCGCGCTCCCACTGGTGCTGTTCCCCGACGGGGACACGCTGCACGGGCCGACCGTGTCGGAGCTGGCCGAGCGCTCCGGGGTGCGGCGGAGGGCGGAGCTCGAATTCTACGACCTCGTCATCGTCGGCGGCGGCCCGGCCGGGCTGGCCGCGGCGGTGTACGGGGCGTCGGAGGGCCTGCGCACGGCCCTGATCGAGCGGGAGGCGCCGGGCGGCCAGGCCGGCCAGAGCTCCCGCATCGAGAACTACCTGGGCTTCCCCGTCGGCCTCTCGGGCGCCGATCTGGCCCGGCGGGCGACCGCCCAGGCGCAGCGCTTCGGCGCCGAGCTTCTGACCGTCCAGGAGGTGACCGCGATCGACGAGCGGGGGCCGGCCCGGCTCGTCCAGATGGCGGGGCACGACCAGCTCGGCGCGAAGGCGATCATCGTCTCGACCGGCGTCGACTACCGCCGCCTCGACGCGCCGGGGATCGAGGAGCTGTCGGGCCGCGGCGTCTACTACGGCGGCTCCCGCAGCGAGGGCATCTCGTGCCGCGATGAGCACGTCGTCGTCGTCGGCGGCGCGAACTCGGCCGGCCAGGCGGCCATCTACTTCGCGGGGTACGCCCAGCGGGTCACGATCCTCTACCGCGGCCCGAGCCTGGCGAAGAGCATGTCGCAGTACCTGATCGACACGATCGCGGCCACGCCGAACATCGACGTGCGCCTCCACGGCGAGGTGGCGGCGGCGCACGGAGGCGACTCGCTCGAGCGGATCACCGTCCGAGACACCGCCACCGGCGAGACCGACGACGTCGAGCTCGCGGCCATGTTCGTGTTCATCGGCGCCCGGCCGCAGACCGGCTGGCTGCCCGCCGGCGTCGCCCGCGACCAGCGCGGATTCGTGCTCGCCGGCGCCGAGGTCCTGCGCGAGGACGTGCGCCCGCGGTGGCGGCTCGACCGCGACCCGTACCTGCTGGAGACGAGCATGCCGGGCGTCTTCGCCGCCGGCGACGTCCGCAGCCAGTCGATGAAGCGGGTCGCCTCGGCCGTCGGCGAGGGCTCCATGGCAGTCCACTTCGTGCACGAGTACCTGGCGGCCGCGGTATGACGACGCTGGAGGTGCTCGAGGGGCTCGACCTGTTCGAGGGCGTCGAGCGGACGCTGCTCGAGGACTTCGCCGCCAGGGCCGTGCCCGACCGGCTCGGGGTCGGCGACGAGCTGTTCACCGAGGGCAGGCCGCTCGAGCGCTTCTCGGTCGTCGTCAGCGGGCGGATCGAGTGGTCGCGCTGCATCAACGGCGTCGACGTGATCCTGAGCCAGCGCGAGGGGCCGACCTACGCCGGCGCCTCGAACGTCCTCACGGGCGACCCGCCGGTGGCGAGCGGCCGGGCCGTCACCGACGTGGAGCTCCTGACGTGGGACGTGCCCACCTTCCGGGCCTTCCTGCGCGAGGCGCCGGCCGCGATGAAGACGGCGCTGCGCCTGATCGCCCCGATCGCCCAGGCGGCCGACGCGCTCGTGCGCCAGCAGGAGAAGCTGGCGGCGCTGGGGACGCTCTCGGCCGGCCTGGCCCACGAGCTGAACAACCCGGCCGCGGCCGCGCGCCGCACCGCGAGCGAGCTCGGCGAGGCGCTCGCGACGCTCCAGGACACGGTGCACCGGTTCGTCTCGACCGGCGTCGAGCGCGAGGACGCGGGCCGGCTCGTGGAGCTCCAGCAGGCGGCGCTCGCGCGGGCCGGCGAGGGCGAGAGCAGCGTCGCCGCCGCCGACCGGGAGGATCGGCTCGCGGGCCTCCTCGACGACATCGGCCAGGAGGGGTGGCGGCTGGCCGAGCCGCTGGCCCGGGCCTGCGTGGACGAGGCGTGGCTCGAGCAGGTGCAGACGGCCGCCGGGCCCGCCACCGGGGCGGCGCTCGAGTGGGTGGCCGCGTCCCTCACCGCCCAGACGCTGGTCGGCGAGCTGCACGAGTCGACGGCCCGGATCTCCGAGCTCGTCGCCGCGATCAAGGACTACACCCACATGGACCGGGCGGCGGTCGAGGACATCGACGTGCACGCCGGCCTCGACAGCACGCTCACGATGCTCAAATACCGCATCAAGCACGAGCCGGTGAAGCTGGAGCGCAACTACGACCGCAGCCTGCCGCCCGTGACCGTGCACGGCTCGGAGCTGAACCAGGTGTGGACGAACCTGCTCACGAACGCGCTCGACGCGTTCAACGGCGGCGGCGGCACGATCACGATCACCACCCGCGCCGCCGGCGACGACGTCGTGGTCGAGATCGCCGACGACGGCCCCGGCATCCCGGCCGACGTCCAGCCGCGCATCTTCGACCCCTTCTACACCACGAAGCAGGTCGGCGACGGCACGGGGCTCGGCCTCGACATCGCCCGCCGGATCGTCGTCGGGCACCGCGGGGCGATCAGCGTCCGCTCGCAGCCCGGGGACACCGTCTTCAGCGTCTCCGTCCCGGCGGCCGGAAAGGGCGGCTGAGCCGTGTTCCGCAACGACATGCCGCGCTACGACATCCTGTCCGAGGACGCGATGGCCGTGCTCGAGCGCGGCTGGCGGCGGCTGCTCTCCGACATCGGCGTCGAGTTCCTGCACGAGGGCGCGCTTGACCTCTTCCGCGCGGCCGGCCAGCGGGTCGAGGACTCGATCGTGCGCTTCGACCCGGAGTGGGTGCTCGAGTGCGTGGCGAGCGCCCCGAGCGAGTTCGACCTCCTCGCCCGCAACCCCGAGCGCACCGTCCACCTGGGCGGCCGGCACATGGTGTTCTCCCCCACCCAGGGGCCGCCGTTCGTGCGCGAGGGCGAGGAGCGGCGCGAGGCGACGATGGCGGACTTCGAGAACCTGTGCCGCCTGAGCCAGACCTACGACCAGCTGGACACGCCCGGCGGACTCTGCTGCGAGCCCGGCGACCGGCCGCTCGACTCGCGCCACCTCGACATGCTGCTCGCCGTCCAGACGCTGACGGACAAGCCGTACATGGGCGCCGTCATCACCGAGGGCGCCGCCCGCGACACGATGCGGATGACGGACATCCTGTTCGGCGGCCCGAACGACGGCGCGGTGCGCGTGTTCGGCGTCGTGAACGCCAACTCGCCCATGCGCTACGACACGCGCATGATCGAGGCGATGATGGTCTACGCGGCCGCCGGGCAGGCCGTGATCATCACGCCGTTCCTGCTCATGGGCGCGATGTCGCCCGCGTCCGTGCCGGGGTCGCTCGTCCAGCAGACCGCGGAGGCGCTGGCCGGCCTCGCCCTCACCCAGGTCGTGCGCCGGGGGGCGCCGGTCGTGCTGGGCTCGTTCCTCTCCCACACCGACATGCAGTCGGGCTCGCCGGGGTTCGGCGGGCCGGAGTCCGCGATGGGCCTGCTCTGCTCGGGCCAGATGGCGCGCCGGCTGGGTGTGCCGTGGCGGGCTGGCGGCGGCTTCCTCACGTCGAGCCAGACGGCGGACGCCCAGGCCGCCTACGAGGGCCTGAACACCATGCTGCCGGCGTTCCTGGCCGGCGCGAACTTCATCGAGCACTCGGCCGGCTGGCTCGAGTCGGGGCTGGTCGCCTGCTACGAGAAGTTCATCGTCGACATCGAGATGCTGCGGATGCTGCAGGAGGAGTTCACGCCGCTTCAGATCGACGAGGCCAGCCTCGCCTACGGCGCCCACCAGGAGGTGGGGCACGGCGGCCACTTCCTGGGCGCAGCGCACACGCTGGAGCGGTTCCGCACCTGTTTCTACCGGCCGCTGCTCTCGTCCACCGAGAACTTCGAGCGGTGGAAGTCCAAGGGCGGCCGCGACGCGACCGAACGGGCCGGCGAGATCTGGCGCGAGGCGCTGGCGGCCTACGAGCCGCCGCCGCTCGAGGCCGGCCTGCGGGCCGAGCTCGAGGAGTACGCGGCCGGCCGGCGCGCGGAGCTCGGCGATTGAGGATCACCGCCGTCCGGGCCTTCCGGCAGCGGCAGCCCTTCGCCGACGGCACGTACTCGACCGCCGGCGGGTCGGCCGAGGGCTTCGACTCGCTCATCGTCGCCGTCGACACCGACGAGGGCGTCACCGGCTGGGGTGAGATGGCGCCGCTGGGCGCGTTCTACGCCGACGCGTTCGCCTCGGGCGCGCGGGCGGGGATCGCCGACCTGGCGCCGGGCGTGCTCGGCGCCGACCCGTGCCAGCCGCGCCGGCTGGTGCGGCGGATGGATTCCGCCATGCGCGGACAGCCGTATGTGAAATCGGCGCTCGACATGGCGTGCTGGGACGCCGCCGCCCGCTTCCGCGGCCAGCCGCTGTGCGAGGCGCTCGGCGGCCGCTTCGGCGAGGCGGTCGACCTGTACCGGTCGCTTCCCCCGATCGAGCCCGGCGCCGCCGCCGGCCTGGCCCGCCGCTACGCGTCCGACGGCTACCGGCGGCTGCAGGTGAAGGTCGGCGGCGACCCGCACACGGACGCGCGCCGGCTGGCCGCCGTGCGTGACGCGGTCGGCCCCGACGTCGCCCTCTTCGCAGACGCGAACGGCGGCTGGACGACAACGGCGGCCCGCCGCTTCCTGCTCGCGACGGCCGGCCACACGTACACGCTGGAGCAGCCGTGCGCGACGCTCGAGGAGTGCGCGGCGGTGCGGCCGCACTGCCCCCATCCGCTGATCCTGGACGAGTCGATCGACACGCTCCCCGCGCTCGTCCGGGCGGGGCGCGAGGGCATCGCCGACGGCGTCACGATCAAGATCGCGCGCGTCGGCGGCGTCACCCGGGCGGCCACCCTGCGCGACGTCGCCGTGGAGCTCGGCATGACCGTCACGGTCGAGGATACGGGCGGGGCTACGATCGACACCGCCGCCATGCTCCACCTCTCGCTCTCGACCCCCGAGCCGCACCGGCTCCACACCGTCGACTTCACCGACTGGGTCACCGTCGCCAACGGCGACGGGCTCCCGGCCCACGCCGGCGGGCGGATGGCGGCGCCCTCCGCGCCCGGGCTCGGCGTCGAAGTGCGTGAGGCCGAGCTCGGCGAGCCGTTCCTGCGGGCGTCGTGACCGAGCCGCTCCTGCTCGATGCGAGCCTCGCGCTCGAGGACGTCGCCGACGTCGCGCTGCGCCACCGGCCGGTGGAGCTGGCCGCGGCCGCCCGGGCGCGCATCTCGGCGGCGCGCGACGCGACCGACGGCCTGCTGGCCCGCGGGGAGCGTGTCTACGGCCTCACCACCGGCGTCGGCGCGCTCAAGCGGGTGACGGTCGCGACCGGCGCCGAGCAGCTGCCCTTCAACCGCCTGATGCTGCTCTCCCACCGCACCGGCACGGGCCCCGACGTGGCCGAGCCGGTCGTGCGGGCGGTGATGCTCGCGCAGGTGGCCGGCTTCGCCCGCGGCCGCTCGGGCGTCCGGGTCGAGTTGGCCGACCACCTCACCGGCGCCCTGAACGCGGGTCTCGTGCCGCGGGTGCGCACGACCGGGTCGCTGGGCCAGTCCGACCTGGGGCCGCTCGCCGATCTCGCCGCCGCGCTCACGGGCGACGGGGAATGGGCTGGCGAGCTTTGCCGGCTGGGGCTCCAGGCCTGGGAGCCGACGGCCAAGGAGGCGCTCGCGTTCGTGAACTCGAACGGCTTCTCGCTCGGCTGGTCGGCCCTCGCGCTCGTCGGCGTCGGGACGCTGCTCGACCGCTTCGACGAGGCGGCCGCGCTCACGTTCGAGGGCATGCTCGGCAACGTGCAGGCGCTCGACCCCGCCGTCGGCGAGGCCCGTCCCGTGCCGGGCATCCCGGAGCAGATCGCCCGGCTGCAGGCGCTGTTGGCCGGCGGCAGCCTGCTCTCCGGCACGCTCCACCGCCACCTGCAGGACCCCCTGACGATGCGGGTCGTGCCCCAGACCCACGCAGCCGCCCGCACCGCCCTGGCCCACTCGCGGGCGATCGTCGAGGCCGAGCTGACGTCGTCGCACGACAACCCCTGCATCACGCCCGACGGCCGCGCGCTCTCGACCGGGAACTTCGACTCGGTGCCGTACGGGGTCACGCTCGACTACGTGCGGCTCGCGCTCGCCCACGTGATCACGGCGTCGTGCGAGCGGGCGAACAAGCTGGTCCACTCGGCCTTCAGCGGCCTGCCCACCGGCCTGCGCGACGACGACTCGACCAGCCAGGACGGGCTCGCCATCGTCGTGTACGGGGCGAGCGCCGCCGCGGCCGAGGCGCGGCTGCTGGCCCAGCCGGCCACCCTCGAGCTCTCCACCTCGTCGACGGCCGAGGGGATCGAGGACCGCGTCATCCCCACCCCCGTGGCGGCGCGCCGGGTCGAGGAGATGGCCCGGCTCGGCCGCTACGTGGCCGCGGTCGAGCTGTACCTGGCCGCCCAGGCGGTCGACCTGCGCGACCGCGCGGGCGAGCTCGGCGCGGGCACTCGCCGGGCCTACGACCTCGTCCGCGCCCACGCCCCCCGCCGCCGCGCCGGCGAGCCCCCGCTGGCCGACCTCACGCCGCTGGAATCCGCCCTGGAATCGGGGTCAGACCCCGAACGGCGGCCGTGACGAAGCTGTGACGCCTGCCGGACGGGGCCAGGCCCCGGTCAGGCCGGGAAGAACGCGTTCAGCAGATGGGCCGTCTGGCCCTGGAGCCTCGAGAGCGCCTCGTCGCCGATGCCCATGCCCAGCCGGGCGACCGTGAGGAATCCGCCCGCCTCGCCGTGATCCTCGATGTCCAGGAGCACCTCGGGATCCTGGGCGACCCACCACTCGACGAGCTCCGGTGTGAGCACCGCCTCGAGCTGCTCGTCGGGGATGTCGCGGGAGGCGACGATGCGGTAGCGCTCGTCCATCCCCGCCGACGACGTGTGCACGCGCCGGTCGGCGCGCAGCAGGCGGCGGGCCCAGTCCTGCTCGGAGAATGCGCTCGGGTGCACCGTCAGCCGCGACCAGCGCGCTGCGTCCACGAACATCAGGAACACGGTGAACCCGGTCGAGTCGATCCCGAAGCCGCCGAACGCCTCCGACCAGTCCGGCGAGCCGACCGAGAATTCGGCCAGGACGGCCTCGTGTCCGTCCACCGCGCCGCGGTAGGCGGCGTCCGTCGTGTCCAGGATGCCGAGGTCGAGCAGCTGGGTCGTCCCCCCGACCTGGTCGTCCGACGGCGTGAAGCCGTGGGCCTTGGCCCAGGCGTCGATGTCGGGAAGCGGCTCGTCCATCCGGAGCGATGCTAGCCGCTAGCCCGCGCGGTCGGCGGGATCGACCGCGAGGCCGAACCGCTCGCGCAGGAGCACGCGCACCCGCGCCTCGCCGGCCGCGTCCGCGCCCAGATCCGCCGCGATGCCGTCGATCGCCATGTCGACCGACCAGACGCAGACGTCGGCGCCCATACGGTCGAGCGCCTCGTCGAACGCGCGGTTCGCCGCCGAATCGAGGTCGTCTGAGGCCATGTCCGAATTGTAGGCCCGTCAGAGCGGGAACGGCGACTGCCACCACGGCGGGCGGGCGCTCGGCTGCACCGAGGTGACCCACTTCACCCACCAGAACCCGCGCCGGCCCGACGCGACGAGGCGGACGGGCGCGCCGTTGCCCGGGTCGAGCGACACCCCGTCCAGATGCGTCGCCAGCATGAGTCCGGGCAGGCTGGCGAGGTCGAAGCGGCGCGCATAGCCCGTCGCCGAGCGCACCTCGACGCTGCCGGTCCCGGGCGGCAGGGCCAGCGGCAGGTCGACCAGGCGGACGCCCCGCCAGCGGTTGCGCGCGTACCAGCCGCTCGTGCAGTCGAGCGTGCACGTCCACTCCTGCTGCGGCAGCCGGGCGAGATCGGCCGGCCCGAGCCGGCGGCCGCCGACGTCCACCCGCCAGGCGCCCGGGTCGATCGGCGGCGTCGAGTCTTCGAACCAGACGGTCGGCGCGGGCCGCGCCTGCTCGAGCGAGCCGGTCGCCGCCCTGCCCGCGCCGAGCGTGCGGTCGAAGGCCAGCTTGGCGACGACGCCGGCGCCCGTGAACGCGGCCAGCCGCAGGAACGCCGCCCGGGTCAGGTCGCCGCGGCGCAGCCGGACGGGACGCGTCGTCAGATGCTGGACGACCAGCGGCGCGAGCCCCAGAGCGAACGCGATGTGCCACCCGAGCGCCGTGAGCGGCCCGACGTCGTGGACGCCCGCCGAGTGGGCGACGCCGAACCCGAGCAGCCCGACGACACACGCGGCCGCCGCCAGCGAGCCGCCCACGTGCGGCCACCGCCGCCGTAGTCCACGCCGGATCACGCCCAGCTTCGGCCAGGCGAGCGCGATCACGGCCAACCCCGCCGCATCGTGTCCCCACACCACCAGCCCCGCGTGGCGCTCGCTCACCCAGAGGCCGGCGACCCCCGAGGCGAACGAGGCCGCCAGCGCCGCTCCCAGAAGCCACAGATCGACACGCCGCCGCACAGCTCCAGGGTAGGGCCCCGGCGCGGTCGCGGCTGTGAGCCGAACCTACCCGGCGTCCGGCCCCTGCACGATCGAGCGCACCCGCACCTCGGTCGGCTTGCGCCCCCACGGGTCGCGGCGGAAGAACGCCTCGTCGACCGCGAGCGAGTGCGAGAGGCTGACGTCGAGGGTGATCCACGCTTCACCCGGCCCGTAGCGGGCCTGGGTCTCGTATGCGAGGATCGGCGGTGGGGTGCGCTCGGCGCTCATACCCTGGTAATCGGCGGGTCCGCCCGAAACGTGCCCGCAATATGCAGTACACGAACGCCCCGCTTCCGGGGGAGCCGCACCCACCCTTTGAGGGCAGGCGCCTACCGCAGCGGGGGCTCGAGCACCGTGGGAACCGCCTACCGCAGCGGGGGCTCGAGCACCGTGGGAACCGCAAAGCGCACCCGCGTTCCGGCGCCCGGCTCGGAGTCGATCGTGACGTCGCCGCCGGCCGCCCTGACCCGCTCCACCATGCTGTCGAGGCCCATGTGCAGCGCGGCGCCCGGCCGCGAGCGCACGTCGTCGAGGTCGAAGCCGCGGCCGTCGTCGGCGACCTCGCCCACCAGCACGCCGTCGTGCTCGTCGATGCGGACCGTGATTCGGCTCGCGCGCGCGTGCTTGCGCACGTTCGCGAGCGCCTCCTGGGCCGAGCGGTACACGAGCTCCTCGACCGCCAGGTCGTACCGCCCCGCCGGCCCCGTGACGACACTCGTCGCCCCCACCTCGTGGGCGACCTCCCCCGCCAGCAGCCGCATCGCGGCGACCGGTCCGTGGTCGTGGAGGACGGCCGGGCGCAGCTCGAACATCAGCCGCCGGGTGCGCTCGGTCGCCTCCTCGAGCGTCGCCCGCGCGACCCCCAGCGCCGATGCCATTCGCTCATTGCCGGCCTTCGCCGCGACGAGCGCTGCGCGGTCGAGCGCCATCAGCGACGCCGCCATCACCTGGACGGTGTCGTCGTGCAGCTCGGTCGCGATGCGGCTGCGCTCCACCTCCTCGGCCTGGAGCATGCTGGCGAGGATCTCGCGCCGGCGCTGCTCGCTCTCGGCCAGCGCCCGCTCCGCCGAGACGCGGTCGGAGACGTCGAGGAACATGCAGCCGACCTGCTCGACCTCGTCGACGGCGTTACGGACGGGGAACATCGTCAGGAGGTAGGAGCGGCCGTCGACGCAGGTCGACTCGAGCCCGACGACAGGCTCGCCGTCCGCGAAGACCCGCTCGACGGCCGCGACCCGCGCGATCCGCAGGTCGGGGCCGAACAGCACCATGCCCAGCGGGGCCGCCTCGAGCACCGCCGCCAGCACCTCGACGTCGCCGTGGGACTCGTCGGCCGGCACCTGCGTGATGACGGAGACGATCATCCGCTCCCCCGCCACCTCGATCCCGTGGATGTCGAGCTCGGCCAGGCGCGGCCCGTCCGGCGTCTCGAAGACCCGCCGCTGGCGGTGGCTGCGGCCGCGCTCGGGGAACCGGTCGATCAGCCGGTCGAGCCGGGCCAGGTCGCTGATCCCGAGCTGGTCGGCCGTGCGGCCGACGATCTCCTCGCGCCGCCGCCCGGCCAGCGCGCAGAACCCGTCGCTCACCTCGACCATCACCGCGTCGCTCGCCCGCGCGATCGCGACCGCCTGTGCCGTCTCGGAGAGATCGCCCGGCAGTGCCGCGGAAGGCGGTCGTGATCCGCCACCACGCCCTGTCACGACCGGCACTCTCGATGATCGATCCGGCCCCAGGACCGGCGTCGCCGGCTCGGCCGACGCCGCCCCGGGGGCCGGCTCGCTACCGGACGACGATGCCGTCGAAGCCGAACGTCCCGCCCGTGATCGTCAGCGTGAGCACGTGCGGATTGGCGTCGACAGGCGCCGTGAACACGATCGCGCGGTGCTCGTTGCCGCAGAGCTGCGTGACGGGCTGCGCCGCCCCGCCGTCGATCGCGACCGATGCGGCGCCGCACGAGCCGCGCGCGATGACCGACACCGACGAGCCCTGGAACGAGGAGGACACGGTCGCAGTCGTATCGCTCGACGTGTGCAGGGTGCCCAGGTAGTCGAGCGCCTCGGCGCCGGTGGTGGCCCACGTGCCGGTGTAGGTCATCCCGGCGTTCCCGTCGTCGAACGGGAACGTGATCCGCCGCATCCGGCTCGTGCTGACGTTGCCGGCCTGGTCGCTCGCGACGACCTGGAACTGGCGGCGGTCACCCTCCGCGCCGGTGACGTTCACGCTCTGGGTCCCGCTGGCCGAGCCGCTGGCCACGTCGGTCCAGGCGGCGTCGCCGACGTTGCGAGCCTGCAGGGTCCAACCGGCCAGGCCCGAGTGGCCCTTGTCGATGACCGCGAAGTGGACGGCCGTCGTCGTCGACGCCGGCAGGCCCTGCTTCGGGAACGTCACCGCGGGCGCGGTGAGGTCGTGGATCGCCTGGCCGCTGTCCGGGGCCCGGTCGACGCACCCCGCCCGGCAGCCCGCGCCGAAGTAGACCGAGAACAGCCGCCAGCGGTACCCGTTCGGCTTCCCGAGCAGCGTGCGCGGGATCGAGACGCGGATCGACCGGAGGTTCGGGCGCGTCGCCGAGCCGAAGCCGAGCTCGCGCCCGCTGCGGGCGAAGACGGCGACACGCAGGATGCCGTGGCTCCGGTAGACGATCGCGAACCGCTCCGCGCGGATTCCGCCGGCGGTGTCGAAGTCGATCAGGAACGCCGAGCCGCGGTGGATGCTGATCGCTCGGCCGCGCCAGGGCCCGTAGGTCGTGATCGTGTGCACGACCGGCCCCGTCGCCCCGTGCTCCTGGGTGACGCTCGCGATGTCCAGCTTGCCGTGGACGTCGTCCGGGTCCGAGATCGTGGCCGCCCGCGCCAGGCCCGGCACGGCGAGCGCGACGGCGACGATGACGCCGAAGGCTGCGACGAACCACCACGCGGGATTCCGTGTGCATTCCTCCGTCATGCTGCACTCCCTTTCCGGTGTTCCTCGCGGCGGTCGCCGCAAGGCGGGGATCAACCTAGGAAGGGGCCGGGGGCGGGGCGTCAGGGATCTCCCTGGACTTCGGGAAACTCCTCCTGTCAACGAACGCGACAATATGTACAATCTTCCCCCTCATGCTTGTGGGGCGGGTGGAGGAGTGCACAAGCGTCGACCGTCTGCTCGAGGAGGCACGGGCGGGCCGCGGCGGCGCGCTCGCGATCTGCGGCGAGCCCGGGATCGGCAAGACGTCGCTGCTCGACCACGCGGCTGGGCGGGCGGACGGGATGCGAATCGTGCATGCGCGCGGCGTCCAAAGCGAGACCACCGTGCCGTTCGCGGCCCTCGTCGACCTGCTGACACCGCTCGTCGAGGCGATCGGCGCGCTCCCCGAGCGCCAGGCCGAGGCGCTCGAGAGCGCCCTCGCGATCGGCCCGCCCCGCCCCGCCGACCGCCTGGCCGTGCTCGTCGGCGGCTTCAACCTGCTGTGCGCGGCGGCTGTGGCGCAGCCGCTGCTCGTGCTCGTCGACGACGCCCACTGGCTCGACGCCGCCTCGGCGGAAGCGATCGGCTTCGCCGCCCGCCGCATCGGAGCCGACCCGATCGCCTTCGTGATCGCGAGCCGGACGCCCGGCCTGCCGGGGATCCCGTCGCTGCAGCCCCGCCCGCTCACGGCCGGCCAGTCGCGCGATTTGCTCGAGCGGCGCGGGCTCACGCCGACGGGGCTCGAGACGGCGGTGCGCGACGCCGCCGGGAACCCCCTCGCCCTGGTCGAGCTGGCGACCTTCGACGACGGCCGGTTCGAGGCCGGCCGCTCGACTCTCGAGGAGGCCTACGCCGCCGCGATCGCCACGTTGCCCGACCCGTGCCGCGCGGCGCTGCTCCTGCTCGCGACGGGCAGGTCGGAGGGGACGGCGGTGATCGGCCGGGCGCTCGCCGCGCAGGGGCTCTCGGACGCGGCGTTCGCACCCGCCGAGCGGGCCGGTCTCGTCCAGGTCGAGCCGGGCCGGATCCGCTTCCGCCACCCGCTGATCCGTACCGCCGTGTCGGCGGCGGCGATCGGGCCCGACCGCCGCCAGGCCCACGAGGCGCTCGCGCTCGCGTGCGTCGAGCCGGAGCTCGAGTGGGAGCGGATCGGGCACCGGGCGGCGGCCGCCGTCGAGCCCGACGAGGAGCTCGCCGCCGCCGTCGAGCGGCTCGCCTCGGACGTCGGCCTGCGCGGCGGCGCCGTCGCGACGATCGAGTGGTACCAGCGCGCCGGCGGACTCAGCGCCGACCCGGCCGAGCGCCGGCGGCGACTGCTTCTGGCCGCCGAGGCGGCGCACGTGAGCGGCCGCGCCGAGCCGGCCTACGCGATCCTCGACGAGGTGGAGAGCGAAAGCCGCTCGCCCACCGACGTCGCCCGCGTGGAGATCTTGCGGGGCCGGATCGAGGCCCGCTCCAGCTCCACGCTGACCGCGTGCGCGCGGCTGCTGCGGACCGCCCAGCGGCTCGAGGCGGCCGATCCGGTGGCCGCGGCCGCCCTCTTTATCGAGTCGGTCGACCCCTCGATCCGGGCCGGCCGGCCGCAGCAGGCGCTGGCGGCGGCCGGGCGCGCGCTCGACCTCGCGCCGCCGGGCGACGCGCTCGCGCTGGCGGCCCGGATCGCCCGAGCGGCCTCGCTCGTCTTCCTGGGCGACGCGGCCGGCGCCGAGTGCGACATCGAGGCGGCCGCCGACCAGGCGGCCAGCGCGCCCCAGGTCGGCTCCGACCTGCAGCTGCGCGCGTACGTGTGCATGACGCTCGCGTTCGCCGAGCGCATCGACCGCGCCGGCGCGGCGCTCGACGAGCTGATCGACGAATGTGAGCAGACCGCGCCGGGAGCGCTCACCTACCCGCTCATCAGCCGGGCGTGGCTGCGCCGGATCACCGGCGCCTGGGACGGCGCCCAGGCCGACTGCCAGCGGGCCGTGCGCCTCGCCCGCCAGCTCGGGCGCGCGAACGACGAGTGCTGGGGCCTCAGCATCCTGACCTGGCTCGGGGTGGCCCAGGGCAGGCCGGACGAGGAGATGCTCGCGCATCAGGAGTCGCTCTCCGAGCGCCTCGACCTCCCTTACCAGCGCATGTGCGTGCAGGCCTGCCGCGGCCTGCACGCGCTCGCATCCGGTGACGCGCAGGCCGCGGCCGCCGCGCTCGGGGCGGCGCTCACGATCAAGCGCGAGTGCGAGATCGAGGACGCGACCACCCATCCGGTGCTCGGCGCCGACCTCGTCGAGGCGCTCGCGCGCTGTGGCCGGGCCGACGACGCCGCGGCCGAGGCGGCCGCGCTGCAGGCGGCGGCGACGCGCTCGGGCCGCGACTCCGCGCTCGCGCTTGCCGAACGGGCTGGGGCGCTCGTGAGCGAGGACGGCGCCGACCATTTTCAGCGGGCCTGGGAGCTGCACGCCGAGACCGCCGACCGCTTCGCCCGGGGCCGCACCGCCCTCGCCTGGGGCGACGCGCTACGCCGCGCCGGGGCCCGGGTCGAGTCCCGGCGGATGCTCGAGGCGGCGCGAGCGGAGTTCGAGCGGCTCGGAGCGGCACCCTGGGAGGAGCAGGCGACGTCGGCCCTCGCGCGCAGCGGCAAGGTCCTGCGGAAGGAGGCCGCCCGTCGCGACGAGCTGACGCCGGCCGAGCTCGAGGTCGCCAGCCTGGTCGCCGAGGGCAAGATGAACAAGGAGATCGCGGCGGCGCTCTGGATCAGCGAGAAGACCGTCGAGGCGCACCTCTCGCGCATCTTTCGCAAGCTCGGTATCCGCAACCGCGCCGAGCTCGCCGGCAGGCAAGCCGGCGGGATATCCCCGATGCCGTAGGCCGGACCGCCTCCGACACTGGGGGCGGAGGAGGCAGCGGCGCCCGCGGGGCGGCCGCGGGCGCGCCCGCAGGCGGCGCGACCGCCCCCGGGACCGCCGGCCCTACCACCCGCGCGTGTGGTGCGTGCGCGTGTACGGGATGCGGAAGCCCAGCCTTCCGAAGGTCGCATACGCCGGCGTGTCCCGGGCCGGCGACGGCGCCTCGATGTCGGCGGCGAAGCCGGCCGCGCCCAGCCGCAGGCCGTCCGCAACGATACGGGCGAGGATGGCGGCATCGGGTCCGTAGTCGGCGGTCATCACGCCCGGCACCGGGCCGTCGACCGCCAGGAAGGCGACCGCGCCCGCCGCGGGCAGGAACATGCTGCGGGCGGCGACGGCACGGCCGTGCTCGCGGGCCAGGTAGTGGCGCCAGCCGGGGCGTCCGGGCAACGCCCGCAGCCAGGGCCCGGCGTCGAGCCGGTACGCGGCGGCGAGCAGCTCGCTCCACTCCTCGACCTCGTCGGGGCCGACGAGCGAGACGGCGATCTCGCGGTCGCCGGAGCCGTCGTCCCCGGCCGCGAGCGGCGCCCGGTCCCGCACGACCCGGTCCCATGCCCCGCGCGGCTCGAGCCCGAGCTCTGCCAGCCAGCCCGCGTAGCCGGCGGGGGCGCACTGCGGCTGCGAGACGAGCATCGACCGGGTCGCGCCGGTCGCCGCGAGCCCGTCGGCGATGTCGGCGACGGCGGCCCGGGTGGCCGGCTCGACGACGCCCAGCCCGATCGGGCGGTTGAAGAGGCCGCGGTCGAACCCCCCGCCCGGGCACCGCACGACCAGGACGGGCCCGCACCAGCGCGCCTCGAGCCCGATGCGGGCCGCGTGGCCCGGAGGGCACGCGGCGACGAGATCCTCCCAGGCGCGCGCCTCGAGTGCCTCGATCGCGGCCGCCTCGGCGAGGGTGGCAACGGTCACGCCGCGGGGTCCGCGGCCCGGAACGTCTCGAACGGCATCTCGGCGCTCCCTTCGGAATTGTGGACACGGTGTCCAGACGACGCATCCGACCATAACAGGCGTCAGACACAGTGTCTAGACTGTCTGTCGATGGGCACCCGTCACACCGCCCGGCGGCCAGCCCGCGGGGCGCCGTCGCGCACTCGCGAGCGGGTGGTCGGGGCCGTCCGCGAGCTGCTGCAGGAGGGCTCGTTCCACGAGGCGACGGTCGAGCAGGTGGCCGCGCGCGCAGGCGTCTCGCGGGCGACGCTCTACCAGCACTTCGGCTCCCGCCTCGGGCTCGTCGACGCCATCTGCGAGACGTTCGACGCCAACCCGGAGCTGGTCGCGGTGCGCAAGGCGGTGCGCCACCCGGAGGCCGCGGCCGCTCTCGAGCGCTCGATCGCCCACACGGTCGCCTTCTGGGCATCCGAGGAGGCGGTGCTCGAGCCGCTGTACGGCGCGGCGGCGATCGACGCGGCCGCCGGCGGCCTGGTCGCCCGCCAGCGCGCCGACCGGCGGGCCGAGCTCGGATATCTGCTGGCTCGGCTGGAGCAGGCGGGCCGGCTGCGGCCGGAGCTCTCGTCCGCCGAGGCGCTGGGCGTCCTCCTCGTGCTGACGAGCTTCGAGACGTTCCAGGAGCTGCGCCGCCTGGCCGGGCTCGAGGAGCGCCGCCTGACCGCCACGCTCCAGGCGTCGGCGCGATCGCTGCTCGCCGGCTAGGGGATGCGCGCGTCGCGCACCCGGCTGGCGGCTGCGCGCTCGTCCTCGGTCAGATCCGCCTCGCGCACCGGCGTCACGAGCGTCCAGTGCCGCCCGACCGGGCACCGCTGCAGCCGCCACCATCCCAGCCGCACCGACTTGATCGAGGCGCCGGGGATCCAGATCGTCGTGAAGAGGTGGCCGGCGCGGCAGCGGACGACGACCGTGCCCGCCATGCGACCGCTCCTGCGCCGGAGGCCGACCGTCTCGAACAGCAGGAAGGCCGCACCGATCGCGAGCCCTCGCCGCCGACGTTGCCGCTTCGCCATGCTGGAATCAGTGTAGGCCTCCGCGTTACGGTTGGCGGCGATGAGCGACGCCGGCCCTGCCTACGTGCTCGGAAGCGATCGACACGAGCTCGAGCGGCTCAATCAGCAGGCCGCGGCCATCGGCCCTGCCACGCGCCTCCTGCTGCGCGCCGCGGGCATCGAGCCGGGCATGCGCGTGCTCGACCTCGGCACGGGCCCCGGCCATGTCGCCCTCATGCTGGCGGAGATGGTGGGCCCGTCCGGCGCCGTGGTGGGGGTCGATCAGGCGGCCGCGGCGCTCACGGTCGCCCGCCGCCGGGCGCAGGAGCTGGGGCTCGGGAACGTCCGCTTCGTCCAGGCCGACGCCACCACCTGGCGCGACGACGAGCCGTTCGACGCGGTCGTGGAGCGGCTGCTCCTGTTCCATACCCCCGACCCGGTCGCGGTCGTCCGCCACCACGCCGCCGGGCTGCGGCCCGACGGCCTGGTCGCGTGCATCGACTTCGACGTCGGCGGCGCGCGCACGTTCCCGGCGGGGCCGCTGGTGACGCAGGTCGCCGGCTGGCTCGAGGCCGGGTTCCGCCACGGCGGGGCCGATCCCACCGTGGGCGCGCGGCTGGGGCTGATCCTAAAGGCGGCCGGCCTGCGCGACGTCGGCGGCTTCGGCGTCGTCGCCTATCTCGCGCCGGACGACCCCTCGGGCCCGCGCTTCATCGCCGGCGTCACGCGCAGCCTCCTCCCGGTCATCACGGCGGCCGGGATCGCGACCGCGGAGGAGATCGGGCTCGACACGCTCGAGGGGCGGATCGGGGAGGAGATGCGCTCGACCGACGCGGTCTTCATGCCGCCCACCGTCGTCGGCGCCTGGGGGAGGCCCGGGCCCTCGTAGGGTTGCCGCGCCCCGGGGGCTCATCTAGGCTGGGCGCGCGGCCAGGGACGGCCGGTGACGGACGGTGGGGCGGCGTGTGACCGAGGACTTCTACGTCCAGGTGCGATACCCGAGAGGGAAGCGGTGGGTCGCCGTCGCCGTGGCCGGGGACCGCCGCCTGGCCGCATCGCTGGCCGCCGGCGCCTACCAGAACCTCGCCGACGGCCGCGGCCGCACGCCGAACGGCGTCCGCATCATCAGCGCCCGCGAGCTCGAGGTGGAGGGCGGGCCCGGGGCCCTCGACCGGGCGGCGCGGGACATCGCCGACGAGGCCTCGCCCGCGTAGGCGGGCGGCTGGGGGGCCGCGCAGATGTCACGCGCGGCCCCCCAGCCTTCCCCAAAGGCGCGTCGGCGAGGCAGCAGCCAGCTTCAGGAGAGGAAGAGCCCGACGACGCCCGGGGAAGACCGTATCCGGGCGGCCCGCCGCCCACAACTACCACGTCGGTCGCCGGGTATGCCGGGCCGGAATCACCCCCGGAACGAGGAAGGCCGCCGGGGGGTGGTCAGCCTCCGGCGGCCTTCGATGTCCAGACGCCCATCCGCTGAGGGTCGGTGGGCGGTGAGGCGAGGGTAGAGCAGCCCCGCGGCCCCGGCAATGGGGGAAAACGCCCATCCGGGGGATGTGGGGTCGCCGATTTCGAGGATGCCGGCTCACGCCGGGCGTGATGGTGAAGGGCGCCAAGGGCGCCGATGCTGAGAGGGATGCCCGTCCCCCGCCGCCTCATCGACTTCGAGTTCTCCCCCGCCGCACTGGCGCAGCGGATCGTGCGCGGCGCGCTCGAGCGCGACATGGTGCGCATGCACGGGGGCATCGTGGCCGCCTTCGAGATCTACGGCGCCCAGACGGCCGAGCGGGACGTGTTCGCGGCCGCACGCCGGCTCGCGGCCGCGTTCAGCCCGGCTTGCCACGCGACCGTGGCCGAGGCGATCGGCAGCCACGCTCGCGAGAGCCTGGCCGGCTGACCCCCGCCTCGCGGGGCCGGGGGGGATCAGGACCGGCCGGCCTCGGCCCGCGCGATCGCGTTCGAGATCGCCTCGACGATCTGCTGCACCTGCGGCGAGGCCGATCCCCGCAGCGCGTGGATCGAGCCGAGGCCGGCGGTCGCGATCGCCGAATCGACCCGCGCGTGGGCCTCGGCGACCCGAGCGCGGTTCTCGAGCCTAACGATCCGCAGCTGCTCACCCGATCCTCCCAGCATCAATCTCGACCTGAGGTTGAAGTTTCAGCAGGGCCTGGTGGGTACGCGGGTGCGCGCCGGCGCGTGCTCGTCGACGAGCTCGAGCAGCCGGCGCATGCCGATCGGCTTCGTCTCGTACGAGCGCGCGCCGAGCCGGCGGAGCTTGTCGACCTCGTGCCGGGTCGCGTCGGCGGTCAGGATCACGACCGGGATCCCGCGGGTGCCCGCGTCGGCGCGCAGCGCCGCCAGCACGTCGGCGCCGGTCATGTCGGGCAGATGCAGGTCGAGGAAGATCAGGTGGGGATGGTGGTCGCGGGCGAGCTCGATCCCGAGCCGGCCGAGCATGGCCGGGATGAGCCGGATGCTGGGCCGGCGGGCGAAGATCTCCTCGACCAGGCCCACGTTGGCGACCACGTCCTCGACGTAGAGGACGCGCAGCTCGGACGCGTACTCGCGGGTGGCGAGCAGGCCCTCGCCCGCGCCGCTCGCCGACTCGACGGCGGCGGGTCGGGCAGCCTGGAGCTCGACCCAGAAGGTGGAGCCGACGTGCCGGCGGCTCTTGACGCCGATCCGACCGCCCATCGCCTCGACCAGACGGCGGGAAAGCGCCAGGCCGAGCCCCGTGCCGTCGATGCCGGACGCGGCGGCGCCCAGCCGCTCGAACGGTGTGAACAGGCGCGGCAGCATGTCCGGGTCGATGCCCTCGCCCGTGTCAGCCACCGACAGGCGGATGCGGCCGTCGTCGGCCTCGACCTCGACGGTCACGGTGCCACCGTGGCGGTTGTACTTGATCGCGTTCGAGATCAGGTTGATGACGACCTGGGTCAGCCGCTGGCGGTCGGCCAGGACGTAGCCCGCCGCCGTCGGCTGGACGAAGACCGGCTCGTGGAGCGTGATGTCGTGACCGGCGGCCACGGGCCGCATCAACTGGAAGGCCTCCTCGACCAGCGGGCGCAGCGAGATCGCCTCGGTCGAGATGCCGACGGTCCCGGCCTCGATCCGGGAGAGATCCATGATCTCGTCGACGAGGGCGAGCAGGTGCTCGCCCGCAACGTGGATCATGCGCGCCCACCCGTCCGGCTTCTCCCCCAGCTCCCGCGTGCCGAGCAGCTCGCTGAAGCCGAGGATGGCGGCAAGCGGCGTGCGCAGCTCGTGGCTCATCCGCGACAGGAACTCGTTCTTGGCCTCGCCCGCCTTGCGCAGCTCGGCATTTGCGACCTGAAGCTCCTGCGACCGGCGCAGGATCTCTGCCTCCATCCCCTCACCGCGCTCGCGCAGCTGGACGAATTCGGTCACGTCCTCGACCCGGTGGATGATGTACCGGACGCGGCGCAGGTCGTCCAGGACGGGCGAGTTCACCGGGCTCCAGTAGCGCACCTCGAACCCGCCGCCCTCGGAATCCGGCCGCCGGATGTCGTACTTCTGCACGGCCATCGCGTCGGCCCGGCCGGTCTTGCGCACCCGCTCGAGCGACGCGCGCAGGTTGCCGACGCCGGAGGCCGCCGGATCGTCGGGGTTGTCGGGGAAGACGTCGAAGATGCCCCGTCCCAGGACGTCGTCGCGGCGGATCATGGTCGCAGCCACGTACGCGTCGCTCACCGCGACGATGCGGAGGTCGGGGTCGAGGACCAGGAACGAGCCCGGTGCAGCCTCGAACAACGCCCGGAAGTCAACGCCCTCGCTGCCCATCTGACTGCGTCACCCTAATCGGGGGCCGTTGCCCGCGCAACAGGGTGACAAGCGGCCGGGGCCGCACGAGCGCCTCCGCCGGGCGCTACCCGGCGGTGGCCGGCCAGTACCGCATCGCGCTCAGGCGGACCGCCAGCACGGTCACCGCGAGCCACGCCACGAGCACCGCGAGCTCCATCTCGTCGAGCAGGTTCGCCCACATGCCGGCGACGATCCGGACGGCGATCGCGACGCAGACGACTGCGACGACCACCGACCGGACGCGCGCGTCCAGGAGCGTGCGGCGCACCGGCGCGAGATGGGCAACGCGTCCGAGGACGGAGTCGGTCAGGGCGGCGGCGAGCCGGATCAGCGGGGCGAGCACGGGCCGCATGAGGACGTTGGCGCACAGGTATCCCGCGGCCGCCGAGATGCCGAGGCTGGCCAGGACGTCGGTGGGATAGTGCATGCCGGCGAGCACGCGCGAGCTCGCGACGACGGCGGCGAAGGCGAGGAAGAACCAGCCCGTCCGCCGCGAGACGAAGTAGACGCCAAACGCGATGGAGAGCGCCGCCGTGGCGTGGTCGCTCGGGAACGACGGGTCGCTCGACCGCGGGAGCAGCGGGACGATGGCGGCGTGCGCCTCGTACGGGCGGGCCCGCTCCCACAGGTGTGAGATCACCTGGTTCGTGAGCAGTCCGACCGCGGCCGCCGCGAGCCCGGATGTGCAGGCGCGCTTCCACCGCGTGTCCCCGGGCGGCGAGAGCAGCCACAGGCCGACCGCCAGCACCCCGAAGAGGGTGACGCCCCAGTTCGAGAACTCCACCACCACGCTCGCGAGAAGCGGATGCGCATGCATCGTCCCGTTGATCCATCGCTCGACGTCGTACTCCACCGGGCCTCCTGGTCGTCGTTCACCGGACGTTCACCAGGATACGAGCGAATTGATTGGAGCTCCATGGGTGCGCACGTCTCAGTACGCCTGCGCCCAGACCGCGACCGACCGGGCCGCGGCGCCGCAGCAGACGCACCGGTCGGACGCCGCGGGGCGCTCGTCCAGCGGGAGGACGCGGATCGTGGCCGAGCTCTCGTGCTTGACCCGCGCCTCGCAGGCGGCGTCGCCGCACCAGGCTGCCCGGGCGAACCCGGCCGCCTCGCGCAGGTAGGCGATCATCTCGTCGTAGGTCTCCGGCCGCGCGGTGCGCCGGACCCGCCCCGCCAGCGCCGCCGCGAACATCGCGCGCTGGATGTCGGCGAGCAGCCGCTCCAGCTCGCCGGCCAGCGCCGCGAGGCTGACCGTCGTCCGCGTGCCGGTGTCGCGGCGGGCGACCGTGACCGCCCCGGCGGCCAGGTCGCGCGCGCCGATCTCGACCCGGCAGGGCGCGCCCTTCAGCTCCCACTCGTGGAACTTGAACCCCGGGCGGTGCCCGTCGCGATCGTCGAGCCGGACGCGGATCCCGGCCGATCGCAGCTCCGCCGCCACGGCTGCGGACGCGGCCAGCACCTCGGCCCGGTCGTCGTCGCGGACGATCGGCACGATCACGACCTGGTAGGGCGCGACCGCGGGCGGCAGGCGCAGGCCGGCGTCGTCGCCGTGCACCATGACCACGCCGCCGACCAGCCGCGTCGTCGCGCCCCACGAGGTGGCGTAGGGATGCTGCGGGCGTCCGTCGCGCCCGGTGAACGTGACCCCGAACGCGCGCGGGAAGCCCTGCCCGAGGTAGTGCGACGTGGCCGCCTGGAGCGCCTTGCCGTCGCGCATGAGCGCCTCCAGCGCGTAGGTGTCGACGGCGCCGGGGAAGCGCTCGCTCGCGCTCTTGCGGCCGCGCAGCACCGGTATGGCGAGGACGTTCTCGACGACGTCGGCATAGACCTCGTGCAGGATCGTCAGCACCTCCGCCACCGCCTCGTCCTCGGTCTCGTGCGCGGTGTGGCCCTCCTGCCACAGGAACTCGCTCGTGCGCAGCAGGATGCGGGGCCGAAGCTCCCAGCGGACGACGTTCGCCCACTGGTTGTAGAGCAGCGGCAGATCGCGGTAGGACTCCATCCAGCGGTCGTAGGCCGCCCAGATCGCCGCCTCGGAGGTGGGCCGGACGGCCAGGGGCTCGTCGAGCTTCTTGCCCCCGGCCTCGGTCACCATGGCGACCTCGGGCGCGAACCCCTCGATCAGCTCACCCTCCTGTGCCAGGACGGATGCGGGCACGAGGAGCGGGAAGTAGAAGTTCTCGTGGCCGGTCGCCTTGATACGCGCGTCCAGCTCGCGCTGGATCGCCTCCCAGATCGCGTAGCCGTACGGCTTGATCACCATGGCGCCGCGCACGACGGAGTTCTCGGCGAGGTCGGCGCGACGGACGACCTGGCCGTACCAGGCGGGGAAATCCTGCGATTGCAGAGGAAGAGGGGCGGCACTCATGACGACCTCCATGACGGACGTACACCGGCGGTGGGGCTGGTCGCGGCGCTTCGGGCCGATTGCGGCGGAAGCGCCTAGGCCGGGACGTGCACGAGCGGGGGCAGCGCAGCGACGGCCGGAAGCGGCCGGAGGTCGCGCGCGCAGTGGTGCTCGTTCGTCATGCCCGCAGTCTAGCGAGCATGGCCCGCACCGTGGCTGTGCCGGCGGTGCCGGCCGCCGGGTGCGCGCTACCCGTCCGGCCGCCGGCGCACGTCGTCGCCCAGCCGCCGCAGCGCGCGGTGCTGGATCACGCGCACCGCGCCCGGCGTACGGCCCGTCAGCTCGGCCACCTCCTCGGCCGAGAACCCCCCGAGGACGCGCAGCAGGACCACCTCCGCCTGCGGCTGCGGCAGCCGGGCGATCCTGGCGACGGCCGCGTCCTGCTCGCCGACGCCGCCGGCCTCCGCCGCCGGGCGCTCGAGCTCGCGATCGCCGGGCGGGCACAGCTTCACCGCGCGCCGCCACCAGCGCCGGCGCTCGTCGAGGGCGCGCCGCCGGGCCGTGGCGAAGACCCACCGCCGGAACGCCGCACCGTCGCCCCGGAACGCCGCGGCGCCGGCGACCATCTCGACCCACACCTGCGACGCGACATCCTCGGCCAGGTCGGCGCCCACGATCGCGCGCAGGTAGCGCAGCAGGTCGCCGTGCACCGTGGCGAACCCGGTGGCGACGCGGTCGGCCACCGGCGTCGGGTCATGGTCGGCACCCCATGGGACGTGGTGCGAAGAGGCCACGCTTGACCTGACCCGCGAGCCGCCGGATTCCGGCGCTCCCCGATTGCATGAGGGCCGCCCAGGCAGGTGGGCGGCCCCCCGCTCTGCGATGGCGGATTAGCCGAACGTGTTCATCCGGCGGACCGGCGACCGGACAGAATCAGCCGGGCCCGGGACGGGAGTCGTGTCCCGCAAAACCGCGCCATCCCAGTGCCTCCTCCGACAGGGTGCCTCCTGACACTGAACACAGCGCACCTACCGGGGGCATCGTTACAGCGGAATCAGCCCTTGCCCCTGTGCCGGTCGCCGGGATGCCCGTGCGGGTGCGCGTGGCCGCTGCCGCGGTGTCCCTCGCCGGCGCCCCTCCCCGTGGCGGCGCGCGACCCGGGCGCCTCCGTGTGCCCGGGCGCGGAGGCCGACTTGCCGTGCTCGGCCCCTGACTTGCCGTGCTCGGCCCCCGGTCTCGCGTGTGCGGGGGCGGACTTGCCGTGACTCGACGCCGGCTTGCCGTGGCTCGACGCCGACTTGCCGCGGCGCGGAGGAGGCCCGTGCCCCTTCGCGGCCCGCCCGTGTAGCGGCGCCGCCGAGCGCACCAGCAGCGAGCGCACCGGCGCCGAGCGCACGACGGGCGCGCGGGTGGCGGCCGGTCGCGGCGCGTGTCGCGCCCGGGGGGCGGCGACCGTGTGGGCCGGTGGGTCGTGGAGGATGGCGTGTGTGACGGCAGAGCGCAGCGGGTGGGCCGCCGTGACCGCGACGGCGGCCGTCGTCGCGGCGAGGGCGAGCTTCGTCACGACGCCCGCCTTCGTCGCCGCCGACGCCGCCGAGACCACGGCGGTGGACGCGCCGAATCCGGGCACCGATGCGGCCAGCGACTGCAGCACCTGCGGGTCGGGCACGAGCGCGAACGCCGCCGCGTGCTCCGAGGCGCGCAGCAGCCGCGCCTCCGCGGTGCGGCAGCGGCGGCACTCGGCCACGTGCGCTCTCTGCGCCGCCGTGGGCGCGAGCATGCGCGCGAGCCTGCGCCGGACGCCGGCGCACTCGGGATCGGCCGCGTCGCGCGCGTCGACGAGCGCCGCGCGCGCCCGCACGAGCAGCGACTCGACCGCGTGCGGGGTGGTCGCGAGCACGTCGGCGATCTCGTCCTGGGAGAGCCCGCTCCAGTGGCGCAGCACGAACGCGTGATGCTGCGGCTCGGGCAGCGTCCACAGGACCGCCCGCACCTCCGCCAGCGCCTCGGCCTCGCCGTCCCCGGACGTGCACCCGGCCGCGGGGTCGACCTGCGCCACCGGCGCGTCGCGGCGATCACGGATGAGGTTCAGCGCGCGGTGCTTCGTCGCCTTGATCACCCACGCGCGCGGGCTCGCCAGGTCACGTCCGGCCTCGAGGGTGGCGTACGCCTGCAGGAAGACGTGCTGCACGACGTCCTCCGCGTCCTCGCGCCGGCCGGTGAGGTGCAGCGCGTACCGGAAGGCGTCCGCGGCGTGCGCCTGGTACAGCGCCGTCAGCCGGTCACCCGTCCACGTGCTCCGATCCACCTGCCGCGCACTCCCTGCGTCCGACCCGACCACCGCGCCCATCGCTCCTCCTGGTCTGCCCTCAGCTACCCGGCCCCGCGAGCGGGGAAACGCGCGCGGGCAGACTGCGTCCTGCGGCCGCGAGCACCGCGGTCAGGCGGCCCGCGATGGGGTCGTCCGGCTCGGCCAGCGCCACCTCGTACCCGTCGCCCAGAAACGCCGTCAGCTGGTCGGCCAGGGCGGTCAGGGCGGCGCGCTCGACCTCCGGCGCCAGCCCCGGCTGCGGGAGCGCGACAACGCCCCAGCCGGCCGCGGCCAGCCGGACGAGATGGTCGTCGGCGCCGGCCGCCGGGTTCAGGTACGCGTCCGGCACGACCGCGACCCGGCGGGAGCGGCCGTCACCGCGCACCGGAGCCCTCGCCCCCCGACAGGATCGCGCCCAGCTTCGCCAGCTCCCGCTCCTCGTCGTAGTCGAAGAGGTCCTGCCCGATGCCCACGGCGCGGACGGCGGCGACATCGTCGCCGAGCAGCCCGAGCAGCGTCTCGGTGAAGAACCCCGCGCCGGGCGTCACCGGGTAGTCCTCGTCGCGCGGCTTGTTCGGGCGGCCGCCCCAGCTGTCGTCCGCCGCGGTCAGCTCCACTCCCATGCTGGGGCTGCCGTCGATGCCGATGACGACGACCCGGTTGCCGGCCGCGAGGTCGGCTCGCACCTGGGCGGCCACGGGCTCCGCGAGCCGCCGGCAATGGGCACGATAGGCCGGGGTGTCGTACTGCTCGCGCACCGCCCAGAAGCGACGGGTGCCGCCGAACGCCAGCTCCGGGCACGGCATCTGGCGGATCGTCGCGCCCCGCTCGCGCAGCAGCGCCAGGACCGGCGTCGAGACGCCCGCGCAGCGCGCCCCCTCGTCGACCTTGGCGTTGGCGTTCAGCAGGCAGTGCGCGAGGTAGCAGACGACCACCCCTGGATCATCCCACCTTCAGCCCGGCCCGGGGCCGCCGTCGTGGTGGACGTGGACGCGCTCGCCGTCGCGGTCGAAGATCATGATGAGCTCGGCCGGCCCGTCGATTGCCGTGAAGGCGTGCGGCGTCATCGTGGCGAACTCGGCCGCCTCGCCCGCCTCGACCACGATCTCGCGCTCGCCGAGGAGCAGGCGCACCCGTCCCTCGACGACGAAGAACCAGTCGTGGCCGGGGTGGACGCGCGGGACCGGCGGCCGGGCCGTCGGCTCGAGCCGCATCTTGACCGCAAGCGTCCTGCCGGTCGCGCGGCTGAGCGTCCAGGTGGTGCGCCCGTCCGACCTGGCGGCCACCGGGCGGATGACCACGTCCTCGTCCGCGTGCACGTCGAGGAGCGAGTCGAGGTCGACGTGCAGCCCCCGCGCCAGCGGCAGCAGGATGTCCAGGCCGATCGTGCGCCTCCCCGTCTCGACCCGGCTGATGGTCGAGGGGCTGAGGTTCGTGCGCGCCGCGAGCTCGTCCAGCGTCAGGCCCAGCGTCGTGCGCAGGCTGCGGAGCCGGGTCCGCACGACCGTTTCGATGTCCGTGAGCTCGGCCATTCCGCGTCCCTTCTTGCAAATATCGCAAAGACGTGGGCGATTTTCGTCGCTGAACTGTATCGTAGGGGCATGCCGGATCGCCACCACGTGGAACGACACTGTGACGTCGCCGTCGTCGGCGGGTCGGCCGCCGGCCTGGCCGCGGCGCTCCAGCTCGGGCGGCAGCGCCGGGCGGTCATCGTCGTCGACGCCGGCGACCCGCGCAACGCCCCCGCCGCCCACATGCACGGGTTCC
This sequence comes from Thermoleophilia bacterium, assembly GCA_025928655.1. Taxonomy (GTDB): domain Bacteria; phylum Actinomycetota; class Thermoleophilia; order Gaiellales; family JAICJC01; genus JAICJC01. The sequence continues at coordinate 6,438 of JAICJC010000022.1, read as the reverse complement.
TCGGCCGCGACGGCGCGCCGCCGTCGGAGCTGACGGCCGCTGGCCGCGAGGAGGTCAGACGCTACGGCGGCGAGGTGATCCCCGGCCGCGTGACCGAGGTGACCCGCAGGGACGACGGGGGCTTCCGGCTCGAGCTGGCCGGCGGCCACGCGATCGTCGCCCGGAGAGTCCTGGCCGCCACCGGGCTCGCCGACGAGCTGCCGGAGGTCGACGGCCTCCGCGAGCGCTGGGGCCGGGAGGTGATCCATTGCCCGTTCTGCCACGGCTACGAGGCCCGCGATCGCCGGATCGTCCAGATCGTCGACCACCCTCGGGGGCTGCACACGGCCGGGCTGTGGCGGCAGCTGACCGACCGGCTCACGCTCGTGCTCCAGGGCGGCGTGGAGGCGGCCGGGCCCGAGCTCGAGGCGCTGCGGGCCGGCGGGGTGGACGTCCGCCAGGGGCCGGTCAGCCGGGTGGTCACGGGCGCAGAGGGCGGCGCCGCGTCCGTCGAGCTGGCGAGCGGGGAGCGCATCGAGGCCGACGCCCTCGCAGTCGGGCCTCGCTTCCGCGCGCGTGCCGAGCCGTTCCTGACGCTCGGGCTGCGGCCCGCGCCACACCCGAGCGGCCTGGGCGATCACGTGGAGACGGACGCCACCGGCGCGACCGCGATCCCCGGCCTCTACGCCGCCGGCAACGTGGCCGATCCCAGCCAGCAGGTGCTGCAGGCCGCCGCCGACGGCGCCCGCGTCGGCGCCATGATCAGCTTCAGCCTCGCCGACGACGACCTCCGCGCCGCGGCCCGGCGGTCGGCCAACGAGGCCGACTGGGACCGTCGCTACTCGGGCGCGCAGATGTGGAGCGGCAACCCGAACGGCGCGCTGGTGAACGAGATCGACGGGACGCCGCCGCCCGCGCGGGCGCTCGATGTCGGCGCCGGCGAGGGCGGCGACGCGCTGTGGCTGGCCGAGCGCGGCTGGAGGGTGACCGCGGCCGACATCTCGGCTCGCGCGCTCGACCGCATCCAGGCCGAGGCGGCGCGCCGCGACCTCCGGGTCGACCTCCACCACGCCGACGCGAACGGGCTGGCGGCGTTCCCCGCGGAGGCCTTCGATCTGGTGCTGGCGATGTACGCGTCGATCCCGCGCACGCCCGACAACCGCGGCGTGCACAACCTGCTCGATGCCGTCGCGCCGGGGGGCGTGCTGCTCGTCGTCAGCCACGACCTCGAGCCGATGCGCGCGCCGGTCGACACGCGGACGCACAGCCGCGCGTTCGACCCGGACGCCTACGTGCGCACGGACGACGTCGCCGATGCGCTGGCCGCCACGCCGGGCTGGGACGTCGAGGTGCACGAGCGCCGGCCCCGACCACCGGGAGCCGCCGAGGCCGCATCGCACCACGTCGACGACGTTGTCCTGCGCGCGCGGCGCGCATCGCCCGAGAACGCGTGAACGAGGTGGTTTCGCCGCCCCCGAGAAGCGGGCATACATCTGTTCGAGGCGTCGCCGGCAGGGCGGCGCCACTTCTATCTTGGGGGACTCATGGCAGTGCATTCCGAAGGCGCGACCCGGCGCGGAACCGACGTTCGGGTCTCGCGACCGTCGCGGCTTTCGACCGAGACGAAGCACGCGCTCAAGACGACCGAGTTCTGGACGTACCTCGCCTCCGTGGCGGGCGTGCTGATCGCGTCCTGGATCGTCACCAGCGGCAACGGCGGCGCCGACAACGGCGATGCGTTCAACGCGTCCCGGGCGTGGCTGATCGTCGCCATCCTCTCGGTCGGCTACATGGTCAGCCGCGGCCTCGCGAAGTCGGGTAGCAGCGAGCCGTACTGGACGGACGAGAACACCGACCGGCGCTAGCCAACGCGACCGGTCGACCCGGCCGGCGTCCACCGCTTCTCGTGGTGGGCGCCGGCCGATTCGTGCGCGCCCCTCGTCCAGGCGCCAGGGCTACCGGGTTGAAGGACCACCCGGAACCTGTATGAGGTTGTAGATCTGAAACATCTGGGGTGGTGTCGGCGCCGGCCCGCCGAGCTCCTGCGCCGCAGGCATGAGCCGGTCCTGGACGAACCGCTGCAGATGCTCCTCTGACTCCCAGACGTCGTAGACATACCAGCCGTCGTCGGTCGGCCCGGCACTGTGCATGATCAGCCCGTCAGGCGCCTCGGACGGCGAGAACTCGCTCGACGAGCTTCCGAAGATCTTCTCGCCGAGCCGCTCGTACTGCTCCTGCGTCGCGCCCGGCATCATCTGCAGCATTCCGATCGCCATCGTCCGCTCCTCGTTCGGGGGGACGATAGTACCTGGTGAAACATGCCTCGAGCCACTGCTCCGACTCGGTCACCTCATTCGCCACCCACACCGGGCAAAAGAAAAGGCCCGCGTTTGCGGGCCTTTCTCAGTAGCGGGGGCAGGATTCGAACCTGCGACCTTCGGGTTATGAGACGTTCGGCACGAGGTTAGATGGCGTCCGAATCGGCCTGGTTGAGCGAGATCCGATCGTGCCGAATCACCTCAGATCAGATCAGGTGGGCAAACCGCGGGCAAACGGCCGCGCCGAAAGCAGACCGCCTCACACGACCAGCCGACGAGCCCCCAACGCCGGTGATACGGTCGTGCCCGACCGGGCACGGGCACATCAACGGCATCCACCCACCGCCCGGGCGCAAGTGACGTCGACCTTCAGGTTCTTTGCCTGCGCGTTGGTTATGAGACCTCCGGCACGAGATCAGCCCGTCGCATCTCCCGCATCGTTGAGCGGGATTCGGCCGCGCTGGGTGACGTCAATCCACCTCGGCTGGGCAAACCGCGGGCAAACGCCTGAGCCACTTGAACCGCCGAACACAACCAGCGGGCAGGGGTCACCTTGCTTCGTGACACGGTAACCGCGAGGGCCGCGGGCACTTCGGCAGCGACTCGGAGGACGGCAGAGGGCAACGCCGATCTTGAGGTTTCCTCTCCCCAACACGTTCAATCTGAGACACGACGTATGAGGCCAGTAGACATCGAGTTAGACTTGGTTGAGCCAGACCAGGTCGTCCTGTCGCCTTGGATCCAGCCGGATGGGCAAACGGGTTCGCTCCCCGCGCCTGGACGTGAGACCTTCGACAAGTAGATTGGCGGCGTCGACCTCGGTTATGAAGGCGCTTAGCGTCCAGGCCGTCCTCGCTACTCACAGTCGGTCAATAGACCGTCCCGTGCGCATCGAGGCGCGCATTCTGGCGGGCAGGCTCTGATCCGCTGGCAAAGGCATGATTTACGGAGAACACCGGGGGAGGTTGCCAACCGGCCTCCCGGGCCGCGGCTGTCCCGGCTTTCGTGGCTGCCTGGCGAGCTTGCCGGTGGGAGGAGACTTCGACGCGGACAACCGCGATTCGCGTCGCGGCCCACCCAGCGTACCAACCGTCGCCATGATGAAGCCGCTCTTCTGCGCCCAGCGGCGCGACGGAAATTAGGCGACAGCCCGGTGGTCGGTCCAGTTCGCGCCGCCATGCCATGCCGAGCCGTGTCCACCCATCCGGTCCCACGGCGTCGGACATCCGCTCAGTCGACACTTCGATCACGACGTCCCACGAGATAGGCGGATCGTCGTCGCATCGATCAGCGAACTCCCAACCCGGAGACCGACGTTCGTGTAACGTGATCGACTCGTCCAACAGTGGATCGGTTCCCGAAATTCGACCGGCGGAGAATGTCCCCAGGCCGACAATCGAGACCGACACTCGATCTGCGCGCGACCGTGCCCAGGTGACAGCCTCGTTCAGAGTCAAGTCGTCCTCGGAGTACTCGTGCACCACGCCACGAGCTGGGTCCCCCCATATCTCGCCCGCGAACCGAGCGAGAGCAAGTGGACCGCGCCGATCGAACCGCTGGATCTCGCGCACCCACGCGACTCTTCCCGAGAGTCGGGCGTCAACCGCGTCCTCAGAGTCGTCCACGACTACATCATATCGCGCGATCGCAAGCTCTGGCCTCGCACCCTATCGGTTCTGACCGTCACCGGGGCGAACTCAGCTGTCCCGACAGGGGCCCGCTAAAGAAACCTGCAGACGCCTCGGCTACAAGAAATCGTCGGTGTATACACATGACCGGTCAAATTCTGATTCGGGTACTCCGCGATGTGGAAATCCCAGAAGAACAGGATCCGCAGGGTCCCGCTGAACGCGGGATTGTTGCTAATGGGCCCGCCGGACTTCTTCGGCTGTTCGAATGCAGCCACATATGCCGACGACGCCCATCGTGGGTTCGGCGTGACGCAACTCGGCTGACACGCCCAATGTAGAGTAATGCTGACGTCCGGGCCAGCCTTGACCGTCATGTGGTACGTCTCAACAATAAACGTACTATGCTGGAGGAGCACGTTCAACGTGAATCTCAGATACCCAGCAGCCAATATCTCACCGTTCTGCTTGTTGTAGATAGTCCAATAGTCGTTTGCGGCCTCGCTCCAGCCACGATGGCTGTCATAGTAAGTGAGTCCGGTTAGGTCAACCTGGTTGACGGGATCCTGGTTGCAGTAGTCGTAGGTGTTCGCGCTGCCGCCGGGGACGGGGTCGACCTGGAGGAAACGGCCGAGGGTAGGTGCATAGATCCTTGCCCCCATAAGCATGAGGCCGCTCGTCGCGTCGCCTAGGCGCTGGCCATTGCCGAGCCAACCATATCGATCCGTTACGCCTGTCCGGGGAGCACCGAACTCTCCGTAGTCATTCGTGGTACTAAGCAATCCGGTCGAGCTGGCCGTGGCCGCGACATCGCCGTGAAGATTCGCCAGCTGATACTCAACTACTGCGCCGGAGGATTCGGTGGCCGCCAGGCCGGCGAATCCCTGAACCATCCTCGTCCAGGACGTGCCAGCCGTATTCTCGCTGATCCACGAGGGAGAGTCGGCCTCCCCGGAGTAGTGCATCGTCTGGGTGGTCGCTGGCGTTGACCAATTGGAAACCCGCCACGCCGGATCGAGAGATGCGGTATGCGTCGTCGAACCTTCCGTAATGGCGTCGACCTCGTCGTTCTGATAGTACGACAGCGTCTGCTGCGTGCCTCCGGCATCGGAAGCGGGCAGAGTCGTAATGCGCCCCATCGCGTCATAGACGACGCCGGTGTCTGTGAGGCGGTCAGCCGAGTCATACGAATATGATTGGGACGTTCCGGAGGTGGTTTGGCATGCTCCTCCAGACGAAGGGGCATAGGTCGTGAGACTGAGGCGATCGCTGTCAGAATTATAGGTGTATGACCGAGTGGTACATTGGCCCGCCAATGAATCCTCAACCTGAGTGAGCCGGCCATCCGCGTCATACGTGTACGCCTCGGCGGCTGCATTTCCCGTGGCGCTCGGACCAGAATTCGTGACCGATTGCCCGTAAATGTTCGCCGCGACGGAATAGTCGAGGAGCGTTGTCCCGCCCGCCCCACAGGCGCCTCCCGACTCGTACGCCCGCTCGGTCGCCTGATCTAGGCTGTCGAAGCTGTCACACTGGTCGATGCCGTTGGGGAGTGACTCGTCTGTCAGGTTTCCGTCGGCGTCGTACGCTGCTGTGAAGGTCCCAGCGGCGGAATCGACGATTTTTGTAAGAAGACCGCGTTCGTCTGCTGAGGATTGGTACGTGTAGGCTTGGGTGCCTTTGCCGTCATCAAGGGTGGCAACTCGATCCATCGCGTCGTAAGCGTAGGTCGACGTGCTGCCCGAAGCATCTTCGTAAGTTTTGATCCTCCCGACGTCGTCATAAGTACGTGTGATCGTGCTCGTGCCATCCGTAGTCGTCGACGGCTGGCCCGTTAGGGGATCGTACGCCTGGGTGACGGTACCTAGTGCAGTTCCTGGACCACTAACGGCGGCTGTGTGCGGCCGGCCCGCGGCATCGTAGGTGTAGGTCCACGTCCGGGTAGTGGTGCCGGAGATGTCGGTACGAGTGAGCGTGTCGCCGTAGAGGTCGTAGGTGTAGCTGGTCGTCGGAATGTCGGGGAGGCTGCCCGCGGGCTGGCCTGCAGGCGTCACCTGACAAACGAGTCCAGCATACTCGGGGTGACTGTCGCAGCCGGCTACGCCACTTCCTGCGCCCGCTCGGTAGTAAGTGGTATCAATCTCATGCGCGTCGCCCCCTGCTGGGTGCCCAGGCAGGATCGTGGCGATCGTGTTTCCGTTCGCGTCGTACTGGGTGGTCGCGACAAGGTCGAGGCCGCTCGGGTCGACGGTGACGGAGGTCGGCTTCCCGAGTTGGAGTCCGAGGTTTGATTGACCGGAGTACTGATACGTCGTGGTTCGCGTGTCTGTGTCAGATGAAGCGTCTTGCTGTAGAGCGCCCAATGCGGTCTGCGTAAGGAGAGACTGACCGTAGCTGGTGGTCGCGCCGTAGGTATTGGTCGTATCCTGGCGCGCCAGGGCGGTGGTCCCGGAGGGCATCGCGACGAGGTGCTCCGGGCCGAGCGTTTCTAGTAGCTCTATCCCGTCGCTGGA
>JAICJC010000105.1 GCA_025928655.1 Thermoleophilia bacterium | reverse complement strand
TCACCCACTGGTAGCCGACCGGGTGGCACTCGGCCATGTTCGACCCCATGATCACGATGCAGTCCGAGTTCTGCAGGTCCTGCTGGAAGGTCGTGGCGCCGCCCCGGCCGAACGAGGTGCCCAGACTGGGCACCGTGGAGGAGTGTCATATGCGGGCCTGGTTCTCGACCTGGACGAAGCCGAGCGCCGTCATCAGCTTCTTGATGGTGTAGTTCTCCTCGTTGTCGAGCGTGGCGCCGCCCAGGTTGGAGACGCCCATCGAGCGGCGGAGGGTGCGGCCCTCGGAGTCCTTGTCCTCCCACGATTCGGCCCGGGTCGCGATGACGCGGTCGGCGATCATGTCCATCGCCTGGTCGAGCGGGAGCTCCTCCCACTCGGTGCCGTACGGACGCCGGTACTTGACGCTGTACTCCCGCAGCGGGCTCGTCACGTAGCCGCGGCTGGCGGCGCCCTTCGGGCACAGGCGGCCCCGCGAGATGGGGCTGTCCGGGTCGCCCTCGATCTGGGTGATCCGGCCCTCCTGCACGTAGACGCGCTGGCCGCAGCCCACGGCGCAGTAGGGGCAGATCGACCGCACGACCCGGTCCGGCTGGTCGGTGCGGGGCCGCAGCGTGCGGGAGTGCTCCGAGCGGGCGGCGCGGCCGAGCGCACCGCGGTCGCCGTCGCGCTGCCGCAGCACCGGCCACGCCGAGATCAGGTCGCGCACGGAACGGCCGTCCATCATCGCGACGAGATCTACCCGCTCCATCGGGTCACGAAACGACGGATCGTTTCGTCGCGGGTGGCGCGGGGTTTCGGCGCGCACCCGTTCCGGGTAGGCGGGGCGCACGATGCGCACCGAGATCGAAGACCCGCGCCCGGATCCGACGCCCGACGAGCCGAACCCGCCGTCGCCGCCGCACCCCGACCCGCCGGACCCGACCAGCTAGCGATCGTCAGACGACGGAGGCGCGCACGTGCAGCCGCACGACGGTGCCCGCCGGCGAGGAGCGCACCTGGACGAGTTCGCACACCTGGTTCGCGAGCCACAGGCCGTAGCCCCCGGCATTCCCTGGTTCGGGCGGCTCGCGGCCGGCCAGCGGTTGGGCGATGAAGCCGGCGTCGCGGATCTCGCACACGGCGCAGCCGGCGTCGAACCAGGCCCGCATCGACCCGCCGCCGCCGCCGTGCCGGACGCTGTTCGCGGCCACCTCGCCGGCCGCCAGGGTCAGGTCGGCGACGCGGGCCTCCGGCACGCCCCAGGCGCGGGCTGCGTCGGCGAGTGCGGTCCGCAGCGCGTGCAGGTCGGCGATCGTGAAGGCCGTCTCCTCGGCCGCGGACGGCGGATCGGGCAGCGGCGCGGCGAAGGGCTCGGCGCTCGGCCGGCCCCGGTACTCGGCGCTCGGCTGTCCGCGGCGGTCGCTCCAGACCAGCGGGTGCGTGCAGCGGGCCTCGGCGATGACGTCGGCCGCGAGCGCGCTCGTGTCGTACGGGCAGACGAGCCACCAGGCCCCGCCGCCGTCGAACGCGAGGTTCAGGAGCGCCTCGTGGCGGTGGCACTCGGTCAGCTCCGCGGCCGACCGGCCGGGCGAGATCGGCTCGCCGACGCCGCGAACGTGGCGGCCCGCGGCCACGTGGGGCTCGGCGAAGGTGCGCCACGCCGGCAGGATGCGGGCGGGGTTCACGCCGAGGGCATCCATGTCGACGAAGGTGACCCACCGGCCGGAGCCGCCGAGCATGTGGCGCAGAAGGTCGATCTTGTGGCCGCTCACCGCGACCAGGACCGGCTCTCCGGCACCGACGCCTTCCCGCACGAACCCGCCGACGCGCTCGGCGAACTCCTCCTCCCCGGCGTAGAGCAGCGCCTCGTGGCGGAAGGCGGAGCCGGGTGCGTCGTCGTGCGCAGGGGTGGCGGTCGTCACGTGGTCGCTCGGGGGCAGGGGAAGAACGTGAGCCGGACCGCACAACGGTATCTCAGCCGCCCGGATGGCGCCGTCAGCACGCGGCGTTTGGCGCGCTTTGCCGGAGGGGTATGTGCCCGGCACGCTGATTCCCAGCGCACGCGATCGGGGGCCAGACCACGATGAGGCTCATGCGCAGCACGTTTCCCGGCGACCTCGTGCCGGGGCCGTGCGGCCGCGTCGTGCCGCCCGCCGGGGCCGCGTACCCGCGGGGGACCTAGCTGCTTCGCAGACACCCGACGCTCGGCCGTCCAGCCACGGCCGGGCGTGGGGGCTGCCGTTTCCGGGCGCGGGTGCCCGGGGTATTGCACCGCGGCGAAACCCGCCAACCCCACCGGAGGTGGTGCGAACGATGGGTGACAAGACACAGGGCAAGGTCGACCAGGCGAGCGGCAAGATCAAGGAGTCGCTCGGCAAGGCCGGCGACGACGAGAGCCTGGAGAAGGAAGGCCGGCGCGAGCAGTCCAAGGGCGACCTGCGCGAGGCCGCCGGCAAGGTGAAGGACGCGGCCAAGCGCTAGACGGCCCGCACGGTCCCGGCCGGGAGGCGACGCCCGCCCCCGGCCGGGACGGCATGATTCGGGCGATGGCGGCCGCGGACACCCCTCGCAATTGGCACTCACCGCGGGCGCCAACTGACGCGCGCGGCGGATCGGGTGCGCACCCTCCCAATTGGCATATGCCGCGGCTGTCAATCGAGCGGTTCGGCGGCCTGCGACCGGCCCTCGCCACCGCCCATCCCCAGCCGCCCGGCCCCGCGCCGGAGTCCGCGGCCGCCCGGATCGCCCGCGTGGGCGGCGGGCTGCCTGCGCCGTTCCTGATGGTGGCCGCGATGCTGTCGTTCCAGCTCGGTGCGGCGGTCGCGACCGGGCTCTTCGACCGCGTCGGCGTCCCCGCGACGGCGTGCTTCCGCCTCGGCGTCGGCGGCGTGCTCCTGCTCGCGATCTCGCGCCCGAACCTGCGCCGGCCGGCGTCCGCGCTCGTGTGGCTCGCCGTGTTCGGCGCCGAGTTGGCGGTGATGAACCTCGCCTTCTACGAGGCGCTCAGCCGGATCCCGCTGGGCGTGGCGGTGACGGTCGAGTTCCTCGGCCCGCTTTCCGTCTCGCTCGTCCACTCGCGCCGCCCGCGCGACGTGCTGTGGGTGATCCTGGCCGGGAGCGGGATCGCGATCTTCGCCGGCCCCACCTCGCAGGGGCTCGACGCCGCGGGGATCGGGCTCGCGCTCCTCGCCGGGGCCGGCTGGGCGGCCTACATCTTCACCGCCCAGCGGGTCGGCCGTGAGTGGAAGGGAAGCCAGGGGCTTGCCGGCGGCATGGTCGTGTCGGCCATCCTGCTGATCCCCTTCGGCGCGGGCGGCGCCGGATCCGTCGCCGCGGGCAGCGGCATCGAGATCGTCGCGCTCGGAGTGCTCTCGACGGCGCTTCCGTTCTCGCTCGAGATGGCGGCGCTGCGGACGCTGACCGCGCGCGCCTACGGCGTCCTGGCGAGCCTCGAGCCCGCGATCGCGACGGTGGTCGGGGTCGTCGCCCTGGGGCAGTCGCTTCACACGACGGACGTGCTGGCGACGCTGCTCGTGGTCACCGCGTCGGTGGGCGCGACCTTCGACACGTAGACGATCGGGAGATGGACGCAGGGGCCCTGGAACCTCCGGGCCGCGGCCGAGGCTGACCGATCCTCTAGGCCGGGTGCCCCGGCTCGATCTCGGCCAGGTCGCGCTCGGTGAGCTGGGCGATCGGCCCCCCTCCGTGCCAGCGCTCCGGCTCGACCACGCAGCCGACGTGATCGCCCAGGTCGATCCGCTCGAGGACGCGCCCCAGGAACCAGGTCGGCGGCCCGGACAGGATCGGCGTCCCGTCGTCGGCCGGCTCCCACGAGCAGCGGGAGAACTTGTCGACCTCGTCGCCCGTCCGGCCGCCGAAGAGCTCCGCCAGGCCGCGCTCGCCCTCGGTGACGGCATGCACCGCCAGCCGCTCGGCGTCCATCGCGACGGGGTACGTCGCGTTCGCCCGCGAGATGCAGACCATGAACCGCTCCGGGTCCATGCTCGCCTGGGTGGCGAAACCGACCAGGCATCCCGCCCGGCGGCCACCGGCGGCCGCCGTCACGATGTACACCGGAGCGGTGAACGCGCGCGTCAGGGTGGGGGCGGCGTCGGCCAGGGCTAGAGGACCACGAAGACGATGATCGCGACGATCTCGAGGGCAAGCACCGCAGCACAGACGCATGCCCAGGTCGTGAGCATCCGCCGCCGCTGGGGATGCGTCTCGCCGCGGAGGAGCGCGACCGCGGTCACGAGGCCGATCAGCCGCCCCATCGGCAGGATGACCGTGAGCGCAACCATGCCGGCGATCTGACCGGCGCCGTACGGCCCGCGGGCCTCGACGTCCGCGCGCCGGGGCTCGGCGACCTCCCCGCCGGGGAGGTTCGCGCAGACGAGATCGAGATCGGCGATCGTCCGCGCCGCATGCGCCTCGCCGGTGAGGCGGTCGAGCTCCTCGACCGTCAGGCGGCCTTCGATGTGCGCATCGGCCAGCCGCGCGACGGCCCGGTCGCGGTCGCGGTTCGAGGCCAGGGTGGAGCCGTCACTCATCCTCGCGAAGTCTGCCACCTCGGAAGCCGGATAGACTCGACTCATGTTCGACGCCCCGTGGGGCCGCCGGCTCGCCGGCCGCCTGGAAGAGCACGTCATCGACAGCGAGATCCTGCGCGCGAACGCGCTCGGCGACCCGGCCGAACGGCCGCTGTGGGTGTACGTCCCGCCGGGGTACGACGAGGACCCGGATCGCCGCTACCCCGCGGTCTACGTCATCCAGGGGTTCACCGGCCAGCTGGACATGTGGCGCAACCGGTCGCCGATGCGGGCGCTCTTCCCGGAGGACGTCGACGCGCTCTTCTCGGACGGGGCGACGCCCCGGTGCCTGGTCGTCTTCGTCGACTGCTGGACATCGATCGGCGGCAGCCAGTTCGTCGACTCCCCGGCCACCGGCCGCTACCACTCGTACCTGTGCGACGAGGTCGTGCCGTGGGTCGACGCCCGCTACCGCACGCTGGCCGCCGCCGCCCATCGCGGGATCGCCGGGAAGTCGAGCGGCGGCTACGGGGCGATGATCACGCCGATGCTGCGCCCCGACCTCTGGGGCGGCCTGGCGACCCACGCCGGCGACGCGCTCTTCGAGTGCTGCTACCAGCGTGACTTCCCGCCGGCCGCGCGGCTGCTGCGCGATCACTACGCGGGCTCGATGGAGCGCTTCCTGGAGGACTTCCGGGGGCGGCTCGCGTTCACCCGCGAGGGTGACGACGTGCTGCTGAACGCCTACGCGATGGCGGCCTGCTACTCCGCCGATGACGACGGCACCGTGCACCTGCCGTTCGACGCCGCCACCGGCGAGCTCGTGCCGGACGTGTGGGAGCGGTGGCTGGCGCTCGACCCGGTGCGGATGGTGCCCCGTCACGCCGAGACGCTGCGGTCGATGCGGGCGATCTACATCGACGCGGGCACCCGGGACGAGTACTTCCTCGACCTGGGCGCGGAGGCGTTCCGGACGGCGCTGGCGGCGATCGGGGTCATGGACGTCTACTTCGAGCTCTTCGACGCCACCCACATGAACATCGGCTACCGCTACCCGATCGCCCTGCGGTACCTGGCCGAACGGCTGTCGCCCCCCGCCCCTTGACGAGGTCGGAGGGCGACGTTCCGGCCGTGGTTACCTGGTCGCGTTGAACTGGACCGCGGGGATGTCCCCCGTCCAGCAGTTGCCGCCGGCGTTGTCCAGGTTGAAGTCACCTGCGACGAACGGCGACCCGCAGCTGAAGCTCTCGACGCGCGTGTCCCAGAAGAGGCCGCCCGGGTAGCGCTGGTGGCCGGCCCGCACCTTCGGGGCGAGGCCGACGTTCAGGGAGTCCTCGGGAGCGCCCGTGCCGTGGAGCGGCTCGGGCCCGGAGTTGTCGGAGTTGTACGAGATGCCGTAGACGACGTCCCTGGGCAGCTTCGTCTTCAGGCCCGTGAGGGTGAACCCGATCGTGTGCGCGAGGCCGTTGAAGCAGCCCTGGCCGTTCTTGAACCACTCGCCGCCGGAGCAGTACGAGCTCACCGAGGGCCGGTATGGGATCTTGAAGCTCTTCGTCACCGCCACGAGCAGCCTCCCGGGGGTCGTCTCGCCCGACGACGTGTCCGTCGATGACGCCTTGTAGATGTGGAGGGTGATCGGCGTCGAGAACGTTGCGCCGGGGGTCGTCTGGCAGTCGCCGGTGTTCCACGCGCCGGTCTGGCAGGCCCAGCTCGACAGCGTCACGGCGACCGACCTGATCTTCGCGATGCGGCGCAGCCGCACCTCGTCGCCGATCTGGTTGAAGCTGTATGCCTCCACGCCGACGCTCGGGAGGTTGGCCACTCCCGGCTGGGTGCTGGTGTAGAGGACGGAATGCGGGATTTTCGCCGCCGACGCGCCCGCGGCGGTGACTCCCAGGACTGCCACGGCGAGCAGCCCCGCAACAAGGGGACGGAAATGCAACAAGATTCCTCCTTCGACGTTGAGGGTTCGATGCCCGGGCTGGGAACCCTGACCAGCCGCAAGCATCGTAACCCGATTGACTGAAGACACGTCACCCGGAATGGGGATCTTCTTACGGCGGGAGGGACGGGAACCCGTATTCTGCGCCGGTGCCGCTCTACCGCCTGGCCGACGACCTGCCCGATCTTCGCGACGCCGTGCTCGTGGCGTCGTTCGACGGCTGGGTCGACGCGGCCGAGGCGGCGTCACGGGCGGTGGCACAGGTCGCAGGCGAGGCCGCCGTCGTGGCATCCTTCGACCCCGACGCGGTGTTCGACTACCGCTCCCGCCGGCCGGTGCTCGACGTCCAGGACGGGCGCCTGTCCGAGCTGCGGTGGCCCGAGCTGACGATCCGGCACGCCCGCGTCGAGCGCCGCGACCTGCTCATCTTCTCGGGCGCGGAGCCCGACCTGCGCTGGACGGAGCTCGCGACCGACGCGGTGGAGCTCGCGCGGCACCTGAACGTGACGGAATGGGTCAGCCTCGGCGCTGTCCCCGGAGCGGTCGCGCACACCCGGCCGGTGCCGGTCATGGCAACGGCGTCCGAGGACGGGCTGCTCGACGAGCCCGCCGGGCCCGAAGGCCTCCTGCGGGTGCCGTCGGCGGCGCTCTCGGTGCTGGAGATGGCCGTCACCCGGGCCGGCACCCCCGCGGTCGGCTTCTACGCCCAGGTGCCGCCGTACGCGAGCATCGGCTACGCGGCGGCGAGCGTCGCGCTCGTGGGGCGGCTCGCCCGCCACCTCGGGGTCGCAATCGACGTCGAGCCGCTGCTCGACGAGCAGCGCGAGCAGCATGCCCGCTACGACGCCGCGGTCGCCGGTGACGCGATGCTGCGCGAGACGGTCTCGCGGCTGGAGTCGGCGGCCGGCGACGTCGAGAGCGAGCAGCTGCCGTCGGGCGATGATCTCGCCCGCGAGATCGAGCGCTTCCTGCGCCGCCAGGACGGCGGCGAGAACCCGTAAACCCGGCCGGCCGGCGTCAGGCCGGTATGGGGGGCGCCGCGAAGAGCTCGAGGGCGTCGAGGGCGATCGGCTCGGCCCCGAGCAGCACGTCGCGGGCCAGCAGGCGGCCGAGCGCGCGCGCCTCGGTCGCCGACTCGGCAGACATCGTGAACGCCACCGTGACCTGGTCTGTCAGGGCCACGTGGACGTCCGGATCCGAGTCTGGGACTCGATCCGCGAGCACCGTGCGGATCCGCTGCTCGACGCCGACCGCCGCGGCGCCGGGGACGTAGGCGGTGGCGGTGAGGCGAAATCGTGTGGTGGTCAGCACACGGCCATGCTGTCACACCACGGCGATCTTTGCCGTACGGCTGGGCCGCACTTGCAATAATGTGTAAAGATTAGGAGACCCGCGCGGGCTCGGCGGTCTCCAGATGGACGAGCAGCGCGGCGACGACACGGGGGTCGAAATCGACCCCCGCCAGCTCGTGCAGCCGCTCCCGGGCCGCGTGCGGAGCCAGCGCCGCCTGGTAGCTGCGCTCCTCGCACATCGCGTGGTAGGCGTCGCATGCGAGGATGATCCGGGCGCCGAGGGGGATGTCCTCACCGGCCAGCCCGAGCGGATAGCCCTTGCCGTCCCAGTGCTCGTGGCAGGCCCGGATTAGCGCCGCCGCGCCGGCGAGCGCACCGACGGGGTCGATGATCTGAGCCCCCAGCTCGGGATGGGCGTGGATCAGCCGCCAGCCCTCGCTGTCGAGCGGCCCGCGGTTTCCGAGCACCCGCTCGGGGACGCCGATCTTGCCGAGGTCGTGGAGCGCGGCGGCGAAGGTCAGGTCGCGCAGGGCGTCACCCGCCATCCCGAGGGCCCGCCCGACCGCGGTGCAGTCGGAGGTGAGGCGGTCGGAGTGCTCGGCGGTCTCCCGGTGGCGCAGGGCGAGCGCGCGGCCCAGGCACGCGACCGTGCCCGACAGGGCCTCGCGCTGCTCGGACAGGAGCCGCTCGTTCTCGAGCGCGAGCAGCGTCTGATCGGCGACCCCCAGGAGCAGCGCCTCCTCGGCGGCGTCGAACGCGGCCGGGCGCTCGACGACGAGCAGCGCGTGGTTGCCCTCCCGCTCGCCGATCGGGACCACGCCGGCGAGCGGCCCGCGCAGGAGCGCCGGCGCCTCCTCACGCGTCAGCGTGCGCAGCCTGCGTGACGCGGTCAGCTCGGGCGGCAGCGCGCCCGCCCGTACCCGCGCGCCCATGGCCGATCGGCGGCGGCCCGGGAACCCGTGCGCCGAGACGAGCGCGAATCCGCCGTCCGCGGCCTGCCAGGCCGAGACGCCGTCCTGCTCGACCAGCCGCGCCACGGCCAGCGTGAGCAGGTGGAGCACGCGCTCCTCCCCGTGCTCGAGCGCGAGCGCCTGTCCGAGCTCGACCAGCGCGCGGCCCGTGCGTGCCGCCGTTCGCTCCTCGGTGACGCGCGCGGCGTGCGCGGCGGCGACGAGCGCCGTGTCACACGCCATCGCCAGATACGACAGCTCCTCGTCGGTGGCGGCCGCGGCGCGCGCGCACACGATCACCCACCGCGGCGTCCCCGCCGACGCGTAGCCGAACCCTCCGGGCTGGGCCGCGCCGGAGCGCACCGCCGCGATCCGCGGCGCGATCGGGGGCTTCACCACGCCCCGCTGCGCCCAGGTGTGGTTGCGGCCGGCGAGGTGCTCGTGCACGAGCACGCCGTCGAGCCCCAGGCGGGCGTGCAGCTCGTCCGCAAGGACGTCCGCGATGCCGCGCTGGTCGTCCGCCGCAGCGAGTGCGGTCAGGAAGTCGCCCGTGAACCGAAGCGGGGTGACCGCAACGTCGCCCACCATCGCGCCAAGGCTACCACTTGCCGCAAAATGCGACCTTCTGCGGTCGCGACCGTCCGGTGCGCGAAGTCCGGAGGATTACCGGATATGGCGCGGCAGCGCTCACAGTTTCCTGTCAATTACCGAGGAATTGGCAGCACGTTTCCGGAACGTCCGCCGCTGCGCCGAACATCTCGCCCGGGGTCGCCCGTGCGCGCTCCGCAGGCCTGGTGCCGCGGGAGTATGATCGCCGCCGACTGGAGTGTGCTTCCAGTTGGCTCTGGGGGTGGGAGGTACAGGTTGACGCGTTTTCAGCCTGCAGTAGTCTGGAAGAGATTTACATCTCCGGCTGGAAAGACGCGGTGGACGTGGGGATCGTGAGATCAGTCAACGGGTTTCGTGCGCTCGCGTCCGCGTGCGCGGCGGCCGCAGCCCTGTGCGCCGGCGCCGGCGCCGCCGTGGCGTCGAGCCCGCCCCCGCCGCCACCGACCGGCGGAGGCACGCCGCCGCCCCCGGCCTCCACCTCGGCCCCGACCACGACCCAGACGACGACCCAGACGACGACCTCGACGTCCGCGTCGACCTCGACGTCGACGACGCCCCCGCCCGACCGCCGGCCGCCGGCCGCCGTCTCGGGCCTGCACGCGATCACCACGGTCCCCGGCAAGATCACGCTGCGGTGGTCGAACCCGCCCGCGTCCGACCTGGCCGGGATCGAGCTCCGCCGCGCCTGGGGCGGGGCCTGCCCCTCCTCGCCGCACGACGGCGTGCGGGTCGGCGGCACGGGAATACGGACGGCCCAGGTGGACACGGGCGCCGCCGACAACACCCGGTACTGCTACGCCGCCTTCGCCTTCGACGGCCACGGCAACTACTCCCGGGCGGCGCTCGACCGCCGGGTCACGAACCCGGGCGACCGCACCGCCCCCGGGCCGGTCACCGGCCTCGCGGTGACCGCGAACGCCCGCGGCCAGGTGATCGTGTCCTGGCACAACCCGCAGCGGGCCGGGATCGCGTTCGACGCCGTGCGCCGGGGCGTCTATCCCAGCTGCCCGACCGGCCCGGCCGACGGCTCGCCGGTCGGCGGCGAGTCCGTCCGCAGCTCCCAGGTGGACGCGTCGGCCCGGCCGGGCGTCACCTACTGCTACCGGGTGTTCGCGCTCGACGCGGCGGGGAACGCGTCGGCCGCCGCCGGCGGCGACGCCACGCTGCCGAAGCCCGCGGTGCCTCACAGGGCGCCGGCGCCGGGCCCGGTCGCACACGCCTCCCGTGGTGGGCTCACCTCCACGCTCGTTCGCGCCGTGGCGATCGCCGGGTTCCTGCTCCTGCTCGTCACGGTGCTCGCGACGGTGAAGACGCGGAGGCGGGCGCACTCCACCGCCTACCTGCCGGCCGCGCGCGGCCAGTTCGCCCCCGCCCGCCAGTTCGGGCCGCGGGTCGCGATGACGGCGTCCGGCCCGGGCGTCCTCGTGATCCCCGCCCTCGCGGTGCTCGGCTGCAGCGTCGCGATCGCGCTCGTCCTGCTCAACCTCTGATCCGAAGGGCCATCCATGCGTCGCCGTTCCGCTCTCGCCCTCCTCGCCCTCCTGACCTTCGCGGTGGCGCTCGCCTCGGCGGGGTCGGGCGCCATGGCGTTCGATCCGGGCCCGCTCGGCGCCCAGCCCGATCCGGTCGCGTTCAACACCGAGGCGGTGGGCGTGACGACGCCGGCGAAAACGGTGACCTTCAGCAACGACACGGGCACCGTCGACATCGGGATCCAGAGCGTGCACGCCTCCTCGAACTACAGCGTGGACGCCGACAACTGCACCGGCCAGACGCTCGCCCAGGGTGGCGGCAGCTGCACGGTCACCGTGACGTTCACGCCCGGCTCCCCCGGCACCGCCAACGGGACGCTCACCGTCACCGACGACGACACGACCGACGGCATCACCTCCCAGTCGCTCGACCTGACCGGCACCGGGGTCGCCGACCAGTTCTCCGTGACGGGCGGCCCGCTCAACTTCAACGACCAGCGGGTCGGCACGATGTCGAGCGCCCAGTCGGTCTTCATCACGAACGACACCGACTACGGCGCCAACCCGCCGGCCCCGACCGTCACCGGCGCGAACGCCGGCGACTTCGACGCGACCGGGTGCACCGGCATCGTCGCCGCCAACGCGTCATGCGCCGTCACCGTCGCCTTCGCCCCGAGCGCCACGGGCGGCCGGTCGGCGACGCTGAACATCGCAGGCCAGCAGGTCGGCCTGAGCGGCAACGGCACCAATCCGAACGCGCAGGTGTCGCCGGGGAGCATCGACTTCGGCAACCAGCCGGTGCACGTCGTCTCGCAGACCCAGACCATCACGCTCGCGAACAGCGGCACCGCACCCCTGACCTACACCGGCGTCGGCGTCGCCGGCGCCGATCCGGGCGACTTCTCGGTGAGCGACACGGGCTGCGCAGCCGTGGGCACGCTCGCCCCCGCGGACACCTGCGGCATCACCGTGGCGTTCAACCCGACAGCCACCGGCGCGCGCACCGCGGTCGTCAGCGTGACCGACAGCGATCCCCAGAACGGCACGCAGACGGTGAACGTCTCCGGCATGGGCACGCCGTCGTCGGTCGGGTTCTCGCCGGCCAGCCTGACCTACACGAACCCGATCCCGGCGGGCACGGCCTCACCGCCGCACGTCGTGACGGTGCAGAACCTGACGAGCAGCCCGATGCCGATCACGGGGACGGCCCTCGGCGGCGCGAACCCGAAGAACTTCCTTCGCTCGGCCGACACGTGCACCGGCACGACGCTCCAGCCGAACGCCACCTGCACGATCCGCGTCACGTTCACGCCGTCGGCGGTCGGCCGGCGCACGGCCGTCCTGGCGGTGCGGGACACCGGGGCGGTCGCCCCGCACACGCACCAGGTCACGCTCACCGGCAGGGCGACGGCGCCGAACAACCCCAAGCGCGTCCGCGGGACGGTCGGGTGCGGCTCGGCGACGGTCACCTGGGTGTCGCCGACCGCGACCCGGTTCGCGGCGACGATCGTCGTCCGCAACCACACGCGCTATCCCCGCAACCCCGGCGACGGCACGGTCGTCGCCCACAAGGCGGGCGTCGCCCATGACCGCAACCTGAAGCACTTCACCAGCTACTACTACCGCGTCTTCGCCAAGTACCACTCGCTGACGCACAAGGGCCAGGTCAACTACTCGAAGGGCGTGCGCCTGCACGAGCGCACCGGCGAGATCTGCACGCCGCAGAACGGGGCCCGCCTGCGCAACCTGCGGCCGAGGATCACGTGGCTGCCGCACCCGACCAAGAACGGCTACGCGTTCGTCCTCCAGCGCGGGCGGCAGACGATCTGGATCGACTACACCCACAGGACCGCCTGGCAGATGCCGGCGTCCTGGCGCTACCGCTCGAGCACCCATCGCCTGGGCCGGGGCCACACCTATACGTTCTACCTCTACGCCTACCCAAGGGCGCACCCGAAGGGCGTCTTCATCGGCAAGACCACGTTCACCGAGCGCTGACGCTCGACGGCTGACCGATCACGGCGGCCGGTAGCCGAGCGCGACCGAGGTGAAGAAGATGATCTGCGCAGTCGGGGCGAAGACGACGTAGGCCCGGTGCCACGACTCCCGCCGCAGGCCGAGGTCGGCCATGACGAAGGCGAGCGGAAAGGCGACCAGGCCGAACCGGCCGACCGACTGGAGCACCGAGGAGAGCAGCGGCATCGCGAACACGCCGGCGACGAAGAGCACGTCCTCGGCCCGCGTCGGGCGGAACCGCTCCTGGCGGATGAGCGGGATGAGCAGCGCCAGGTAGGCGATCACGGTCAGGCCGCGGGCCAGGAAGAAGACGTCGCGCGTCGTCGCAAAGCGCCAGAACTGATCGCCGAGGCTGATGAGCGGGAAGGCCGGGTGGCCGCCCCACTGCGACTGCACGTGCACCATCCCCAGCGGGTCGGAGACCGCGTGCTGGAGCCAGACGGAATAGGTGGCGAAGCCGACGATGGGCGCGACCGCGAGCGCCCACGCCGACACGGTTCGCCGCCTCCAGGCCCGCAGCGCCAACGGGGGGACGAGCGCGAGGCCGGTCACGCGCGTCAGCCCGGCGGCGTAGGCGAGGGGCGTCGCGGCCAGGTCGCGCTCGCGGTCGGAGAGCACGAACAGCCACACCGTGAACGCCAGGAACGGCCCCTCGCTGTAGGCCATCGTCAGCGCGAACGCGTACGGCGAGAGCACCAGGTAGAGCACGCTGCGACGGGCGTGCTCCGCGGACAGCCGGTCGCGGGCGAGGACGTACAGGCCGGCCAGCGCCGCGAGCACCGCCAGGTTCGAGACGGCCAGCGCCGCCACGGCGTCGCCGACCCGGGCGACGTCGCGCACGGCGCGGATCATGAGCGGGTAGAGCGGGAAGAAGGCCTCGAGCTTGCCGGGCCGGTAGCCGGTGTGGGAGATGCGGATGTAGAACACCGAATCCCACCCCGTGACGGCCCGCACCCAGGTGGTCTGCCAGGGCTGCAGAACCCGGTGCCAGCCGAGCTCCACCGTGAGCAGATATCCGAGACTCAAGACCGCGAGGCGGCTGGCCGACCATACGACGAGGACGCGCCGCCACATGAGGCGGTATCGTACTGAGCGGGGTTGGGCGCCGTCCGTGCACCCGCCTCGCATCCGGGAGAGGTGGCCGAGTGGCTGAAGGCGCCCGCCTGCTAAG
>JAICJC010000181.1 GCA_025928655.1 Thermoleophilia bacterium | reverse complement strand
TGATGGGGGTACACGACCTTGTCGCCAACCTCATACAAAAGTCGCTCGACCTCCTCGGCAAAAATGCGCCTGCACGCCCGCGAAACCCCTCGCGCCTAGGGCGTAGATTCTATCAGATCTGGCACCTTCAGGCGAACGGATCACAGCATTCTGTCAATATCGCAAAAAACCTTCGGCGGCGAGCGGCTCCAGCCGATTCCGGATCGCTGAAATCATGCCGCCGACGCGCGGTTCTTACAGGTTCAGGTAGCGGTCGACGAGGTTCTGCTCCTGCAGCCGGCGCAGGCCCTCGCGGATCTCCCGGGCGCGGACGCCGCCGACACCCTCGACCTCCTCGAGCTCGGCCTGGGACGCGCGCACGAACGCCTCGAGGCCGTCGAAGTGCTCGACGACGTGGGCGATGACGCCCTCAGGCAGCCGCGGGATCTTCGACAGCACCCGGTAGCCGCGCGGCGTGACCGCGTAGTCGACGGGCGACACGCTGCGCGGATAGCCGAGCACCTCGGCGAGCTGCTCGAGCTCGAGCAGCTGGCTGTCGGGCATGGTGCGCAGCTGCTCGAGCGCACGCCGATGGCCGCCCGTGACATCGGTGATCTCGTAGTCGCGCACCATCGCGACCTCGTCTCCGGGCACCCACTCGGACATCTCGTCCAGCTGGATCTTGATCAGCCGGCCCTCGACGCCGAGCTCGGCGATGTTGCGCTCGATCTCGTCGCGCATCCGCGACGTCATCTCCGCCCGCTGCAGCGCGACCAAGACGTCGTCGAGCATCACCGCGCCCTGGAACTCGAGCGCCGTCAGCCGGGTCGAGACCTGCTCGAAGCGGGTGCGGTACGTCTCGAGCGTCGTCACCGCCTGGTTCGTCTTGGCCAGGATGTCGGAGATCGCCTCGAGCTGGTAGCGGACGTCGCCGACGTAGGTCGTGACGACGTCGCGCTGCTGGCTGATCGAGATGACGAAGGCGCCGGTCTGCTTGGCGACGCGCTCGGCGGTGCGGTGGCGGGTGCCCGTCTCGGCCGACGGGATCGTCGGGTCGGGCATCAGCTGCACGTTCGCGTAGACGATCCGGGTCGCGACCGCGTTCAGGATGATCGCGCCGTCCATCTTCGCGAGCTCGTAGAGCAGGTACGGCGAGAAGGCCTGGTCGAGCCGGATGCCGCCCGAGAACATGAAGGAGAGCTCGGCCGGCTCGCCGATCACGATCAGCGCCCCGAGCCGGGCGCGCAGGATGTCGTTCAGGCCCTGCCGCATCGTCGTGCCGGGCGAGATCCGCCGCAGCGCGTCGAGCATCTTGGGATCCTTGCGAACGTCCGGAAGTAGCTCGGTCACGCGCCGCCTATCGGGTCACGCGGGCCGGCCGAATGCCAGCCCGATCGCTCGTTCCAGAGTATCAGCGCAGCGCAGCGGCGGCCCACCCGCGGGCCCGGTCGTGCGCGGCGGGCAGACGAGCCCGGCGACCCCGAGCTTGGCCGCCTCGGCCAGGCGCGGCCCCGTGTGAGAGACCGGCCGCACGCGGCCGGTGAGGCCGAGCTCGCCGAAGCAGGCGAGCCGCTCGGGCGCCGCCCGGCCGCGCGCGGAGGAGACGATCGCGAGCGCGACGGCGAGGTCGGCCGCCGGCTCGTCGACGCGCACGCCGCCGGCGACGTTCACGAAGATGTCGGACGAGCCGAGCGCGACGCCGGCGTGGCGGCCGAGCACGGCCACGATCATCGACAGCCGGTTGCGGTCGAACCCGGTCGCCTGGCGGCGCGGCATCGCGAGATCGCTCGGCGCGACCAGCGCCTGCACCTCGAGCACGATCGGCCGCGTGCCCTCGATGGCGGGCAGGAGCACCGACCCCGGCCCGGCCGGCTCGGGCTCGGCCAGGGCCGCGGACGGGTCGGTGACGGGCTCGAGCCCGGCATCGGTCATCTCGAAGATGCCGATCTCGTCGGTCGAGCCGAACCGGTTCTTCACGGCCCGCAGGACGCGCAGGTGGCGGTAGCGGTCGCCCTCGAACTGGAGCACCGCGTCGACGAGGTGCTCGAGCACGCGCGGGCCGGCCACGGCGCCGTCCTTCGTCACGTGGCCGACCAGGACGACGGCCGTCGACCCGCCCTTGGCCACGCGCAGCAGCCGCTCGGCCGCCTCGCGCACCTGGGCGACGCTGCCCGGGGCCGACTGCAGATCGGCGCTTCGCAGCGTCTGCACCGAGTCGACCACGCACACCGCAGGCGTCTCGGCCCTGATCGCGTCGCACACCGCCTCGAGGTCGGTGTCGGCCAGCACGCGGATCGCGTCTCCCGCCCCCAGCCGCTGCGCCCGCAGCCGCACCTGCGCCGGCGACTCCTCGCCGCACACGAGCAGCGTGCGCCCGCCGGCCGCCGCGATCGCCGCCAGCGCCTGCAGCAGCAGCGAGCTCTTGCCGACGCCCGGCTCGCCGCCGATGAGGACGAGCGAGCCCGGGACGAGCCCGCCGCCGAGCACCCGGTCGAGCTCGCCGACGCCGGTCGGCAGCCGCGCCGCCGCGAGCACGTCGACGTCGCCGAGCAGGCCGACCGCCGGCGCCCGGCCGCCGCGGCTGGCGGCGGGCGAGGACGCGCGCACAACCTCCTCGTGGAGCGAGTTCCACTCGCCGCAGCCCGGGCAGCGGCCGAGCCACTTGGGGCTCTGGTGCCCGCAGTCGGAGCAGACGAAGGTGGTTGCCGAGCGTGCCATGGACGGACAATTGTGACAGCCGGGTCGGCCGTCACCGGGGACCCGCCAAAAGGGGTCTGACCCCGCCTGGCGGGTCCGCACCAGAAGGGGTCTGACCCCGTTTGGTGCATGCGGTGCTAGGTTGGCCTACATGCGAATCCCATTGCTCCAAAGCGCCGCGGCGGTCGCCGTCGTGGCCGTGCTCGCCGCCGGCTGCGGCGGGTCGGGCGGGGGCGGCGGCTCGTCGCCGGCGGGGTCGGCTCCGGCCAACGCGCAGGTCGTCGAGATCGACGTCGCCCAGAGCGGCTTCGCCTTCGTGAAGACCACCGCCACGGCCAACGCCGGCACCGTCGAGCTGCGGTCGAAGAACCCCCAGTCGGTGACGCACGACATCTCGATCAAGGGGAACGGCGTCGACAAGCAGGGCAACCAGGTCTCGAACGGCGGCGTGTCGACGGTCACCGCCGGCCTCAAGCCCGGCACGTACACGTTCTACTGCTCGGTGCCCGGCCACGAAGAGGCCGGCATGAAGGGCACGCTGACCGTCAGCTAGGGACGGGCCCGAACGACCGAGGGGCGCCCGGATGGGCGCCCCTCGGAGTCACTCGAGCCGGTTCGCGGAGAGCTACTTGCCGCCCTCCGACGGCTCGTCGCCGCCCCCGTCCTCGTCGCCCTCGGACTTGCGGTCGTCGGACGGGCCCTCGGCGGGCACGAGGTCGGCCGGAGGCGCGTCGGGCACCTCCACCCGGCCGATCAGCTGCAGCGAGATCTCCTCGTCGCCGTCGAGATGGTCGACCAGGACGGTCGATCCCGGCTCCAGCGACCGGCCGAGCACGAAGTCGGCCAGCGGATCCTCGATGTAGCGCTGGATCGCCCGCCGCAGCGGCCGGGCGCCCATGGTCGGGTCGTAGCCCTTGTCGACCATGAAGTCCTTCGCCTTGTCGGTCAGCTCGATCGCCACCTCGTGCACCTTCATCTGCTCGCGGAGGCGCCGCATCAGCAGATCGACGATCTGCTTGATCTCGTCCTTCGTGAGCTTCTGGAACACGATGATCTCGTCGATCCGGTTCAGGAGCTCGGGCCGGAACATCTTCTTCACGTCGCCCATGATGCGGTTCTTCATGTCGTCGTAGGAGACGCCT
>JAICJC010000186.1 GCA_025928655.1 Thermoleophilia bacterium | reverse complement strand
CGGCCCTGGGCGCGGGCGCCGCCAACGCCGCTCTCCCGGGCGCGGGCCGGCTCGACCGCGGCGAGGCGGAGCGCCTGGCCGCCCGGGCCGAGATCACCCCTGAATAACCGGTGCCAGGCACCGGAGATGCATCAGCCGCCGGGCGGGAGCGGTGGGGCGAACGCGTGCGCAGGCAGATCCCGGGCGTGGGCCGTCTCGGCGTCGGTGTAGTGCTCGGCGGCGGGCCAGGGCGTGAGGACGAGGAGCAACATGGAATCGGCCAGCGCGCGCACGCTGTGAGACTCGTGCGGGTCGAAGGTGACGAGCGTGCCGGAGTCACAGCTCACCGTCTCGCCCGAGGCCGTGACCTCGACCGTCCCCCTCACCACCTGCACGACCGCCCGCTCGCGCACGTGGTGCTCGCCCATCGCCTCCCCGTCCCGCAGCTCGATCGCGACGGCGCGGCACTCGGGGGCCGTGAAGAGCACCCGCGGGATCTGGCCGTCGCGGCGGGGTACCCGGTCGGCGTCGCGCGGCCCCCGCGGCGTGCGCTTCTCGCTTGACGGCGGCAGTGCGGTGAGGCTCCAGCGCTTCACGGCGGCCAGTCTACCGCGTGCGTGAACGGGATCCGGCCCGGTCACTCATGGGCGAGCCGGCCTTCGGTCTCGCGGTCGAAGAGGTGGAGGTCGGCCGGGTCGATCGCGAGCGCGAGCCGGTCGCCGGGGCTGACCTGCACGTTCCCGGGCAGGCGGGCCACGACCGCCTCGCCGCCGGCGCTGCCGTGGACGTACACGTCGCTGCCGAGCGGCTCGACCACATCGGTGACGAGCTCGAGCGGGATGCCGCCCGCGACCTCGCCGGCCCGGTGCATCGCCTCGGGCCGCACGCCGGCGATGACGTCCGCGCCGCGCCCGACCGCCGGGCCCGGCAGGAGGTTCATCGCCGGGCTGCCCACGAAGCGGCCCACGAACAGGTTGCACGGCCTGCGGTAGATCTCGTCGGGCGAGCCCACCTGCTGCAGCCGGCCGCGGTTCATGACCGCGATCCGGTCGCCCAGGGTCATCGCCTCGATCTGGTCATGCGTGACGTACACCATCGTCGTCCCCAGCCGCCGGTGCAGGCGCTTCAGCTCCGCCCGCAGCTCCGTCCGCAGCTTGGCGTCGAGGTTCGAGAGCGGCTCGTCGAGCAGGAACGCGACCGGCTCGCGGATGAGCGCGCGGCCCATCGCCACCCGCTGGCGCTGGCCGCCCGAGAGCTGGGCGGGCTTGCGCTTGAGCAGCTCCCCCAGCTCGAGCATCTCCGCCATCTCCGTCACCCGGCGGCCGATCTCGTCCCTTCCCATCCGCCGCCGCCGGAGCGGGAACGCCAGGTTGTCGCGCACCGACATGTGCGGGTAGAGGGCGTAGCTCTGGAAGACCATCGCGACGTCGCGGGCACCCGGAGAGAGCCCGGTCATGTCGCGCTCGCCGATCGTGATCCTGCCGGAGCTCGGCTGCTCGAGGCCGGCGATCATCCGCAGGGCCGTCGACTTGCCGCAGCCCGACGGCCCCACCAGCACCATCAGCTCGCCGTCGGGGATCTCGAGGTCGAGCGCGTCGACCGCCGTCGTCCCGCCCGGGAATTCCTTCGTCACCTGGTGGAAGACGACGGGCGCCATCTACCTGATCCCCGTGGTGGCGAGGGAGCGCACGAACCACCGCTGCGCCCCGATGAACACGACCAGCATCGGCGCGAGTGCCATCACGTTGCCGGCCATGAGCAGGTTCCACTTCGTCACGTGCGCCCCCTGGAACGACGCCAGACCGAGCTGGACCGTGCTCTGGTCGGTCGACGTGATAACGATGAGCGGCCACAGGAAGTCGTTCCATGTCCACAGGAACGTGACGATCCCGAGCGTCGCGAGCGCGGGCAGCGACAGGGGCAGCACGACCCGCAGGAGCACACCGAGCCGGGTGCTGCCGTCGATCCGGGCCGCCTCCTCCAGGTCGACCGGCAGCGTGCGGAAGAACTGGCGCAGCAGGAAGATGCCGAACGGCGTGACCAGGTTGGGGGCGATCAGGCCGCCGAGCGAGTCGACCAGGCCGAGGTGCTGCACGATCAGGAAGGTCGGGATCATGATCACCTGGAACGGCACCATCAGCGTCGCCAGGAGCGCGACGAACAGCAGCTCGCGGCCGAGGAACCGCAGGCGGGCGAACGCGTAGCCCGCCAGGCTGCACAGGATCAGGTTGCTGAGGACGGCCGTGCCCGTCACGATCACGCTGTTCAGGAAGAAGCGCCCGAACGGCGCCTCGTTCCAGGCCTCGCGGTAGTTGCTCCAGTGGAAGGCGGTCGGGATCAGCGTCGGCGGGAAGTGGCGCGTCTGGTCGAGCGACTCGACCGAGGTCACGAGCATCCACACGAGCGGCAGCACCATCACCGCCGAGATCGGCACGAGCGCCAGGTGGCGGGGGCTGAAGGGGAGTCTGGCCCTCACGAGGAGTAGTGCACCCTCCGGCTGCCGATCCATAGCTGGATGACCGAGAAGACCAGCGTGATCAGGAACAGCACGACGGCGATCGCGGCCGCGTACCCGGCATGGAACACGACGAACGCCTCGTTGTAGATCTCGTAGACGAGCACGGTGGTCGCCTGCAGAGGGCCGCCCCGCGTCGTGACGTAAATCTCGTCGAAGACCTGGAGCGCGTTGATCGTCGACCACACGATCAGGAACAGCGTCGCGGGCGACAGCAGCGGCAGGACGACGTGCCGGAAGGTCGCCCAGCGCCGGGCGCCGTCGAGCGCGGCGGCCTCCAGCACGTCCTGGGGGATGCCCTGGAGCGCCGCCAGGTAGATGATCACGTCGAAGCCGAGCCAGCCCCACACCGTCATCGCGACGACGGCGTAGAGGGCCTGGTCGGGGTCCTGGAAGAACCCGTACGGCCCCAGCCCGACCTTGCCCAACAGGTAGTTGGCGATCCCGTACGTCGGGTCGAGCAGCCAGTTGAAGACGATCCCGGTCGCGACGGTCGAGGTCGCGACCGGG
>JAICJC010000193.1 GCA_025928655.1 Thermoleophilia bacterium | reverse complement strand
CCGTGCGGTTCACCTTGCGGTGGATGGTCACCCACTCGTGCAGGCGCGACGGGTCGAGCATCACGTCATACACCGCCTCCGGCGGCGCGTCGATGTCGATCTGCGCGCGGACCTCGCTCACCGCGTCACCTCCTCTGACTCCATGTCGCGCAGCGCGCGCTCGACCGCCGCCTCGAAGCGGTGCAACCGGATCCCGAACGCGGCGGCGGCGTCGGCGTGCCGGGGGAGCAGGTCGTATTCGAGGGATTCCATCAGGGGCTCGATGAGGCCGGGGTCCTCGCCGGCGATCGCCGCGGCCATGACCGAGGCGACCGGGGTGAGATTGAAGCGCAGGCGCAGCGTGGGGCGCTCGAGCATCATGACGTCACCGATGCGTTCGAGCATCTCCCCGTAGCTCATCGCCTCCGGCCCGCCGACGTCCCAGGCGCGGCCCGTGTGCCGGGAATCCACCGTCGCCGCCCGGGCGAGGAACTCCAGGATGTCGCGGCCGTCGACCGGCTGCGTGCGATGGACCCGCCAGGCCGGCACGGCGAGCACCGGCATGCGCTCGATCAGCCGCACCAGGAAGCGGAACGAGCGCGAGCGGGCGGCGATCACGATCGAGGCCCGGAAGGCCACCGACTCCGGCGCGGCGGCCAGCAGCGCCTCCTCCACCGCGAGCCGCGAGGCCAGGTGGCGCGACGGGACGTGGCCCGCCGGGAGCAGCCCGCCGAGATAGACGATCCGGCGCACGCCGGCGCCGCGGGCCGCGCGGGCGAACTGCTCCACCTGCCGGCGCTCGACGTCCTGGAAGGCGGTGCCGGCCGCGGCCTCCATCGAGTGGATCAGGTAGTAGGCGGTCTCGACGCCGGCGAGCGCCTCGTCCAGCCCGGCGCCCGTCGTGGCGTCGCCCAGGACGAGCTCGTCGAGGTCCACGTGGACCCGGGCGCGCGAGCGGGCGAACCCGCGGACGGCATGGCCGTCGCGGCGCAGCCGCGGCACGAGCGCGGCGCCGACGTATCCCGATACCCCGGTGACGAGCGTCTGCAAGCGCCGCATCTTCCCAGCCGTTCTGCCTCGCGGCAGAGCGCTCGTCACCGCTTCGCTCGCCGCGAAAACCTCGCAGGATGCGGGGAGGCCGTTCCGCACAGAGGGGGGAAATCCCGTCGTTTGTGGCTATTTGCAGGAAAGGACACGAAGACCCTGCGTTTTGCGCGTGCGGCGTTCGCGCTGCCCCTTGCGGTGACCGGCGGGCTGCGATTCGATGCCGCCCGTCCTGTGACGGAGTCGTGAACGAGGGGTCGGAGACGGAGTGTCCACAGCAGTCGCCACGCGCAGCGCCAAGGGCCGCACGAAGGTCACGTGCGACGACTGCTTCTTCTCGCGCCACTGCCTGTGCGCGCTCGAGCTCGACGAGCCCTGCACGACCTTCCGCCCGGACCACCCGGAGGGCCTGCGCCCGCCGCGCCAGATGAGCTTCATGTTCCGCCAGGAGCGCCGCCGGCAGACCGCCTGGGCGTTCCCGAGCGCCCAGGAGCAGGCCGCTCTGCACGCCTAGCCACCCACTCCGACCCCGGGGTGTCGGTCAGCCCGTGGGCGAGGATCGAGGCGAAGACGCACAGGGCGGCGAGGTCGAAGAT
>JAICJC010000100.1 GCA_025928655.1 Thermoleophilia bacterium | reverse complement strand
CGACCAGCGCCGGCCCTCCATGATGCGGCCCGTGAACTCGTCGACGATCTTGACCTCGCCGTCGACGACCACGTACTCGTCGTCGCGCTTGTAGAGCTCCTTGGCCTTGATCGCCTGGATCAGGTGGTTCACGAGCTGGCCGTTCTCCGGCGCGTACAGGTTCTCGACCTTGAGCGCCTGCTCGACCTTCGTGACGCCCTCCTCGGTGGGGGCGGCCTGCTGGAACTTCTCGTCGACCTCGTAGTCGTCGCCGAGCTGGAGGTCGCGGACGACGCGGGCGAACGAGTAGTAGGTCTCGGCCGCCTCCTCGGGCTGGCCGGAGATGATCAGCGGCGTGCGCGCCTCGTCGATCAGGATCGAGTCGACCTCGTCCACGATCGCGAACCAGTGCCCGCGCTGGACCGTCTGGCCGAGCTCGACCGCCATGTTGTCGCGCAGGTAGTCGAAGCCGAACTCGGAGTTCGTGCCGTAGGTGATGTCGCAGGCGTAGGCGGCGCGGCGGTTCGTCTGCTCCCAGTCGTCCGGCATGTTCGACCCGATCACGCCGACGGTCACGCCGAGCGCCTCGTAGACCGGCCGCATCCACTCCGCATCGCGCCTGGCCAGATAGTCATTGACCGTGACCAGGTGGACGTTCACGCCGCTGAGCGCGTTCAGGTAGAGCGGGAGCGTCGCGACGAGGGTCTTGCCCTCGCCGGTCTTCATCTCGGCGATGCGGCCCTCGTGCAGCACCATGCCGCCGATCAGCTGGACGTCGAAGTGGCGCATCCCGATCGTCCGCTTCGCCGCCTCGCGGACGCAGGCGAACGCCTCGGGCAGGAGCTCGTCGAGCTCCTCGCCCTCCTCGAACCGGTTGCGGAACTCCTCGGTCTTCGCGCGCAGCTCGTCGTCGGACAGCTCCTCGATCTCCGGCTCGAGGTCGTTGATCTCGCGCACGCGGTCCTGCATGCGCTTGAGTGTCCGGCCCTCGCCGGCACGGAGGATCTTCTGGAACACGCTCATCCGATCGGATGGTACCGAACGGGGGCGCGCATTCCTGCCCGGACGGGCCGGGGCCGCTCAGCCCTCGTCGTCGCGGGAGGGCTCGATCAGGCCGTAGTTGCCGTCGCGGCGCTTGTAGATGACGTTCACGTCGTCGGAGTCGGCGTTCACGAAGACGAAGAAGTCATGGCCGATCAGCTCGAGCTGGAGCATCGCCTCCTCGGGAGGCATCGGCTTCATGTTGAAGTGCTTCGACTTGACGATCACCGCGTCCTCCTCATCCGGCAGCGCGGCCGCCTCGGCGGGCGGTGGCGCGACGTGGCTGGCGATGTGCTGCGCCCCCTTGCGGCTGCGTTTGTTGCGGTAGCGCTTGACCTGGCGCTCGAGCTTGTCGGCCACGAGGTCGATCGAGGCGTACATGTCGGTGGACGACTCGCGGGCCCGCAGCACCGGCCCCTTCGTCCACACGGTCGCCTCGGCCACCTGCTTCTCGTTGATCGACGGGTTGTGCTCGACCGCGAGCTCGAGCTCGCACCGGCTCTCGTCGGACAGATGCCGCGCAAGCCTGCCCAGCTTGCGCTCCGAATACGCGAACAGCGCATCCGTCACGTCCACGTTCCGGCCCTTCACCTGCAGGTTCATCCGCGGCTCCTTTGGACGGAGGAGTGCCGGAAACATACCCGCTCCGGATGGCTGCAAGCTAAATGCGCACGACGCGGGCCAGCGTCACCACCGTGACCGGGCCCGCGCCGCCCCGGCGCAGCGCGGCGGCGCAGGCCGAGAGGGTCGCGCCGGTCGTGAAGACGTCGTCGACGACGGCGATCCGCTCTCCCGAGAGCGCCGATGCCGCACGGAACGCGCCGCGGACGTTGCGGCGGCGAGCGACGTGGTCGAGGCCCCGCTGGCGCCGCCGCAGCGGTGCCGCGGCCAGCAGCGGGCGGGCGGGGACGCCCCAGCGGTCGGCCAGCCCGAGCGCCAGCTCCCGGGCCGGGTGGTAGCCGCGCCGGAGGGTGCGCCAGCGGTCGCCCGGCACCCAGGTGAGCGCGTCGCACTCGGGCGCCGGGCACACCGTCGCGATGAGCCCGGCCGACGTGGCCGCGAGCCCGCGCAGGCCGCCGTCCTTGAACCGCAGCACGAGGTCGCGGCCGCGCCCCTCGAAGGCGAGCGCAGCGGCGGCCGCCTCGAACCCGAGGCGGCGGCCACGGCATTCGCGGCAGTCGGCGACCGGCGCCACCGTCGGCTTGCCGCAGCGGGCGCACGCCGGGCCGCCGAGCAGTGGCAGCGCGTGCGCGCAGGCCGGGCAGACCGGCTCGCCGCCGCGGCCGCACAGGGCGCAGCAGGCGGGCAGGAGCAGGTCGAGAAGGCGCATCGGGTCCAGGCTAGGCGGCGCCGCGTCACGCGTGTGTGACGAGCGGTGCCGGTTTTGTCAGGAGAGCGTGAACGGCCCGTCGACGACGGTGCCGGGGGCGATCCGGCGGGCGAGCTCGGCCGGGTCGGCGGCCACCAGCGGGCCGAGCTCGATCGGCACGGCCGCGGCCCCCTCGGGGGTGCGTGAGACGACGGCGCCGGCCGCCTCGAGCACGTCGGCCGCGGCGTCGCTCAGGCGCGCCCGCACGGTCTCGGGCGACGACACGCCCTCCGCGTTCTTGAGCGGCTCGAACTCGCCCTCGCGGCTCGTCTCGAGCACCAGCGAGCGGCGGGCCAGCGGCAGCGTGTCGAAGATGAACTGCTCGAACTTGATCGCGTTGGGCTCGTCCGGGTCGACCGGCCGGCCGCGCTCGTCGACACACGACACGCGCTTGAGCGCCCGGTGGTAGGGCAGATCTGCGGTGGCCGCCACCCGCTCGACGAAGTCGTGCGAGAACACGTGCAGGGCGATGCTCCCGGCCGCGTAGGCGAGGCCGCCGTCGGGGCGGCGCTGCTCGGCCAGCCGGTCGGGCAGGTCGGAGTACTCGATCACGAGCTGGCGGCCGTCGCGCGCGGCCACGACCCCCACCTTCTCGGCCGGGTCGGTCTTGCGCACGACCTTGGACGACACCTCGGCCCCCGCCAGCCGGTGGGCGCCCACGAAGCCCGGGTCGCCGACGGCGACCAGGGGGTTGTCGACCTGGAGGTAGAAGATCGTCTCGATCCCGCGCTCGCGCATCTCGTCGAGGCAGCCGTTGCGGCGCAGCGCCCGCAGCGTGCCGCCGTGGCCGTCGGGGCTGAGCGCGACCCGGTCGGGCGCCGCCAGCAGCACCGTCCCGCTCCGCGCGTCCACCGCGGGCATCGTCCCCTGCCGGAAGAGCCGCACGTGCTCCAGGCCGAACCGGTCGTGGTCGGCGAAGAAGGCCTCGGTGGCCGCGTGGTTGTCGTCGCTCGTCATGACGTAGAGCGGCGGCGTGCGGCCGTAGCGGCGGCCGAGGGCGGCCACCTTCTCGCAGTGGATCTGGAACAGCGACCGGTCGGTCACCGGCCCGATGGGATAGCAGCCCTTGGGGCCGTCGAAGCCGAGCCGGGTGCCCTGCCCGCCCGCGACGATGACGACCGCGACGGCGCCGCGGGCGAGCGCGTCCTCGCCCTCCGCGACCGCCTCCGGCGACGGCGCCGGATCGGGCTCCACCGGCTCGACGCCGCCCATGTCCAGGTGCTCCTCGCGCCCGTGCACGAGCGTCTCCACCAGCCGGTCGAGGAGGTCGAGGTCGAGCGAGCGCAGGTCGCGCTCGAGCCGCTCGCGGCCGGCGCCGTCCAGCTCGTCCCAGAACCGCAGCAGGCCCTCCTGGCCGTGCGCGGCCAGCGCCGCCCGGAGGTCACGCACGCCGTCGTCGCCCATTCCCTGCCCTTACCCGCCTGCTCCCGCTATCCGAAGGCGTACGGCGGCCGGCGCACGCCGTGCTCGGTGATGATCGCGCTGATGTTCGCGGCGGGGGTGACGTCGAAGGCGGCGTTGTAGATCCCGAAGCCCTCGGGGACCGCGGTGCCGAGCTCGTCGGGGCGGCGGTGCTCGATGGGGATGTCCTCGCCCGTGGCGATCCCCGGGTCGACGGTCGACGTCGGGGCGGCCACGTAGAACGGCAGGGTGTGCGCCCGGGCGAGGATGCTGAGCGCATAGGTGCCGATCTTGTTGGCGGCGTCGCCGTTGCGGGCGATCCGGTCGGCGCCCGTGATCACGGCGTCGACCTTGCCCTGCGCCATCAGCCACCCGGCCGTCGAGTCGGTGATCAGCGTCGCCGAGATGCCCTCCTCGCGCAGCTCCCAGGCCGTCAGGCGGGCGCCCTGGTTCAGCGGGCGGGTCTCGTCCACCCACACGTGCAGGGACGGGTCGCGCCGGTGGGCCGAGCGGATGACGCCGAGCGCCGTGCCGTACCCGCCCGTCGCGAGCGCGCCCGCGTTGCAGTGGGTCAGCACCTGGGCGCCGGCGCGCAGAAGCTCCGCGCCGTGGCCCCCGATCTGGTGGCAGCGGGCGACCTCCTCGGCATGGATCGCCTCGGCCTCCCGCCGCAGCGCCTCGCGCAGCCCGGCCGGGTCGCGGTGGGGCGCGTCCGCGCGGGCCCGCATGCGTGTGACCGCCCAGGTCAGGTTGACGGCCGTCGGCCGCGTCTGCGCCAGCCCCGCACCGGCGCGGGAGACGTCGTCGCGCAGCGTCCCGAGGTCGTCGGCGCCGCTCCGGGCCGCCGCCAGGGCGACGCCGTAGGCGGCCGCGATCCCGATGGCGGGCGCGCCGCGGACGACCATGGTGCGGATCGCGTCGGCCACCTCCTGCCACGTCTCCAGCCGCACCTCGACCGTCTCGGCCGGCAGCCGGGTCTGGTCGAGGAGCACGACCGCTCCGTCCTCGATACGAGCGATCCGGTGCGGCGCAAGGGCGCTTGAACGAGGAGGCGCGATCACCGGAGCCACTATATCGCCGGGCTGGGAGCGCTCAGGTCGCGGCGCCGGGCGATCAGGGCCGCGAGCGCGATCAGGCCGGCGCCGAAGACGATGACGGCGAGCGCCCAGCCGATGCTCGAGCCCACCACGATCGACATGGCGACGAGCCAGGCGAGCCCGCCCAGCGCCCCGGTCCACAGCAGGCTCGGGAGGTCGAACCGGGCGGCGGCGACCAGCGAGATCGCGACGGCGATCGTCAGGAGCGCATGCCATGGCCCCAGGCGGTCGACGCCCGCGGTGGCCATGCCGGCCACCGCCGACGTGATGGCGAGCAGGGAGGACGAGCGCCAGGCCGCCTCGGCGCCCGCATGCGAGCCGCGCCGCAGCAGCAGACCGCCGATCGGTACCGCCGCGACCGCCTGGGCGATCAGCCACCAGGGCGTCGACGCGCTCGTGAGCAGGCCGGCGGCGTCGGACGCGAAGCCGGTGAACGCGACCAGCGACGCGGTCAGCCCCCACCCGGTCAGGCGGACGGTGCCGAGCAGCCGGTGCAGCCCGGCCACGATCGCGGCGGCGGCAAGGCTGAGGGCGGCGCCCGCGCCGGGGCCCGCGCCGAGCACGGCGGCGGAGGTCGCCGAGGCGAGCCCGAAGGCGACGTAGCCGGTCGCGCCCGCCAGCTCGATCTCCCAGTCGGTCCGGTCGCG
The DNA here is from genome assembly GCA_025928655.1 of Thermoleophilia bacterium. GTDB lineage: Bacteria > Actinomycetota > Thermoleophilia > Gaiellales > JAICJC01 > JAICJC01. The sequence goes on along the minus strand of JAICJC010000100.1, from coordinate 9,376 downwards.
CCGGTGCAGGAGGATGGCCGCGCCGAGGGCCGTGGCCGGGAACAGGTAGGGCGTCGTCGCCTGGGCCCACATGGGCAGGCCGTCGAACCCGATGGCGTAGAGCACGCCGAGGCCGGTGAAGCAGACGAGCGCGCCCACGGCGCGCACGACGGAGGCGACGTCGACGCGCCCGCCGGCCGGCCCCCGCCGCCGGAGCAGCGCCTCGAGGCGGGCCGGGTCGACCTCGCCCCGCTCGAGCGCCTCCGACAGCCGGTCGATGAGATCGTCATATACCATAGACGCTATATAGCGCGTATGCGCTACCGTGTCAAGGCCCGCTTGAGCACGTCGATGTTGCGCACCGGCGTGGGATCGACGCCGCGCCACAGCGCTGCGCCGTAGCTGGCCCAGTCGCCCTGGGCCACCAGCGAGAACGCGCGGGCTGCCGGGGTCTCGCCCCGGGCCTCGACGATCTCGACGAGCGCCGCCTCGCCCTCGATCAGGCGGGCGGTGGCCTCGATGCTCGAGCGCACGGCATCGGCCTGGCCCGGGTCGGAGAGGAAGACCGCGGCGAACCGCCCCGGCGGAGCCCCCTCCCAGCCGACGATCTCGTTGTGCGCGAGCTCGGGCAGCGCGTGGCTGAACGCGTGCATCTTCGCGTTCTCGTTCAGCTGCGTCTTCCAGCGGTAGGCGACGGCACCCATCGGTCCCGCCCCGTAGACGAGCGGCACCGTCGACGCCAGGCGCTCGCCCAGCTCCCGGGCGGGGCCGCCGTCGACCTCCTCCACGCCCGCCGCCGCCGCCGACGCGATGCCGGTGGACGCGAGGCCGCAGGCCCCGAACGCGCCCGCCATCGCGCCGAACAGGTAGCCGAGCGCCGCCCGCGGCTGGCCGGTGGCGACGGCGCCCGGAACCCGCGCGTAGGCGACACCCCACTCGCGCGCCAGCTCCACCAGCGTGCCGCCGGAGCCGACGACGAGCAGGTTCGCGCCCTGGCGGCGGGCCTGCTCGGCGCACGCGAGCGTCTCCCGGGTCTCGCCCGAGTAGCTGACGCACATGACGAGCGTCCCCGGCCCGGCCCAGTGCGGCACGCGGAAGCCGCGGACGCGGGTGATCGGCACCGGGCACTCGCCGGCGACGAGCGCGCGCAGGAGCTCGCCGCCCATCGCCGAGCCGCCCATCGCCGCGATGACGACGGCGCCCGGCAGCGCCACCCTGGCGCCGGCCTCCGTGCCGACCCGCTCGCCCACGCGCAGCTGGTCGGCCATCCCGGCGATGGCATCCGCCATCCCCGAGGGGTCGGCCGCCGCTACCACACGGGCTCCCCGTCGCTGCCCATCACGCGATTCTCCACCGTCCGTCCCGCCGTCACAACCGCACCCTCGAGCAGCACCGACCGCGACACCCGCGCGCCGGCCTCGACCCGGCAGCGGGGACCGACGACCGAGCCGGTCACATCCGCGCCCGGGTCGACGTGCGCCGAGGGGTCGACGAGGCCGCCGGCGGGCATCCACTCCAGGTTCGCGGCCAGATAGCTCTCCGGGGTGCCGATGTCGCGCCAGTATCCATTCGAGCTGTGCGCGTAGAGGCCCGCGCCCACGAGCAGCGGGAACACCTCGTATTCGACGGAGACGGCCCGGCCCTCCGGGATCAGGTCGAGCACGTCCGGCTCGACGACGTAGGTGCCCGCGTTGATCGTCACGGCGGGGGCCGTCCCCGGCGCCGGCTTCTCGACGAAGGCGGTGACGGCGCCGTCCGCGGCGGTCACGACGACGCCGTAGCGGCTGGGGTCGTCGACCGGGTGCAGGGCCAGGGTCATCCGAGCCTCGCGGTCGCGGTGGAAGCGCACGAGCGCCGACAGGTCGAGGTCGGTGATGACGTCGCCGTTGGCGACGACGAACGTCTCGGAGAGCGCTCGCGCGGCATGGGCGATCGCGCCCCCCGTCCCCAGCGGCTGGGGCTCGACGACGTACTCGAGCTCGGCCCCGAAGTGGGCCCGGATCGCGTCGGGCCGGTAGCCGCACGCGAGCACGACGCGGTCGATGCCGTGGGCGCGCAGGTGGGCGATCTGGTGCTCGAGGAAGGGCCGGTTCGCGATCGGGAGCATCGGTTTGGGCGTGGTGTGCGTGAGCGGGCGCAGGCGGGTGCCCTCCCCCCCGGCGAGCACGACGGCGATCACCGAGCGGCGGTGGCGGGCGGCCGCCCCACCGACTCGTACGCGAACCCTGCGGCGCGGGCCTGGCCGGGGTCGAGCAGGTTGCGCCCGTCGACCACGAGCGGCGTCCGCATGACGTCGCGCACCGCCCGGGTGCATATCTGCCGGAACTCGCCCCACTCCGTGACGATCACCGCCGCGTCGGCGCCCGTCACCGCCTCGAGCATCGATCCGGCCAGCTCGACGTCATCGCCGAGCAGGTCCGCGGCGTTCCCCATCGCCACCGGGTCGTAGCCGACCACCGTCGCCCCTTCGGAGCGCAGACGGGCCGAGAGGATCAGGCTCGACGCCTCGCGCATGTCGTCCGTGTCCGCCTTGAAGGCCAGCCCCAGGAGCGCGATCCGCTTCCCCCTCAGCGGGCCCAGATGCCGCTCGAGTTTGCCCACCACGCGCCGCTTCTGCAGGTCGTTCACCTCGATCACCGACGTGAGCAGCTGGAAGTGGTAGCCCGAGTTGCCGGCCAGCTGCTTGAGCGCCTTCACGTCCTTGGGGAAGCAGCTGCCGCCGTAGCCGATGCCGGGGCGCAGGAAGTGCGGGCCGATGCGCGCGTCGAGCCCCATCCCCTGGGCGACCACGCCGACGTCGGCCCCCACCTCCTCGCACACGTTGGCGATCTCGTTCACGAACGAGATCTTGGTGGCCAGGAACGCGTTCGACGCGTACTTGATCATCTCGGCGCTGGCGACGTCGGTGCTGATGACGGGGGCGCCCAGGTCGGCGTAGAGGTCGGCCACGGCGCGGCCGTCGGCGGGGGCGAAGGCGCCGATCACGATCCGGTCCGGCTCCATGAAGTCGGCGACGGCGCGGCCCTCGCGCAGGAACTCGGGGTTGGAGACGTATCCGACCCGCTCCAGGCCGCGCGCGTCGAGATCCTCGCGCAGCTTCTCGCCCGTGCCGACCGGCACCGTGCTCTTCATGACCAGGATCAGCCGGTCGCCGGTCTCGGGCAGGCTGTCGACGACCGCGCGCACCCGCGAGAGGTCGGCGTCGCCGGAGTGGGTCGAGGGCGTGTCGACGCAGACGAAGGCGATCCCGCACGCGTCCAGCAGCTCGTCGAGTTCGAGCGTGAACCGCAGCCGGGCACGGTTGCGCGCGAGCAGGCGGTCGACCCCGGGCTCGTAGATGGGCACGGATCCGGCGCGCAGGGCCTCGATCCGCTCCGGCTTCACGTCCAGGCAGACGACGTCGTGGCCCAGGTCGGCGAAGCAGGCCGCCGTCACGAGGCCCACGTAGCCGACTCCGACGACGCCGACCGGGCGCGAGTTCCCGTTTCCGTTGCTCACGGGACCGGTCGCAGCGACTTCGCGATCGCGATCATGTCGGCGTTCGAGAGGTCGTCGAGGAGCGTGTTCTGCACCCAGTAGGCGGTGTCGCTCTGGAGGAACGCGATCATGTGGATGTGGTTGCCGTTGAAGTAGAAGCGGTAGGTGCGCGACCCGATCTTGCGGGTTGCGCTCGGGTTGGCCAGGATCGGCGCGTCCGTGAAGCGGGTCTCCTCGATGCCCCAGCTCGCGCCCGGCGTGCCCGGCATGTCGAAGTAGGCGTAGAGCGAGCTCCAGTGGTGCCCGGCGTTCGGGATGTGGTACGCCCGCACCGGGTAGCTCGACGGGACTTCCGAGTCGTTCTGGGTCACGGTCGGGTAGAGCAGCGGGAACGTGACCTTGTGGCGCCGGGCCTGGAACTCGCTCAGGTACGCCTGGCTGTCGGGCGTGATGTCCGGCGGGACCGCATGTGAGGTCGACTTCTTCGGTGCCGCGACGGCGAGCTTGCCGCTGAAGTCGCTCCCGATGACGGCGACGACGTCCTCGGCGGAGGCGATGGCCGACGGCATGGGGGCCGTCGGCACGTTGCCGCCGATGATGTGGGCGACGTCGGCGGCCGCCTTCGCGTGGCCGGCGCCGTAGTAGACCCAGGTCTGGGCGTAGGACTGGGTGGGCGCGTTCCCCGACGAGGTCGCGTAGCCGAACTTCGACAGCTGCCCGGCCGTGCCCGCGGCCTCGCCGGTCTTGAGCGTCCCGTTCAGCACCGAGAGCGAGACCGTCGCCGGATCGACTGCCGGCTTCCACGCGTGCTTCTTCGGCTTGTGCTTCGCGGGCGCCGTCGGCAGCTGGTTCGTCGGCGACGGGACGTCCTGCGGGTGCGTGAACGCGAAGACCGCCTGGTGGATCGCCTGCGGCGTCGCCTCGACGACGGACGCGGCGCCGATCATGCCCGTGGTCGCCGCCAGGCGGGACGTGATGATGTGCTTGCTCGAGTAGGCCAGCGTGGCGTACTTCAGCATCGAGTGCAGGCCGATCCCGCCGTTCGCGCCGGCGATGTCGACGTTGGACGCGATCGTGTGGATGATGTCCTTGATTGCGCTCAGGTCGCTCAGGCTGATCCCGTGGAAGCGCTGGGCCGCCTTCTGCTCGAACGCGTGCAGGAAGGTCTGCTGGCGGGCGTTGCGGTAGAAGTCGGAGTCGGTGTGGCGGAAGCGCGAGAAGGCGAGCGCGTCCTTGCCGGTCAGGAGCTGGTAGCCGGGCGGGACGTCGATCACCGACCAGCGCTCGCCCTCCGGCAGCGCCTCGTTCTCGGCCTGAGTGTGGATGTAGGCCTGGTCGACCGGGACGTAGACGCCGCCCATGTCGTTCACGAGGCTCGTGAAGCTGTGGAAGTTGACTCCGACGAGGTAGTTCACCTTCAGGCCGGTCAGCTGCTTCACGGTCTGGAGCACCGTCTTCGGCCCGCCGTCGGAGAAGGCGGCGTTGATCTTGTCCTCGCCGAAGCCGGGGATGTCGACCCAGAGGTCGCGCGGCAGCGACAGCAGCGAGATCAGGTGGGTGCGCGGATCGATCCGCACCAGCATCAGGGTGTCGGAGCGCGCGGGCGCCGAGCCGTCCGTGTAGCGGTGGTCGGAGCCGATCACGAGGGCGATGGCGGGCGCGTTCGCCTCGGGCAGGAGCGGGTCGATGTTCTTCTCCGCGGGCACGAACGACGGCGGCGGGCTCGTGATCTTGTGGTAGTCGCCGTAGAACATGTAGAAGAGCGCCGCGGCGGCCGCGACGACGACGATGAGGAGCGCGCCGGCGCTCCACAGCGCGATGCGCACCCAGCGGCGCTTGCGGCGGCGCGGACGGCGCGGCGGAGATCCGCCTCCGTAGACCGTCATCCCGGGGCGGGGCGGCCTGCTGCCACCTCCTCCGTCACGGGGCGTGGTTGGCGGAGTCTGGGTTGCCATAGAGGGCCTCGAAAAAACACGCGGGCCCGCTCCAGCAGGCCCGGGTGAGTATAGACCGCAGGCCTGATCGACCTGGCGGGTGGGCTAGGCCGTTGAAGGGCTCGCCATTGCCCGCGCAAACCCGACCAGGATGCGCCGGTAGGTGGCCAACGAGGCGATGTCGACGTGCTCCTCGGGGCCGTGGTGGCCCGCTCCCGAAGGGCCGAACTCGACGCAAGGGATGCCGCGCTCGAGGAACAGCACCGCGTCGGAGGCGCCGTGACGGCCGACCCCGATCGCGCGTCCCTCCCGGTGCTCGCGCACGACGTGGCGCAGCAGCTTCACGTGGTCGTCGTAGGGGTTCAGCTGGGCGGCGGGCACCTGGTAGAGCAGCTCGGGCTCGGGGTGCAGCGTGCGCAGCTGGCGCATGACGGCGGCCGGGTCCTGGGTCGGCAGGTGGCGGATGTCGACGTCGATGCGGCACGTGTCCGGGACGGCGTTCACGGCCTTGCCGCCGGCGATCCGGCCCAGGCTCACGGACGGGCCGTCGAACAGCTCGGATCGCTCCGAGGCGAAGGGCAGGTCGCCGATGCGGCGGTACAGGTCGATGGCCTTGAGGACGGCGTTCTCCCCCAGCCACGGGGTGCTGCCGTGGGCGGCCCGGCCGCGCACCTCGAAGCGGACGACCAGCGCGCCCTTCGCCTGGACGCCGATCTGGAGGTCGGTCGGCTCCCCGCAGATGGCGAACTCGCCCAGGTTGCCGGCGTCGGCGAGGCGGGCGGTCGCCTTCGTGCCCAGCGTCTCGGCGTCGGACTCCTCGTCGGGGGCGATGAGGAGCTTCACGCGCATGCCTTCGAGGTGGCGCGGCGCCGCGGCGAGGTCGACGAGCGCGCCCAGCATGGCGGCGAGCGCGCCCTTCATGTCGTACGCGCCGCGGCCGTAGAGGCAGCCGTTGTCCCGCCTCGGCTCGAACTGGGCCGGGTCGCCGGGGACGACGTCGACGTGCGCGCTCAGGATGAGCGTCTTCGGCCCCTCCCCCACGGTCGCGACGACGGCCGGCCGGCCGTTCACCTCGGTCACCTCATGCCGGATCGCCTGCCCCTCGAGCCACCCGAGCAGGAACCCCACGGCGCTGCGGATGCCGTCCTCGGTGGAGGTGTCGAACCCGATCAGCCGCTCGGCCAGGGCAAGATCGTCGACACCGCTCACGCCCCGATTGTCGCAGCCGGACCCGCCACGCGGGGTCAGACCCCTTTTGGCGGGTCCGCCGCTCAGTCGACACGGTTCGAAACAGACTCGTGACGGGTGACCTCGTAGCCTGAGAGCGTGCCTCGGCAACCGCGACTCCGCTCCACTGACCACCTGTACCACGTCACGGCTCGCGGAGTTGCACGGCGGGAGATCTTTCGCTCCGACACCGACGGCCGCGTCTTTCTCAGCACGCTCGGCGAGGTCATTGCCGAGCGCCGCTGGCACTGCCACTGCTACTGCCTCATGCCCAACCACTTCCACCTCTTGGTCGACACGCCCCGAGCTGACCTCCTGGAGGGGATGCGGGACCTCAACAGCTCGTATGCCACACGGTTCAACACCGCTCATGAGCTGGACGGCCACGTCTTCCAGGGCCGGTACGGCAGCCGCCCCGTACGAAGCGATCCACATGCCAGGGAGGTCTCGCGCTACATTCCGTTGAACCCGGTGCGAGCAGGGCTATGCCAGGAGCCGGGAGGCTGGCCCTGGTCGAGCTACCAGGCGACCGCGGGGCTGACGCGACCGCCCGCCTGGCTCACGGTCGGCGGAATCCTCGGCTGGTTCGGAGAGGGCGAGGCCGGCAGACGCGGCTATAGAGAGTTCGTTGCGGGCGGCCATGGCATCCTCGACCCCGAGGCGGCGGCCCTGCGCGAGCTTCTCGCCGACGGGCAGTCGGAAGATATCCGCCGCGTTCAGCACGAGTACGGGTACTCGGTCCGCGCCATCGCCCGAGCGCTCGGCGTCCACCACTCGACACTCGCCGAGCGCCTTACCCGGGACCCGCCAAAAGTGGTCTGACCCCGTTTGGCGGGTTAGGCCACAGCCCGGGGGGGGCCTGTCCAGGGGGCGGGGTCCGGGAGGGTCTCCTCCTGGAACCAGGGGTAGGCGTCGGTCACGAGGAACAGATAGGCAGTGACGCGCAGCTGGTAGCGCTGCGGGAGCTCCATAACCTCGAAAAGCCCCTTCGGCAGCCGGCCGATGATCACGATGATGAACCACGCGAAGAGCGCCAGCAGGCGGCCGAGGAGCTGGAGCACGTACAGAACCAGGTAGGCCGGTATGGCCATGAACAGGCGGAAGAACGTCGTCAGCCGCGACAGCCGCTCCGGCCAGTCGACCGACACCTGCACCGGGTAGCCATCGCCGGGGGAGCCGCCCGAGAACGGCGGGAACCGGTCGGTCAGCAAGAACGTGTAACAGCTGACGCGCGTCGAGTAGGAAAGGAACGCCGTGACGAACCCGAAGAGCCCCTGCGGATAGCGACCGGTGAAGAGGATCGCGAACCACGCGAGGAAGACGACGACGTCGACGGCCAGCCCCCACAGCAGCACCCAGATCAGATGCGGAATCAGCAGGAAGATGCGAAAGAACGTCGTCAGGCGCGAGTACCGCTCCTGGTGCTCCACGTCGAAGTGGACCGGGTAGGCCATCAGCCGGCCGCGGTCTTCACCAGCGCCTCGGCGAAGCCGACCTCGCGGCGGGCGGCGTACACGTCGCCGTCGCCCGCGTCCGCCCGCTCGAGCGCCGCCCGCGCCTCGTCGAGCCGGCGACCGGCGTCCGAGGCGTCGATGTCCTCCGCCGCCACCGCCTCGCCCACCAGCACCAGGGCGTGGTTCTTGCGCACCTGCAGGAAGCCATCGTCCGTGGCGTAACGGCGCACGGTGCCCTCCGCGTCCGTGAGCCGGGTCTCCCCCGGCTCGAGCAGCGAGATCAGCGGCGCGTGGTTGGCCAGGATCCCGAGCTCCCCCGCGGCGCCCGGCACCACCAGGCGCTCGGCGTCGCCCGAGAACGCGATGCCTTCGGGCGTGATCAGCTCGACCGGGTACGGCGTGAACTCGGCCACGGCTAGGCGGTCGCCTTGAGCTTCTCGGCCGCCTCGAGCGCCTCCTCGATGCCGCCGACGAGCCGGAACGCCTGCTCGGGCACCTCGTCGTGCGTGCCGCCCAGGATCTCCTGGAAGCCGCGGATCGTGTCCTCGAGCCGCACGTACTTGCCCGGCGTGCCGGTGAACACCTCGGCGACGTGGAACGGCTGGCCCAGGAACTGCTGCACCTTGCGCGCGCGGCTGACGATGAGCTTGTCCTCGTCGGACAGCTCGTCCATCCCCAGGATGGCGATGATGCTCTCGAGGTCGCGGTAGCGCTGCAGCACCTCCTGCACGTTCGTCGCCGTCTCGTAGTGCTCGTCGGAGACCGTGCCCTTCTGGAGCAGGTTCGAGCGCGAGTCGAGCGGGTCGACGGCCGGGTAGATGCCGCGCTCGGCGATCGAGCGCGAGAGGGTCGTCGTCGCGTCGAGGTGGGCGAACGACGCGGCCGGGGCCGGGTCGGTGAGGTCGTCCGCGGGGACGTAGATCGCCTGGATCGACGTGATCGAGCCCTTGGCGGTCGACGTGATCCGCTCCTGCAGCTGCCCCATCTCGGTGGCGAGCGTCGGCTGGTAGCCCACGGCGCTCGGCATGCGGCCGAGGAGCGCCGACACCTCGGAGCCGGCCTGCACGAACCGGAAGATGTTGTCGATGAAGAGCAGCACGTCCTGGCCCAGCTGGTCGCGGAAGTACTCGGCCATCGTCAGGCCGGACAGGCCGACGCGGAGGCGCGCTCCGGGGGGCTCGTTCATCTGCCCGAAGACGAGCGCTGTCTTGTTGATGACCCCGGACTCCTTCATCTCCAGGTAGAGGCCGTTGCCCTCGCGGGTGCGCTCGCCGACGCCGGCGAACACCGAGAGGCCCCCGTGCT
>JAICJC010000185.1 GCA_025928655.1 Thermoleophilia bacterium | reverse complement strand
GCGGTGCCGAAGCCCTCCCGCGCCCTCGCGGGGCCGCCGTTGAGGTGGTCCGAGATCGGCCGGTGCCCGACGTCGTAGTAGTGCAGCACGAAGAGCAGCGCCCCGGCCGCCACGAGGATCACGGCCACCACGACGGCCGCGACGATCAGTCGCGCCCGGCGGGCGGCCCGCGGGCTGCGGCCCGCGAGTGCGTGCATCCGGGCCGCGAACCAGGCGACGAGCAGCGGCACGACGAGCACGAGGACGGCGACGAGGGACCGCGGATGGGCGAATGCGGCGCCCCCCAGCCAACCGAGCAGCAGCAGCAGCGTGCGCCAGAGCGGCCCCGGCGCCTCCGGCCGCCACGGGGCGCTCTCCGGCCAGCGGGTCGCCGCCGCGACGAGGCCGAGCCCGACCGGCAGCGTCGTGTAGGCGAGGCCGTTCGGGTAGAGCGTGCCGAAGTCGAGCAGGAGGTAGGGGAAGGCGACGAAGGCGGAGGCGAGCACGGCGCCGGCGCTCGCGACCAGCACCGGCTGCACGGCGGACGGGGTCTCGCCCCGCCGCAGGGAGGTCCCGCCGAACAGCACGCGCGCCGCGAACGCGCACGCGAAGGCGAAGACCGGCCCGGCGGTGCCGAGCCACGCCGCGTTCACGGCCACGGGCACGGAGACCCCGGTCGTCTCGACGGCGAGGGCGGCGATGCTGTGGAAGACGGCGGGGTAGATCGCGGTCGTCTGGGTCGGATGCGTCAGCCGGTAGAGGTGCAGGCTCGAGGCGTCGCCGGACTGCACGATCGACTGCACGGCGTTCAGGTGGAAGACCGCGTCGTACGTCTGACTCACCCGATCGGGCGACGGCACCGCCGCGAACGCGATCGAGCCGATCGCGACACTCGCGATCCCGACGCCGAGCACGACCGGGAGCACCGCGGATGGGCGCCAGGAGTCCCACGCGGGCAGCGGTGCGCCGGAGCGGGCGGCGAGCAGCCGGATCCCGAGCAGGACGAGCACGGCGACGACCGCGGTGACCGCCACCGACCACCAGCCGAAGGGCACGTGCAGCGCGGCGGACGCCACCCCGGCGACGCCGATCGTGCCGAACCCCAGCGGGCCCGCGAGGGCGAGCGCGGTTGCGCCGCGCAGGTTCAGCGCGGCCGCGAGAGCCGTGCCGGGCACGAAGACGACCAGCATCGTCGCGACGACCGGCAGGGCGGCGCCGATCCAGGTCATGACCGGTTCACGGTACACGGGCCACTCGGGGAGGCGGTGGCAGCACGCGGCCTGCGGCTGCCGCTGACCTGTCCGCCCCGACCTGGGCGAGCCTCCCGGACGAGGGACACCGAACGCGCGATCCTGGCCCACTATCGGGGGAGGGGCCCCCGGACTGGGGTCCCGCGACATGCCGGAACACGCCTCTCACCTGGCCATTTCCGCGCGGTGTCGTGCATACGCTGGCCGGGTGGGGGAACACAACGCTCGTATTCTGGTGCGCGCCGGGGGAGTGGTGGCCGTCTCGGTCGCCGCGGTCGTCGCACTGTCCTCGTGCTCGCTGCTGCAGGTCGCGCCGAGCCCCGGCGGAAGTCCGACGCCTGCTGTCACCGAGGTGCTCGACCCGTCGATCCCGTCGTCGTCGCCGTCCGCGACCGCGGCAACGGCCGCGCCAGAGCCGACCGTCACCCCGACCGCATCGCCGACACGGACGCCGGCGCCCGTTCCGTCCGGCAAGAAGACGGTGACGCCGTTCATCACCGGCGCCCTGTGGGACCAGAGCTCGGGGATCCTCGACGTCGAGGCCTACGTGCCCGGCCTCGTCGAGATGGATGGAACGTGCACGGCCACCGCGACGCGTGCAGGCCACACCGCCACGGCGACCGCGACCGCGGCACCCGGTGCGAACGACACCGAGTGCAACCCGATCGATCTCACCGCCGACCAGCTCTCCCGCGGCACGTGGACGATCACCGTGTCGTACGTCTCCAAGCGATCCGCCGGAGTCTCGGCCGCGCGCACTGTGACGGTGACGAAATGACCCGGCGCTCGTCCACGCGGGCGACACTCGCCTCCCTCCTCGGCGGAGGCCTCCTGATCGCCGGCGTCCTCGCGAGCGTGCTCGTCGTCGCGCCGCCCGCAATGGCGGCGACCCCGTCCGCGTCGACCATCCTCAAGAGCTTCGATGCGGGCGACATCATCAGCGATGCCGTCATGTTCAACCCCAACACCATGACGCAGGCGCAGGTCCAATCCTTCCTCAACGGCATGGTGCCGACCTGCGAGGCGGTGAAGTACCAGACGGGCCTTCCGTGCCTGAAGGACTACACCCAGACGACCTTTTCTCGCCCCGCCGACCCGATGTGCAAGTCGTACACGGGAGCGGCGAATGAGTCCGCGGCGGCGATCATCGTGAAGGTGGGCAAAGCCTGCAACATCAACCCGCAGGTGCTGCTCGTCGTCCTCCAGAAGGAGGAGGGGCTGATCACCGACACCTGGCCGACCGCCTCGCAGTACCGCAAGGCGACGGGTTACGGCTGTCCCGACAGCAGCAACGTCACCTGCGACGCCACCTACAACGGCTTCTACAACCAGGTGTACAAGGCTGCGTGGGCGCTCCAGCGATACACGATGCCGAAGGGCACCGGCCCGGGCACGGAGTACTACAGCGTGTACAGCAGGTATCCGGTCGGGCAGCCGGGCACGATCGCCTATCAGGACTACTACACGAATCCGAACTGCGGATCGAAGCTGGTCACCGTCAAGAACAAGGCGACCCACAGCCTGTACTACTACACGCCGTACACCCCGAACGCGGCGGCGCTCGCCGCCGGCTACGGCACCGGCGACTCCTGCTCGGCGTACGGCAACCGGAACTTCTTCCTCGACTTCACGCAGTGGTTCGGATCCACGCACCTCGTCGTCACCGGCGCGATCAACACGTACTGGACGGCGCACGGGGGAGCCTCCGGCATGCTCGGCGCCGCTACCGCCAACGCGGTTACGTCGACGAGCAACGGCGGCGGCACCTACCAGACCTTCCAGCACGGCACCGTGTACAGCTCGCCGGCCGGCACCTTCTCGATCAGCGGCGCGCTGCTCAGCGGGTATACGGCACGGAAGGGCCCGGCGGGTCCGCTCGGCTGGCCGACCAAGGCGGCG
>JAICJC010000029.1 GCA_025928655.1 Thermoleophilia bacterium | reverse complement strand
TTAGCCGGGGCCTTGGGGGGGGGGGGGCCCCCGTCGGCCCCCCCCCGGCGAGGCGTCACGAACCGTCGGGATCGGTCTCAGACGCCAAGCGCCATCCGCCGGCCGCCGCGGAGGCCGATGGCCCCGCCGCCGACGAGGACGATCGCGAGGATGAAGCCCGCGCCGATGGTCGCCGACGTCCAGCTGAACGAGCTCTCGGTCACGGTCTTGGTCGTCACGGCAGGGAGCTGATGGACGTTCGTCGCCTGCGAGAGCGTGCCCACCTTGTCCTGGCGGTCCGGCGGCACCTGCACGTTCGTGTTCGCCGGCCGGTACGTCCCCTGGTACGCCTGGCTCGTCGAGACGATCGGGCTCACGGGGCCCATCGGCTTGGCGGAAGCGATCGGCGCGGCGATTGCCAGCGCGGCGGCGGCCACGAGGGCTGCCCGGCTGGTGCGAGCGATGGTGATCATGTCTGGTTCCTTCCGGGGGGATGGAAAATCATGTGCCCCAGGCTATGGAGCCGCGCCGAGGTGTTCCACACCCCGGGATCCGGATGCAGTGCGACCGTCGTTACACAGGCGCCGGCCGCGACCGGGCAAGCGCGCTACTTGGGGCCGTCCGGGACGAACTCGGCCTCGAGCCCGAGCTCCCGGAACCAACCCACCATCGCGCGCTGCGGCGGGATCTCGGTGCCGTAGTGAGTGCCGTCGATCACGCCGACGTCGCGCTCCTCGGCCAGGGCGAGAAACTCCGCCGCCCAGCGGGTGAAGACGCCGCCCGTGACGAAGCTCTGAGAGCCACGGGCGAGCGACTCGACCAGCGCCTCGCGATCGGCGCCCCCGCCGCCGACGACCGCCACCCGGCCGGCGGCGTCCGTGCCGGCGCGGCGGCGCACCACCGTGACCGGCACCTCCGGCCCCAGCTCGGCCGCCAGGCGCTCGGCCAGCTCGTCGAGCGTCGCGTCGGAGTCGCCGATGACGGCCGCGCCGCCGCCGATGCCCTCGGCGATCGGCAGGTACTCCTCGGCGACCGGCACGCCCATCGCGGCCGCGCACAGGCGCGACGGCGAGACCTCGGGATGCTGGTCGATCGGCGCGTGCACGTGGTAGAAGCCGATCCCGTCGCGGCGCATGCGCGCGAACGTCTCCCGGGCGAGCGGCAGGAAGCCGGGCTCGTCGCCGTAGTCGATCGGGTGCTCGGAGAACAGGAACGTCCCGGGCTCCAGCAGGCCCACGACCCGATCGGACGGAAAGACGCAGGCCGCGACCCGCTCGACCTCGTCCGCGCCCCGCACGAGCAGGCCGTTCCAGCGGCCCTCGTACCCCGGCTCGGCGTACTCGCGCCAGTACGGCTCCGGATAGACGAGGTCGAACAGCCGGCGCCAGTCGTCCCCGCGCACGGACAGGGTGCCGAAGTACGCGTCCAGCCGTCCGACGAGGTCGTCGCGCCTCACGCCCGCAGCTCGCCGCCGACCTCGGCTGCAAGGGCCGCCACGATCCGCTCGCGCACCGCGTCAGCCTCGGCGTCCGTCAGGGTGCGGTCGGGCGCCTGGAAGACGAGATGCAGGGCGAGGCTCTTCCGCCCCTCCCCCACCTGGGGCCCGCGGTAGACGTCGAACACCTCGATCCGGGTGAGCTCCGCGCCGCCGGCTGACCGCACCACCTCGACCACCCTGCCCGCAGGCACGTCCTCGGCGACGACGACGGCGATGTCCTGCCGCAGCGGCGGGAAGCTCGTGACGTCGCGGTAGAGCACCAGCTCGGGCGGCCGCCCGCGCAGGCCGTCCAGGCCGAGCTCGAAGACCGCCACGCCGGGCTCGAGCTCGAACGCCTCGGCGACGAGCGGGTGCAGCTCGCCGACGAAGCCGTCGCCGGCGGCCGCTGCCCGGCCCGGATGCAGGAACGGCTCGTCGACGGGCCGGAACGCGGGCGCCTCGACCCGGGCGGCCTCGAACAGCGCCTCGACCACGCCCTTGGCCGCGAAGAAGCCCGCCCCCTCGCCGGCCAGGACGCCGGCGACGCGCGAGGGCTGGTCGGGGAGCCGGCCGTCGCCCTTCAGGAACACGTGGCCGATCTCGAACAGCGCGACCCGCGGGGCCGACATCGCCAGGTTGCGGCGGGCCGACCCCAGCAGACCCGGGAAGACGAGCGTGCGCATCGCCGCCCACTCGGCGCTCATGGGGTTCTGGAGCTCCACCAGGGCGGCCCGGCGGTCGCCGGCTCCGAGCCGCAGACGCTCGGGCATGCCGAGATCCCAGAGCGTCAGGGTGGCCGCCTCCGAGAGGCCGGCGCCGCGAAGCACGTCGACCACCCTGCGCCGCAGCCGCTCGTCCGGGTTCAGGCGCCCGCCGCCGGGATGGCCGCCCGGCATCTCGGCCGGCACGCGTTCGAGCCCGCGGATGCGCGCGACCTCCTCGATCAGGTCGACCTCGCGGGTCGTGTCGGCCGCCCGCCATGTCGGCACCCGCCAGCCCGGGCCCTCCCACTCGTAGCCGAGCCGGCCCAGCGCGCGGTCGACCTCGTCGTCGGCGTACGCGACCCCGATCAGGCCCTCAAGCCGCTCCCGCCGCAGGGGAACGACGGGCGGCTCGGGCAGGTCGCCGTGGAGGTCGATCTCGCCGGGGACGAGGGTCGCGCCGGCCAGCTCCACCATCAGCTGGGAGGCAAGCCGCAGCGCCTTGGGGGGCAGGTGCGGATCGAGGCCCTTCTCCCACCGGCTCGACCCCTCCGTCCGCAGCCCGAGCCGGATCGACGACGCCTGCGTGGTGGGCCCGTCGAAGTTGGCGCACTCCATCAGCACGGTGGTCGTCCCGGCGGTGACCTCGCTCCACTCCGACCCCATCAGACCCGCCACCGCGGACGGCTTCTCGGCGTCGGCGATCACGAGCGTGTCGGTGTCGAGGACGCGGTCCTGACCGTCGAGGGTCGTCACCCGCTCGCCGTCGGCCGCCCGGCGCACGATGATCTCGCGCCCGGCCACCTTGTCGAGGTCGAACGCGTGGGTGGGCTCGCCGATCGCGAGCATGACGTAGTTCGTGATGTCGACGACGTTGGAGATCGGCCGCATGCCGGCCGCGCTGATGCGGGCCTTCAGCCACGGCGGCGAGGGCCCCACGCGCACGTTCGTGAAGACGCGCGCCGCCCAGCGGGGGCACATGTCGGGCGCGTCGATTCGCGCCTTCACGTAGTCCTCGGCCTTCCCCTCTCCGGTCGGCTCGGGCTCCGTCCCCGGCCAGTCGGCGAGGTCGGTGTCGAGCACGGCCGACACCTCGCGGGCGATGCCGTGGACGTTCTGGCAGTCCGGCCGGTTGGACGTGATCTCGAACTCGAGCACGTCGTCGGCGATCGCGAGGTGGTCGATGAGCGCGTCGCCCACCGGCCAGTCGTCGGGCAGCAGCATGATCCCGTCGTGGTCCTGGCCCAGGTCGAGCTCGCGCTCCGAGAGCATCATCCCGTGCGACTCGAGGCCGCGCAGCTTCGCGACCCGCAGCTCGGTGCCGTCGGGCAGGACGGCCCCCGGGAGAGCGACGGCGACCGTCGCGCCGGCCTCGAAGTTGCGCGCGCCACACACGATCTGCTGCGGCTCGCCGGCGCCGATGTCGACGCTGCACAGGCTCAGGCGGTCGGCGTTCGGGTGCTGCTCGCGGGAGAGCACGCGGCCCACCCTGTAGCGCTCGAGGGCACGCGGGACGCCGCGGCGGTGCAGCGCCTCGAGCTTCGTCCCGGTCATCGACAGCCGCTCGCCCAGCTCCCGCGGGGGGAGGTCGAACGAGACGTACTCGCGCAGCCACGAAACCGGCACCCTCATCCGAACTGCTCCATGAACCGCAGGTCGTTCTCCCACAGGAGCCGGATGTCGGGGATGTCGTGGCGCAGGCCGGCCACCCGCTCGACGCCCATGCCGAACGCGAAGCCCGACACCTCCTCCGGGTCGTAGCCGTCGACGTACCCGTAGAGGTTGGGGTCGACCATCCCGGCGCCGAGGATCTCCACCCAGCCCTCGCCCCGGCACACGCGGCAGGGCGAGCCGTCCCGGGCGCAGTTGAAGCAGCTGACGTCGACCTCGACGGACGGCTCCGTGAACGGGAAGAAATGCGGCCGCAGGCGCACCTCGCGCTCGGCCCCGAAGATCGCCCGGGCGAAGCCGAGCAGCGTCCCTTTGAGGTGGCCGAGCGTGATGCCGCGGTCGACCACCAGGCCCTCGATCTGCGTGAACATCGCGGTGTGGGTCGCGTCGGGCGTGTCGCGCCGATAGCAGCGGCCGGCGGTGGCCATGTAGACCGGCGGCGGCCCCGCCTCCATCGTGCGGATCTGCACCGGCGAGGTGTGCGTGCGCAGGACGACGTCGTCGCAGACGTAGAACGTGTCGGTGACCTGCCGCGACGGGTGCGTGGGCGCGTGGTTGAGCGCGTCGAAGTTGTAGTGCACCGTGTCGATCTCCGGCCCGTCCACCATGCGGTAGCCGAACCCGACGAACACGTCGAGGATGTCACGCCGCGTCCCCTCGATCAGGTGGGTGTACCCGCGCGGCGGCACGATCCCGGGCAGCGTCACGTCGAGCCGGTCGGAGCGCAGCCGCTCCTCGAGCTCGGCCTCCGCCAGCTCGCGCGCGCGGCGGTCGACGAGCTCCTCCAGCGACCGCCGGGCCCGGTTCAGATCGGCGCCGCGGGCCCGCCGCTCCTCGGGGTCGAGCGACCCCAGCTCGCGCAGGGCGAGGACGAGCGGCGCCTTGCGCCCGAGGACGTCGATGCGGACCTGCTCGAGCGCGGCCGAGCCGGTCGCCGCGGCGATGCGCGCCTGGGCGTCGGAGACGAGGGCGTCGAGGTCCATGGTGGCCGGGTAGTGTAGTTAGCATCGGGACGCCGCCCTCCGCCTACGACCGCCTCGGCGAGCGCTACGACGTCTGGTGCCGTTCCGTCACCGAGGACATCCCGTTCTACCTCGACCTCGCGCTCGCGACCGGGGGGCCGGTGCTCGAGATCGGCGTCGGGTCGGGCCGGGTGGCAGTGCCGACGGCGATCGCGGGCATCCCGGTGGTCGGCGTGGACACGTCCGAGGCGATGCTCGACCTGGCCCGGAGGCGGGCCGCTCCGCACGGGCTCGACCTGACGCTCGTGCGGGCCGACATGCGCGACCTGCCCGACCTGGGGACGTTCCCGCTCGTGACGGTGCCCTTCCGGGCACTCCTGCACCTGCGCGACGACGAGCGGCTGCCGGTCCTGCGGTCGCTCTACGAGCGGCTCGAGCCCGCCGGGACGCTGGCCTTCGACGTGTTCCACCCCGACCGGCTCGACATCGCCGAGACGCACGGGCGCTGGATCGAGCGGGAGGCCGGGATCGAGGAGCGGGCGCTCTGGGACGAGGACGCCCGCCGGCTCGAGCTCGCGGTGCGCGCGGGTGACGTCTGCGCCGAGATGGAGCTGTGGTGGACCGATCCGGACGGCTGGCGGGCCTCGCTCGAGGCGGCCGGCTTCGGCGACGTGCGGGCCTTCGGCTGGTTCGACCGGCGGCCGCTGGCGCCCGGCGCGACCGACTCGGTGTGGACGGCCCGTCGTCCGACGACGACGATAAGGTCGTGACGATGGAATCGCACCCGGTGACGTTCAGCGTCGACTATCCCGACCGTCCGCTCGACCGGCTGTCGAGCGCCCTGAGGATCCTCTGGATCATCCCGATCGGCATCATCCTGGCAATGCTCGACCAGAGCACCACCCATTTCTCACACGGCGGGCCGGACAACAGCACCGGCGCGCAGTTCGCGGCCGCCGGCGGCACCGTCGTCCTGCCGGTGGTGCTCATGCTGCTCTTCCGGCGCAAGTACCCGCGCTGGTGGTTCGACTGGAACCTGGAGCTGAACCGCTTCTCCAACCGGGTGTTCGTCTACCTGTCGCTGATGGACGACCGGTATCCGTCGACGGACGACCACCAGTCCGTTCACCTCGGCTACCCCGTGGTGAACGGCGCCGAGCTGAACCGGTGGCTGCCGCTCGTGAAGTGGCTCCTGGCGATCCCGCACTACATCGTGCTCGTCTTTCTCGGGATCGCGGCGTTCTTCGTGGTCGTCTTCGTCTGGTTCGCCATCCTGTTCACGGGCCACTACCCGCGCGGGGCGTTCGGATTCGTCGAGGGCGTCCTGCGCTGGGGGAACCGGGTGACGGGCTACGCCTTCACGCTGGTGACCGACCGCTATCCGCCGTTCTCTCTGGCGGCCTGAGCCGCCGATCGCTGCCTGACCGCCTCGTAGAGCGCCAGCGTAGCCGCCTGGGCGGCGTTGAGCGACTCGGCCCCCGGGGCCTGAGGGATCGCGCAGACGACGTCGCACGCCTCGACCACCTCGGGCGGCAGGCCGTGGCGCTCGGCGCCGACGGCGAGCGTCGCCGGGCCGGTCAGATCCACCTCCCAAAGCGGCGTCTCGGCGCCCGCCACGAGGCCGACGCGAAGGCCGTCCCCCGGCAGCTCGGCGCCGATCTCCATCGGGACGCGGAAGATCGCGCCCATGGACGCGCGCACGCCCTTGCCGGCCAGCGGGTCGGAGCAGCCCGGCGAGAGCGCGAGCCGCGCCGGCCCGAGCGCCCCGCACGCCCGCACGACCGTGCCGACGTTGCCGGGGTCGATCACCCTGTGCAGGTAGACGGCCAGGGGTGAATATCCGGTGCCAGGCACCGGACATTCATGCGGGAGGGCGGCGATCTCGAAGAGGGCGATGATGCGCGACGGGTGGCCGAGCCCGCCCACCTCGGCCAGGAGCGAGTCGCGCACCGGGAGCACCGGCCCGCCTCGCGCCAGGCGCGCGACCAGACCCTCGTCCGGCGGCCGGTCGGCCGCGATCAGCGTCTCCACGGGCAGGATGCCCGCGGCCAGCGCCTCCTCGACGATGTCCTCGCCCTCGGCCAGGAACTGCCCCAGCACGCGCCGGTGGCGGCGGGCCTGGAGCTTGCGCGCGTGCTTCAGCCGGGCGTTGGCGTGGGAGGTGATTGGCTCCACGGCGGGGAGCCCGTCATGCGGCAAGCGCGGCCTTGGCTGCCTCGGCGAGCGCCCCGAACGCCTTCGGATCGGCGACGGCGAGATCGGCGAGCACCTTGCGGTCGAGCTCGATCTCCGCCTTGCGCAGGCCGTGCATGAACTGGTTGTAGGAGAGGCCGTTCTGGCGGGCGCCCGCGTTGATGCGGATGATCCAGAGCCGGCGGAAGTCGCGCTTGCGCGCCCGGCGGTCGCGGTAGGCGTAGGAGAGCGACTTCAGCATCTGCTCCTTCGCCTTGCGGTAGGTGTTCTTCTTCAGGCCGCGGTAGCCCTTCGCGGCCTCGAGCACCTCGCGGCGTTTCTTCTTGGCGTTGACGCTGCGTTTCACGCGTGCCATCGTCGAGCTCCTATCGCTTTCCCAGGAGGCGCAGCGCCTCTTTTCGATCGGCGGGGACCAGCTGCTTGACCTGGCGCTTCACGCGCCGCCGCTTCGCGCTCTTGTGCTCGAGCAGGTGCGTGCGGAACGCGCGCCGGCGCAGCACCTTACCGGCCGAGCTCACCCGGAACCGCTTCTTCGCGGCGGAAGAGGTCTTCATCTTTGGCATCGTCAGATCTCCTTCAGGCGCCGGCCGCGGCGCTGTCGGCGGCCTCTGCGGGCGCATCGTCAGCCTTCTCGGCGGGTGCGGCGACCGCCTTGTGCGGCGCCAGCATCATCACCATGTTCCGTCCGTCCTGCAGCGGCTGAGACTCGATCGACCCGAGATCCTTCACGTCCTCGGCGAGGCGAAGCAGCAGGTCGCGTCCCCGTTCCGGGTGTGTCATCTCGCGCCCGCGGAACATGATCGTGACCTTCACCTTCGCCCGGCCCTTCAGGAATCGGACGACGTGACCCTTCTTGGTCTCGTAGTCGCCGATGCCGATCTTCGGCCGCAGCTTGATCTCCTTGATCGTGATCGTCGACTGGTGCTTGCGTGCGAGCTTGGCCTTCTGCTCCTGCTCGTACCGGTACTTCGAGTAGTCCATCACCCGGCAGACGGGCGGGCGGGCCTCAGGCGCCACCTCGACCAGGTCGAGGTTCTTGTCCCAGGCGTACCGCTGGGCCTCGTCAGTGCTCTTGATGCCGATCTGCGTGCCGTCGTCGTCGATCAGACGCACCTGGGGGACGCGGATCGCCTCGTTGATCCGGGTGGTCGGCTCTTGCGGCCGTTGGTCGAGCTGCCGGCGGGGCCTCAAGACCTGCGCCTAGTCACGATCATCCTCAACCCTTGAAGCTCCTCTCCTAGACACAGAAAAATGGGTGCCGAAAGCACCCGATTTGCACCTCCGCAGGGGAGGCGGCAGCCGAACGATTCGGTTGAACCTCCCGGCCCGAAGCCGGAGAGGTGAGGGGCGAGATGCCTCTGCTTATCCAGAGGGTCAGTATAGCAACGCCCCCGTGGGGGCCAAATCGCCGTTTGCAACCCTTGACCGGCGCGCTCGGCTTGGGCATTATCGCGGGGTGTTCCACGACCGCACCCAGGCAGGGGCGGCGCTGGCAGCGGCGATGCCGGAGCTGCGGAAGAAGGCGAACGTGACAGTGATCGGGCTCGCCCGCGGCGGCGTGGAGGTCGCAGCCGAGCTCGCCAAGCTGCTCGATCTTCCGCTCGACGTGCTGTGCGTGCGCAAGGTCTCGACCCCCGGCCACCCCGAGCTCGCGATGGGCGCCGTCGCGCCCCAGGGCGAGCGGTACACGAACCGCCGCGTCGCCGGCCGGCTCACCCCGACCCAGGTCGACGCCGCCTACGACAAGGCGACGATGCAGGCGCGGGAGATGGACGAGCGCCTGCGCGCCGCCATGCCGATGATGCTCGTCGGCCGCACGGCGGTGATCGTCGACGACGGCGCCGCCACGGGCGCCTCGATCCGGGCAGCGCTCGCCGCCGTGCGCAACGCCGGCGCCCGCCAGACCGTGATCGCACTGCCGGTGCTGCCACGGCTCGCGGTCGAGCGGCTCGAGCGCGAGTGCGACCGGCTCGTCACGCTGAAGGCGCCCCAGCGCTTCCACGCCGTCAGCCAGTTCTACGAGCACTTCGGCGAGGTCACCGAGTCGCGCGTGATGGCGCTGCTCGCGAACGCCAAGCCCGCGGTCGAGCTGACGGTCTAGCCCGGGCGACCGCCCGCCGCCTGCACCAAAAGGGGTCTGACCCCGTTTGGTGCACGGACCCGCCAAAAGGGGTCTGACCCCGTTTGGCGGGTTACTGGCCGGCCACGATGCCCGCGCCGCCGGGGCCGCGCTGGTGCTCGCGGCGGACGACGTAGGTGCCGCGGGCGCGGGTGGCGAGGGTCGGCTCGGGCAGCAGGTCGGCGGCGGAGTCGCCCACGTCCGGGCGGGCCGAGATCTCCTTCCAGATCTCGAGGTCGACCGTGCGGCTCGTGCTGCCCATGCGCACGATCGTGCCGGTCGCCCGGACGAAGTCGCCGCCGTACAGCGGCGCCAGGAACTCCACCCGCTCGTAGCCGGCGAACAGGCCCTCGTCGCCGTCGGTGCGGATGGCGAGCTCCGTGACGATGTCGCCGAAGAGCTCCAGGCCGTGGGCGCCGTCGACCAGGTTGCCGCCGTAGTGGACGTCGGCGTCCGACAGGCGCACCCGCAGCTCGGCGGTCATCCCCTCCATCGGGCCATCCTACGCCCCGCGGCGCACGAGGTGCACGGGAAACTCGTCCTGCATCCTGCCGTTGCGGCGCCGCCCCGGCCGCCCGGCGACGAGGCAGTTGTAGACCGCCTCCTCGGCGGCTTCGTAGGCGGCGGCGAAGAGCGGCGAGAGCCGGTCGAGCGGGAAGCCCTCGCCCTCGGCGACGGTGAAGGCGACCCCGATCTCGCCCGAGCCGTTCGACGCGTACGACCCCGCCCGGGCCAGGCCGAGCAGCGGCCGCAGCGCCAGCCGCCGCAGCTGCTGCGCCTCGAGCGGTGCGTCCGTGGCGCACACCGCGATACACGAGCCCTCGGGCGGCTCCGGCGGCTCGGCCGACTCGAAGCGCAGGCCACCCGAGGTGAACCGCTCCCGGTCGCCGAAGTTGCACATGAGCAGGACCCCGACCGTGTGGCCGGCGACGGTCCGCGACGCCGTCCCGATCCCGCCCGGGAAGTCGAAGCAGGTCATGCCGGTGCCGCTGCCCACCGTCCCCTCGGCGACCTCCTCACCGACGTTCGCGAGGGCGGCGTTCACGTCGTCGACGGTGACCGTGCGCGAGTCGCCCATGTCGGAGTCGTCGCACTCGCCGACGACCGGGATGACCGTGTTGTCGGGGTCGCCCCCGGCGGCCAGCACCGCGCCGTGGTACACGGTGCCGACGGCGTGCGTGCCGCACAGCCACACGGGCGACTGGATGATCCCCCACTCGTCGATCTCGAGCTTCTTCGTCAGCTCCCCCACGCCGTTCACCGTGTTCACGCCCGCCCGCGCCGGGAGCCGCGGCGGCACGACGACCGAGACCCCGGTCGCCTCGCCGCTGGCCGCCTGGGCGTGGCCGACCAGGACGCCCGGCACGTCGGTGATCGCGTTGCGCGCGCCCGTCGGAAAGAGGCCCACGGGCCCGGCCAGGTCACGCCAGCGCGTCATGCCAGGATGCAGGCGGCGCGGTGCTCCGGCGACTTCGCCGAGGCCGGGCGGCGCAGCTCGGGGTCGATGCTGCGGCACTCCTCCTGCGCGATCGGGCAGCGGGGGTGGAAGCGGCAGCCGGACGGGATATGGATGGGGTTCGGCGTCTCCCCCTTGAGGATCTGGGGCTCCGTCGAGTCGCGCGGGTCGCGCTTCGGCACGACGGAGATCAGCGCCTTCGTGTACGGGTGGAGCGGGTTGCGGACGACGTCCTTCGCCGGCCCCTCCTCGACGATCCGGCCCAGGTACATCACGGCGATCCGGTCGGCGAAGTGGGCGGCCGTCGACAGGTCATGGGTGATCATCACGATGGCGAGCCCGTCGCGGCGCAGCTCGTCCAGCAGCCGCAGGATGCCCGCGCGCACCGACACGTCCAGCATCGACACCGGCTCGTCCGCGAGCAGCAGCTTCGGCTTCAGCACCATCGCCGCGGCGATCGCGACCCGCTGCCGCTGGCCGCCCGAGAGCTCGTGTGGGAACCGGTCGAGGTAGAGCTCGGGCGGCTCCAGGCCCGCCTGGACGAGGGCCTGCACCACCAGCGCGTCCCGCTCGGCCGCCTTGCCGCCGATGCCGTGGATCAGGAGCGGTTCCGCGACGGTGTCGCGCACGCGGTAGCGGGGATCGAGCGATTCGTACGGATCCTGGTAGATGATCTGCATCTCGCGGCGCAGCGGCCGCAGCTGCCGCTGGGTCAGGTGGGAGATGTCCCGGCCGCGGAACAGGATCCGGCCAGCGTCGGCGTCGACCATCCGCATCACCGTCTGGGCGGTCGTGGTCTTTCCGCACCCGGACTCCCCGACGAGCGCGAGCATCTCCCCCAGCCCGACGGAGAAGTCGACACCCTCGACGGCGTGCACGTGCTCCTGCTCCTGGCGCCGCAGCGTGCCGAGGAGGCCGCGCGGCACCGGGTAGCGGGTGACGAGGCCCTGGACCTCGAGCAGCGAGCCGTTCGCCGTGACGGCGCCGACCTCTGCGGCGCTCACTGCGCCACCTGCATCGGGACGTCGTTCAGGTGGCAGGCGGCCGTATGGTTGTCGCCGACCTCGCGCAGGCGCGGCTCCTCCACCGGGCAGCGCGAGAAGGCCGAGTCGCAGCGGGGGTGGAACGGGCAGCCGAGCACCTCGCGGTCGAGCCGCGGCGGCGCGCCCGGGATCGAGGCCACCTCGTCGTCGCCGTGCAGATCGGGCGTCGCCTGGAAGAGCATGCGGGTGTAGGGGTGGCGGGGGTCGTGAAAGAGCGTCTCGATCGGCCCCGACTCGGCCACCTTGCCCGCGTACATCACTGCCGCCCGCCCGCACACCTGGGCCACGACGGGCAGATCGTGGGTCACGAGGATCATCGCCAGTCCCAGGTCGTCGGTGAGCCGCACCAGCAGCTCCAGGATCTGGGCCTGCACCATCACGTCGAGCGCCGTCGTGGGCTCGTCGGCGAGCAGCACCTTCGGGCTGCAGGCGAGCGCCATCGCGATCGCCGCCCGCTGGCGCATGCCGCCCGAGAACTCGTGCGGGTAGCGGTCGGCGCGCGAGCCGGAGATCCCGACCATCTCGAGCAGCTCCGCGGCCTGGTTGCGCGCGGCCCGCCCCGAGGCGACCCCGTGGAGCTCCATCGGCTCGACGATCTGCGACCCGACGGTCTTCACGGGGTTGAACGCGTTCATCGCGCCCTGGAACACCATGGCGACGTCGCGCCAGCGGTGAGGCGAGACCGAGTCCTCGCCCTTCGCGAGCACGTCCTCGCCGTCGAGCAGCACCCGGCCCGCAACGCTCGCGCTCGGCGGCAGGAGGCCCATGAGCGCGAGGATCGTCGTGGTCTTGCCGCAGCCCGACTCGCCGACGAGCCCCATGCGCTCACCGGGGAACAGGTCGAACGCGACGCCCTGGACGGCGTGCAGCTCGCCCCCGGGCACGTCGAACCAGACCTCGAGACCCTCGACGCTGAGCACGGGAGCGGCCGCCGTCACTCGGAGTCGAGCCTCCCCCGCAGCGGCCGCAGGCGGAAGCGGCGGACGGAGAGGTGGCCGACGCGCAGGCGCGGGTTGAGCGCGTCCTCCATCGCCTGGCCCATCATCGTCGCGGCCAGGATCACGATGGTGACGCAGAGGCCCGGCGGGATGATCGCCCACCAGGCCTTGTGGAAGATGGCGCCGCCGGTGAGCGAGTTCTGGATCAGCTTGCCCCAGGAGATCGTGGACGGGTCTTCCAGGCCGAGGAATGCGATGTACGTCTCGGCGAAGACGGCGATCGCGATGGTGAGCACGGTGTTCGCGACGAGCAGCGGCGCCACCTGGGGCGTGATGTGCTTCCAGAGCAGCCGCCCGTGGCCGCCGCCGAGGGCGCGGGCGCGTTTCACGTAGACCCGCTCGCGGACGGATTTCACCTGCGCCCTGATCAGCCGCGCCGTGCTCGTCCAGTAGATCACCCCGATGATCAGGATCACGTTCACGAGGCTGCGGCCGAACACCGCGGCCGCCACGATCATGAGCGGCACGTCCGGGATGACCAGGAAGTAGTCGGTGATGCGCATGAGCGCGATGTCGGTCTTGCCGCCGAAGTAGCCGGACAGCAGCCCGACCCCGCCGCCGATCAGCATCGCCACCGCCGCGCCGGCGAATCCGACGATCATCGAGACACGGGCGCCCTGGATCACCTCGGACAGCATGTCGATGCCGCCGTCGTCGAGCCCAAGCACGTGCTTGCCGGTCGGGGGCGCGTACACCTTCCCGACCTGCGTCGTGGTGCTGTACGGCTCGATCCAGGGGCCGATGACGGCAATCACGATGAAGAAGAGCAGCACGATCGCCCCCACGAGCGCCACCTTCTGGCCCAGCATCACGTGGCGCACGAACCCGCGCCGGGTCGTGGAGGCGGCCGCGACGGGGGCGGCCTCGGCGACCTGGACGACCTCGCTCACTCGGTCACCCGCGGGTCGAGCTTGAAGTAGACGAGGTCGGCGATGTAGTTGGCCACGATCACCGACATCGTCAGGATCAGGAAGATCCCCTGCAGCACGGGGTAATCACGCTTGCTGATCGCATCGATCGTGGCCAGCCCGATGCCCGGATACGAGAAGACGTCCTCGACCACGATCGCACCTGCGACGATCGAGCCGAGCGAGAGGGCGATCAGCGTCACCAGCGGAAGCATGGCGTTTCGGAGCGCATGCTTCCACACGATCGTCCAGTTGCGCATCCCCTTCGCGCGGGCCGTGAGCACGTAGTCCTCGCCGAGCGTCTCGAGCATCGACGAGCGCACCACGAGCGAGTACTCGCCGTAGAGCCCGACGCCGAGCGTGAGCGCCGGCAGGAACAGGTGCGAGACGCGGTCGCTGAACACCGCCCAGGTCGACGGGGTCGAGAGGATGCCGAGCGTGTTCGACTCGATGCCGCTCGCCGGCAGGCCGAGCGGGATGGCGATGTAGAAGATCACGAGCAGGGCGATCCACTGGGTCGGCATCGCGTAGAACGCGAGTGCCGTCCACAGGTTGGCCGAGTCCGCGGCCGTGCCGCGCCGCCAGGCGGCCACCACCCCCGAGATGATCCCGATGATGATCGAGATCACCGTCCCGACCACGATCATCGGCAGGGTGTTCACGAGCGGCGTGCGGATGTCGTCCCACACGGGCCGGTTGTCGGCGATCGAGGTGCCGAGATCGCCGTGCGCGAGCCGCTCGACGTAGATGACGTACTGCTGCAGCTTCGGCTTGTCGAGGCCGTACTGCTTCACGATCGACTCGCGGAATTGCTTCGTGCAGTGCTGGCAGCGCAGGCCGGACACGGCGTTCCCCGGCAGGAGCCGGAACAGCACGAAGTTGAGGGTGATGGCGACGAACACCGTCACGATCGCGAACGCGGTTCGCTTGACGATGTAGTCCATACCCCTCACGGCGTCCTCTGCTTCTCGACGCGGTTCAGCTGCCTATCCGGTCTTGTGTGGCGACGTGTAGTAGCACTTGCAGTAAGCGCCCAGGTCGGGGTAGAAGCCCGTCCAGCTCTTGTCGTTTGCCGTCACGAGGCCCTCGTCGACCAGCTGGATGTACGGCCGGTCGTGCGCGATCTCGGCCTCCATCTTCCACACGAGCGCCTGGCGCTGCTTGGGATCGGTCAGCGTGGCCTGCTGCAGGTACTGCTTGTCGAAGACAGGGTTGTTGTAGCCGGTGTCGTTCCAGCTGTACCACTGGCCGCGCGTCATGTACGAGAGCTGTGCGTCGGGGTCGATGTACTCGGCCCAGTCCCAGGTGGCGAAGTCGAACTTCGTGTACTTGCCGGCGGTCTCGAGCCCGTAGGCCTGACCGCTGTCGCCGCCCGCCACCTCGTGCAGCTTGATCCCGACCTTGGCCCAGGTGTCGGCGATGATCTGGAACTGGCGGTCGCCGTTGAAGTCCAGGCTGTCGGGGACGATGACGTTGTACTCCATCTTGTGCGCCGGCTGGGCGTACTTGCCCGTCGTCGCCGGCACCACCCGGATGCCGCCCGGCCCCTTCTTGTACCCGAGCGAGTCGAGGATCTGGTTGGCCTTGTCCGTGTCGTACGGCAGCGGCTTGATGGCGGGGTTCAGCCAGAACTTGCCCGACTGGACCGACAGCATGTTCGCCCACGGCTGCGCGTAGCCGGCGTAGATCACGTTCACGATCTGGTTGCGGTCGGTCGCGTACTCGAGCGCCTCGCGCACGTTCGGGTCGAGCAGCTCGCGGTTCTTGGTCTTGAGCGGGTTCGAGTTGATCGTGATGTTCGTGACCTCGGAGCTCGCCACCGAGTCGATCTTGAACTGCCCGCTCGACTTCAGCGACGAGATCGCGTTGTACGGGACCTGGTCGGCGAAGTCGATGTTGCCGTTCTGGAGGTCGGCGATCATCGACGTCGAGTTCGTGTAGTACGTGAGCGCCACGGCGTCGGCGTTCGACTTCGGCCCGTAGAAGTTCGGGTTGGGCTTGAAGACCGTCGTGCCCTTCTCCTGGTACTTGGTGATCTCGTAGGCGCCGCCCGAGACGGTGGGCAGGTGCTGCTCGGGCCGGTAGGACTTGAGGCCCTTCCCGTCCGATCCGACCAGCGGGCCCCACACGTGCTCGGGCAGGACCCAGAACTGCTCGAGCTGCGGCAGGACGTTGGCGATCGGCTTGTCGTAGTGGATGACGAGCGTCGACGCGTTGGGCGCGTCCATCTTCGTCACGTGGGTGAGCGCGGCCGCCAGGTACGCGGCCGGTCCGGCGCCGTACTTGACGATCGTGTTCCCGGTCCAGGCGGCGTCCGCGGCGGTCAGGGGCTTGCCGTCCGACCACTTGCCCGGCTTCACGTGGAACGTCCAGGTGAGGCCGTCGCTGGAGTGCGACCAGCTGGTGGCCCAGTCGCCCTCGAGCTTCGGCCCGGGGCCGTACTGGACGAGCTGCGGGTACTCCATCACGAAGGCGTTGTAGGACTGGCTCTCGATGGCCACGAACGGGTTCAGGGCGTCGATGTAGTTCGTCGTGCCCACGCGCAGGATGCCGCCCTTGACGACACCTCCGCCGCCGCCGCCGCCTCCGCCCGACGTGCCGCCTCCGCCACAGCCGGCGGCCAGCGCCACCACGGCCGCGAGCATGGTCGTCGCGATCAACATGCGCGCTCTCATCTGGGTTCCTCCCACGGTGGTTCATGGTGATCCCTGCCCGGGCGCGGGGCGCGCTCGGCCAGCTCATCGATATATCCGGCGATCTCCGCCACGGCGCGGTCGAGCCACAGCCTGCCCTTCTCGACCGTCGCCACCGTCGCATCGCCCATGACGCCCGATTCCGTCCATCCGCTCCAGGCGCCCTTGACCGAGAGCGGCCCGTCGTTCCAGTCCATCCACACGTTCTCCGACCCCCAGTCGGGGATCTCGCGCACCGCCTTGCCCATCTGCACGAGCTCGGGCTTGATCGCCAGGTAGAGCGACGTCTCGAGCTCGCAGGCATGGGCCATGCCGCCGGGCGAGTCGGAGTCGCGCGTGCTGCGCAGAAGCTCCGCCGACTCCGGGCCCGACAGGTACCAGAAGGAGGCGGCGGTGGCCTCCGGCCGCTCGACCATCAGCAGGCGGGCGGCCATCTCGACGAGCGGCACGTTCGACCCGTGGCCGTTCACGAAGAGGATGCGCGAGAACCGGTGCCGGAAGAGGCTGCGGCCGATGTCGAGCAGCCCGTCGACGAACGTCTTCCAGTCGATCGTGATCGGCCCGGGAAAGTCCATGTGATGCGGCGTGTAGCCATGCGTCACCGTCGGCAGCAGGAGCGCCCGGCCCTCGCAGCGCTGCACGGCCAGATCGGCCAGGGTCTCCGCGATCACGACGTCCGTGTCGATCGGCAGGTGGTAGCCGTGGTCCTCGAGGGTCGCGACCGGGATCACGCACACGGGATCGCGCTGGGCCCACTCGGCCACCTGGGGCCAGGTGAGCTGGGCGTAGCGGTGGGTCTCAGTTGAAGGCGTAGCGCTGCTCCTGGGAGTCGCACGGGTTTCCGCGACCGTACCGCACTGTCCCTTCTGTGACGTCGGCAAGGCACCAAAAGACAGTCTTCGACGCCGCGCCGTGCTCGACGTGCCGGCACAGCGAGTCGGGCGCGCCCTCGTGGTCGGACAGCGCCGCGCGCAGGAGCTCGGGGGTCGCCGGGCCGCTCTCGAGCCACGACCGGGCCGCGCGCCGGCGCGTGCACGAGCCCGCGATGTCGCCCGGGTCGCGCTCGTAGGCGGCCATCCTGGGGCTCGTGTAGTGGTTGGTGTGGGCCAGCGTGCCGCTCGGGCCGGGCCGGAGGAGCTCGGCATCGGTCGCGGAGCCCTCCACGCTGACGACGCCGCCGTCGCGGTGGCTCAGGAGGTTGTTGTACGAGGAGGCGCGACGGGGATGGAGCGCCGCCTCGATCGCCTCGTCCAGCGTCCGCCGGCGCAGGATGTCGCGCACGAGCAGCAGCCGGGGGATGCCCACGCGGTCGTCGTTCGGGGAGAGCTCGTTCCCGGTCAGCGCGAGGCCGGCGGAGTTGAAGCCGACGCTGATCCAGGGACCGATCCCGATCGTGAACGAGACCGGGTCGCCGGGCACGCGCCACTCGAGCGCGATCAGCTCGTCCTCGGACTCGGGGCCGAGATCGTTGTTGTGCGCCGCCCAGACGTGGCCGTCCGGCGTCGCCGGCGGCGCGGCGACGAGGTCCGAGCAGCGCGACGCCGGCGCCGGCTCCTCGACCGCGATCTCCTCGATGGACGCGGCGAACACCGCCAGCGGATCGGCGCCCGCGCCGGCGGCGACGCCGTCGAGCTCCTCGACCAGCCAGGGCAGCTCGGCGGCCGTCACATCGCGGTAGGCGGACGCCTGGACGAGCCGCCCGGCGTCCACCGCCGCGGCGTGCCGGCGCACAACCTCGGCGGTCGCGGCGCCGACCTGGAACCCCACCTCGCGGTGCGTCCCGGCCACACGCACGAGCTCGATCCGACGGGGCGGCATTCAAGAACGCTACAAAACCCAGGCCGGTCTGTATAGGGCGAACCGCACCCGGGCCTGTCGTGGTGGGTGTAGGTTGGACGGATGGCAAGCGTCCAGGCTCCGCGCTACCGGGAGGTCGCGGACGCCCTCCAGCGGCAGATCGCGGCAGGCGAGCTGGGCCCGCACGACCGGCTCGAGTCCGAGCGCGACATCGCAGACCGCTTCGGGCTCTCGCGGATGACGGCGCGCCAGGCGCTCGAGCTGCTCGCCCGGCGCGGGCTCGTCTACCGCCGGCCGGGGTCGGGCACGTACGTCTCGCCGCCGCGCGTCGTGCACTCGCTCGAGCGGCTGGCGGGCTTCTCGGAGCAGATGCGGCTCCAGGGCATCCACCCCCGCGGGCGCGTGCTGGAGATGCGCACGACCTCCGAGCCCGGCGCCGCCGCGCGGCGCGCGCTCGGCCTCGGCACCGGTGACGCCGCCTGGATGGTGCGCCGGCTGCGCTACGGCGACGACGAGCCGCTGCTCCTGGAGACGTTCTGGGTGCCGCGCCAGGTGTGCCCGAAGCTGGACCCCGACGAGCTCGCCGACCGGTCGCTCTACACGGTCATGCGCGGCCGCTACGGCATCGAGCCGGCCAGCGCCGAGACGTCGCTCGAGCCGGCTGCGCTGAACCCGGCCGACGCGCGTCACCTCACAACCCGGCCCGGCTCGCCCGCGATCCTGGTCGTGCGCACGACGCGTGACGCGACCGGCCGCCCGATCGAGTTCGCCCGCGACCTCTACCGCGGCGACCGGGCCCGCTTCGACCTCACGCTGCGCGCATGACCAGGCGGGGACAGTCCCCATTCCGGGGACTGTCCCCGCTCATCGCCGTTGCTCGGCCTCGGCGACCAGCTCGTCGCGCAGCTCGGCCAGCGGGCGGGCGCCCAGGTTGCCCTCGTCGCGGCGGCGCAGCGAGACGGCGCCCGCCTCGACCTCCTTGTCGCCGACCACGAGGATGCAGGGGATGCGCTGGTGCTCGGCCTCGGCGATCTTCTTGCCGACCGACTCGGTGCGCAGGTCGGGCTCGGCCCGCAGGCCCGCGGCGACCAGGTCGTCGGCGACGCCGGTCGCATACTCGTCGTGGCGGTCGGCGACGGGGAGCACGATCGCCTGCACCGGCGCCAGCCACAGCGGGAACGCGCCCGCGTAGTGCTCGATCAGGATGCCGATGAAGCGCTCGAACGCGCCGAAGAGCGCCCGGTGCACCATCGCCGGCCGGTGCTCGGCGTTGTCGTCGCCGGTGTAGACCATGTCGAACCGCTCCGGCATCTGGTAGTCGAGCTGCACCGTGCCCATCTGCCATGAGCGGCCGACCGAATCGGTCATGTGCAGGTCGATCTTGGGCCCGTAGAAGGCGCCGTCGCCCTCGTTCAGGTCGTACGCCTCCCCGGCCCGCGCGAGCGCGTTCGCGAGTGCCCCCTCGGCCCTGTCCCACAGCGCGTCGTCGCCGATCCGGTTCTCGGGCCGGGTCGAGAGCTCCAGCCGCACCGGCAGGTCGAAGATGCCGTAGATGTGCCGGGCCAGCTCGAGGCAGCCGATCACCTCGTCCTCGACCTGGTCGTCGGTGCAGAAGATGTGGGCGTCGTCCTGGGTGATGTGGATGACCCGCAGCAGGCCGTGGAGCGCGCCGGACGGCTCGTCACGGTGCACGAGCCCCTGCTCTGCCAGCCGCATCGGCAGATCGCGGTAGCTGCGGCGGTCGGCCGTGTAGATCTCGACGTGGCCGGGGCAGTTCATCGGCTTCACGCCCAGCGGGCGCTCGTCCTTCTCCGTGAAGAACATGTTCTCGCGGTACTTGTCCCAGTGGCCCGAGCGGCGCCAGATGTCGACCGAGTAGATGATCGGGGTGCGCACCTCGCGGTAGCCCCAGTCGCGGTTCAGCTCGCGCCAGAGCCGGGTGAGCTCGTTCCAGATCACCATGCCGCGCGGGTGCCAGAACGGCGCCCCGGGAGCCACCTCGGAGGTGTGGAAGAGGTCGAGCTCGCGGCCGATGCGGCGGTGGTCGCGGCGGCGCGCCTCCTCGAGCAGGCGCAGGTGCTCGTCGAGGTCGGCCTGCTTGAAGAAGGCCGTGCCGTAGATGCGCGTGAGCATCGTGTTGCTCGAGTCGCCGCGCCAGTACGCGCCGGCCTGCGAGAGCAGCTTGAACGCCTTGATCGGCGCGGTCGTCTGCAGGTGCGGCCCGCGGCAGAGATCCTCGAAGTCGTCATTGCGGTACAGGCTGATGTCGCCGTCCGGGAGGCCCTGCGCAAGCTCGACCTTGTACGGCTGGTGCTCGGACCGGAAGCGCTCGAGCAGCGCGGTCTTGTCGACGCCGTCCTCGCGCACGAACTCGGCCGGCGTGGCCAGGATGCGCCGCATCTCCGCCTCGATCCGCTCCAGGTCGTCGGGCCCGATCGGCTCGGGCAGCTCGAAGTCGTAGTAGAAGCCGTCGGCGATCGCCGGCCCGATCGCGATCTTCGTCCCGGGCCACAGGTGCAGCACGGCCTGGGCCATCACGTGCGCGGTCGAGTGCCGCAGCACCGCGAGCGCCTCGGGATCACGGTCGGTGATGATGCGCAACGTCTCGCCCTCGCGCACCGGGAGGCGCAGGTCACGCACCTCCCCGTTCACCTGGACGGCGACCGCGGCCTTCGCCAGCCGGGGGCCGACGGCCGCCGCGGCGTCGAGGCCGCTGGCGCCGTCGGGCAGGTCGAGCCCGCTGCCGTCGGGGAGGGTCACCTTCATCGCCCGGCAGCATACAAACGCGCGCTGGTACGCCCGGCCCGATGCACGGTGGCGAGTGCGGCGGTGGCGGACGCCTCCACCAGGCGCCCCCGGCGGCGCGAACGCCCTAGTTCTCGCCCGCGTGGACGACGGCGATGTTGAAGTCCGGCCGCCCGAGCCTCCCCATCAGCCGCAGCCACAGCGGCAGGTACATCTCCTGCCCGCGCGCCCCTGTGATGTCGCCCAGGTCGATGATCGTGTGCTGGGGCCAGCCGAAGGCCCCCAGGATCCCCTTCACGGTCGTCTTCGCCTCGTCGTCGTTCCCGCTGATGAACAGGTTGTGGTGGCCCGGCACGCCGGCGGGGTTCGTCATCACCGCCGTGTTCACCGTGTTCAGCGTCTTCACCACCCGCGCGTCGGGGAACTCGCGCTGGATCCGCTCGCCCACGCTGTCGGTGTTGCAGACGGTGAGCGTCGGCGGCGTCCCCTGCGAGAAGTCGAGCGGATTGGAGACGTCGACCACGACCTTGCCCGCCAGGTTCGCGGCGCCGGCCGCTCGCAGCGCCTCCAGGGCGACGGCGCCGCCCGTGCAGTTGAAGACGAGCTCCGCGCCGGACGCGGCGTCCTCGAAGGTCCCCTGGGCGGCGCCGCCGCCGGCGGCTGAGACCCATTCCCGGCCGTGCTCGTTGTCGGCCGTCCGCGACCCCATCGTCACCTCGTGGCCGAGCTCGACCAGCTTCGTGCCGATCGTCCGCCCGACCGTTCCCGTCCCCAGGACTGCGATTCTCATCCAGCCGCCCCCCTTTGCGATCGCCTCGAGCCGGTGACCCGTGTTACCGGCGCGAAGGGTAGCCGAGCGATCCCGGCCGGCCATCGCGAAAACGTATCGCATGTACGCTATATTCCGCCGATGGCCGATCCCACTCCGTCCCTGTACGACAGCCTCGGCCTGAGCTACCCGGCGACCCGGCGCGAGGATCCGCGCCTCGCCGCACAGATCCACGCGGCGCTGGGCGACGCGCGGACGGTCGTGAACGTCGGCGCCGGCACCGGGTCGTACGAGCCCCGCGACCGGGAGGTGTCGCGGTCGAGCCCTCCGTGGTCATGATCGCCCGGCCGGCCGCCGGAGGCGGCGCCCGTCGTCCAGGCGAGCGCGGAGTCGCTGCCCTTCCCCGACCGGGCCTTCGACGCCGCCATGGCGCTCTGGACGATCCACCACTGGACGGACGTGGGCCGCGCGCTCGGCGAGCTGCGACGGGTGGCGGGCAGGGTGGTCGTGCTCGCGCCGGCACCCCGGATGAACGAGCTCTGGATGACGGCCGACTACTTCCCGGACATGGCCGGGCCGCGAACCCGGCCGGAGATCCAGCCGGAAGCCGTCGCGGAGGCGCTCGGAGGGGTCACGCAGATCACCACGCTGCTCGTCCCCCGCGACTGCCGCGACTGGTTCGGCGAGGCCCCTCTGGGGGCGCCCGGAGCTCTACCTCGACCCGGACGTGCGCGCGAACATGTCGGCGTTCCGGCTGATCGACCCGTCCGCAGTCGATGCGGGCGTCGACCGGCTGCGCCGCGACCTCGAGACCGGCGCGTGGGACCGCCGCCATGGAGGCTTGCGCAGCCTGCCTGAGATCGACACCGGCCACCGCATCGTCCATGTCGGACGCCGACGCCGGTTAAAAGGATTCGCCGCCCCGGCTGGCCTTTCGTCCCCCGGTCGAACGGACTTTCGAGTCGCCTCTACGGCCCGTCCGCCCGGCTTCGACCTACTCGGCTGCCCTCGGCGGCGCAGGGGGAACGTTACGGACTCCGGAACCCCCTTGCAACCCGCGAATTGCCGCACTTTGCGAACATCGGCAGGCGTCCGAAACCGGATTGTTCGCAAAGAGGGAACTTCCGTTTCCGTCCGCTACAGGACCTCCCGTGCGCGTGCGAGGACGTCGCGGTCGGTCGCGTACGTGAGCAGCTCCTCGACGCCCTCCGGCGCGAGCCAGCGCACGACGTCCACGTCGGCGGCGGTGTCGGCGGCGGCGGCCCTCGCGGTCATCAGGTAGTAGCGGACGCTCTTCGGGCGGCCGTCGGCGACGGTGTAGGACACCGTCCCGAGGTCACGCTCGATGACGGCGTCGCAGCCCGTCTCCTCGAGCACCTCGCGGACCGCGGCGGCGGCGTCGTCCTCGCCGGGCTCCAGCTTGCCCTTGGGCAGCGACCAGTCCCCGCGGTGCGGGCGGTGGACGACCGCGATCAGCCTGTCCCGGCGGACGACCCCGCCGGCCGCGCGGATCACTGCCTGCGGGCCGCGCCCCGCCGTGTGAGCAAGGCCCCCGCCCAGAAGGCCAGGCCGACGCCGCCGACCAGCACGAGCACGATGCCGGAGAAGATCCAGATGACGCCCCGGCTGCCGCCGATCACGGCGCCGGCGACGATCATCGCCACGCCGAGGACGCCGAACGCCTGCGTCGCCACGAACGGCCCCGGAAGCCCGGCCGGCGTCACCGGCTGGGAGGCATCGGACAGTCGCCCCGGATGGCGCCGGTCGATGCGGCGGCTGCGCTCGGCCAGGCCGGCGACCGCTCCGAAGAACGCGAGGAAGTAGATCACCTGCGACCAGAACGACCCGATGTAGTCGTCCATGTAGGTGAAGAGGATGATCAGGACGACGGCGGCGCCGGTGCCGAGCGCCGCGACGGCGATCGAGGTCTGCCAGGCGTAGACGGTGCGCTGCTCGCTCGGCGGCTGGCTCACGCGGCGTAGCGTACACGCGCGGCCGGAAGGCCCGCGCACGTCCTGCGTGCCGTCTCTACGCCGCCTCGTCCAGCTCCGAGCAGAGCTCGCGGGCCGCGTCGACGAAGGCGAGCGCAGCCGGCGACCGGTAGCGGTCGCGATGCCAGGCGAGGCCGATCAGCCGGGGCGGCACCCGGTCACCGAGCTCGATCACCGCGATCCGGTGGTCGGCCTCGTTGACCGTCAGGCGCGGCACGAGCGCGATCCCGATCCCCGTGGCGACCATCGCCTGCAGCGTGAGGTTGTCGTCGGACCGGAACGCCATCCGCGGGACCACCCCGGCCGCCCGCAGCCGTTCCTCGACGTGCTGGCCGCCGAGGCACGTGCGGTAGCCGATCAGCGGCATCGCGCCGATCTCGCGGAACGTCGGCGGCGTGCTCGCGCGCGCGAGCGGCGAGTCCGCCAGCGTGACCAGGACGTAGGGGTCGCGCACGAGCTCGACCGTCTCGACCGCGGGATCCTCGACCGGCAGCATCACGAAGGCGAGGTCGAGGTCGCCGTGCTCGATCTGGCTCAGGAGGCTGTCGTCCTCGGCCTCCTCGAGCCGCACCTCGACGCGCGGCCACGCGCTCGTGTAGCGGCGCAGGAGCTCGGGCAGGATGCGCGCGCCGGCGCTCTGGAAGGCCCCCACCCGCAGGGTGCCGGCCTCCCCTGCCCGGAGCGCCTCCATGTCGGCCCGGGCGGCCTGGAGCCGGGCGACGATGGCCGCCGCGTGGCGCAGGAGCAGCCGGCCGGCCTCGGTCAGCTCGACCGGCCGGGGGCCGCCGGGCCGCTCGACGAGCCGCTCGCCGACCAGGCGCTCGAGAGTCGCGAGCTGCTGGCTGACAGCCGATTGCGTGTACCCGAGGGCGGCCGCCGCGCGCCCGAACGAGCCGTGCTCGGCGATGGCCTCGAGAGCGGCCAGGTGCCGGAGCTCGACGCCCAGCCAAGGATCAGGTTCCATGATGGAAATCACCGTTATGTCGATTTGCCCTAATGAACACTTCGGCCGATGATACATGCATGGGACTGACAGTGATTCTCATCCTGCTTCTGGTCGTGGGTCCGCTGTCGCTTCGCTTCGGGGTCGATTCCCGCCCCAAGGGCGAGCGCCAGCAGCCCTGGTGGCCCGGGGCCCCGCGCGCCCGGCAGTAGCGCCGGCGGCTCAGGTGAGGCCGAGGTAGGCCTTGCGCACGCGCTCGTTCGAGCGCAGCGCCGTCGCATCGTCGGTGAGCGCGACGACGCCGGTCTCGAGGACGTAGCCGCGCGTGGCGACATCCAGCGCCATCAGCGCGTTCTGCTCGACGAGCAGGATGGTCGTTCCCTGCGAGTTGATCTCGGTGACGATCTCGAAGATGCGCTCGACGAGCACCGGCGCGAGCCCCATCGACGGCTCGTCGAGAAGGAGCAGCTTCGGCCGGGCCATCAGCGCCCGCCCCATCGCGCACATCTGCTGCTCGCCGCCCGAGAGCGTCCCCGCCTTCTGAGACCGGCGCTCGGCCAGGCGCGGGAAGAGCCCGAACACCCGCTCGACGTCCTGGTGCACGCCCGAGCGGTCGCGGCGCTGGAACGCGCCCATCTCGAGGTTCTCGAGCACGGTCATCCGGGGGAACAGGCGCCGGCCCTCCGGCGACTGACTGATGCCGAGCCGGACGATCTCGTGCGGCGGGTGGCCGACGATGTCCTTCCCGTTGAAGAGGATGCGGCCGCGCTTCGGCCGGTTGATGCCCTGGATCGAGCGCAGCGTCGTCGACTTGCCGGCGCCGTTCGCGCCGATCAGCGTCACGACCTCGCCCTCGCGCACCTGCAGGGAGATGCCCTTGATCGCCTCGATCGTCCCGTAGTAGGTGTGGACGTCCTCGAGCTCGAGGAGCGGCGTGCCGTTGGTGCTCATGTCCCCGCCGGCTCCCCGTCAACGCTGGTGGCGCCGCTCCCGAGGTAGGCCTCGATGACCCGCTCGTCGGCCTGGATCTCGGCGGGCGTGCCCTCCGCGATCCTCTGGCCGTAGTCGAGCACCGTCACCCGCTCGGAGATGCCCATCACGACCTTCATGTCGTGCTCGATCAGGAGCACGGTCACGTCGCGCTCGTCCCGCACCTTGCTGACGAAGCTCGTGAACTGGGCGGACTCCTGCGGATTCATCCCGGCGGTCGGCTCGTCCAGCAAGAGGAGCTTGGGGTCGGTCGCGAGCGCGCGGGCGACCTCGAGCCGGCGCTGGTCGCCGTAGGAGAGGTGCATCGCATACGAGTCGTCGGCCGAGGTGGGAAGCTCGCAGTAGCGCAGGAGCTCGTGCGCCCGCTCGTGCGCCTGGCGCTCCTCGCGGCGCAGGCCGGGCGTGCGCAGCACCGACCGGATGATGCCGCCCTTGATCCGCGAGTGCATGCCGACGAGCACGTTCTCGACGCTCGTCAGGGTCGGAAACAGGCGGATGTTCTGGAAGGTGCGCCCCACGCCCAGGTGGGTGACGGCGTGTGGCGGCAGGCCGGCCACGTCGCGGCCATCGAAGAGGATCTCGCCGCTGGTCGGCGTGTAGACGCCCGTGAGCATGTTGAAGAAGGTCGTCTTGCCCGCGCCGTTGGGCCCGATCAGGCTCACGATCGCGCCGCGCGGAACGACGAAGTCGACGTCGTTGCACGCGACCAGGCCGCCGAACTCCTTCCGCAGTTTGCGTGCTTCGAGCAGGTTGTCGGCCATCAGGCGCTCGCGTCGTAGAGGGACCCACCTTCGACGCCGAGCTCGAGCTCGACGCGGCGCCGCCGACCCGGGATCAAACCCTCGGGCCGCAGCAGCATCATCAGCACGATGATGAAGCCGAAGATGCCGTAGGTGTACTGGGGCACGTTGAAGCTCGTGCCGGCAAGGTTGTTGACGTTGTTGCCGACCGCCTCGAGGCCCTGGTAGTTGAGGTACGACAGCACGGCGCCGCCCATGCACACCCCCCACACGTTGCCCATGCCGCCCAGGATCACCATGGCGAGCACCGTGATCGAGATGTTCAGCGAGAAGTCGCCGGGGAACGTGGAGCTCTTGTAGATCGCGTAGAAGCAGCCGGCGCCGCCGCCGAAGAACGCGCCGATCGCGTACGCCCACGTCTTCGTGCGCATGAGCGGAACGCCCATGGCCGCGGCCGCGATCTCGTCCTCGCGGATTGCGATCCACGCCCGTCCGAGGCGCGAATCACGGATGCGGATGCAGCAGAACAGCGTGAAGACCACGAGCGCGATGCCGGTCCAGTAGTAGTAGCTGACCGCGTTCGTGACGTTGTAGTAGGCCGACGGGAAGAACGAGACCTCGTTGTGGAGCGCGCCGAACCCGAGGGCGTCGATGGGAGTGAGGCCGTTCGGGCCGTTCGTGATGTTGTGACCGAACCAGTTGTCGCCGTTGTTCACGGCCTGCGGCACCATCTCGCCGAAGCCGAGCGTGACGATGGCGAGGTAGTCGCCGCGGAGGCGCAGCGTCGGCAGCCCGATGATGATCCCGAATACGGCGGCGAACAGGCAGGCGACGATGAGCAGCAGCCACACGTTGAAGTGGAACCCCTGGATGCTCGACGGCACGCCGACCGACAGGATGTGCACGTTGTGCGGCGAGAACTGCTGAGTCGCGAACCACCCGGCGACGTAGGCGCCGGCGGCATAGAACGCGACGTAGCCGAGGTCAAGCAGGCCAGCGTAGCCCACGACGACGTTCAGACCCAGGGCCATGATGACGTAGACCGTCATGATCACCATGGTCGGCACCGTCGGCACGAGCTGGGCCTCGGTGCTGCTCGAGCCGATGGCGGACGTGATGTCGCCGTAGTAGCTCGGGTAGAAGATCAGCAGCAGGAACACGACGAGCGGGAGCAGGCCCCGCCGCACTCGCGCCGGCACCCTGGACCACGCGTCGCCCAGGCCGAGCCGCTCCATCATGCCCGGTCCGCCGTGGCCTCACCCAGCAGGCCCTGCGGCCTGAACACGAGCACCAGGATGAGGATCGCGAAGATGATCGACTCGGTCCAGTCGGAGCCGGGCGTATGCCAGGAGAGTCCCTCGTTGAAGGCCTGGATGAGGCCGATGAGGAGCGCGCCGAGCGCGGCGCCGGTGAGGTTGCCGATTCCCCCCAGCACGGCCGCGGTGAAGGCGTACAGGCCGAGCTGGAAACCGAGGTCGAACCGCGTCGACGTCTGGAACATGACGAAGAGCAGGCCGGCGGCACCGGCGAGCGCGCCGCCCAGTGCGAAGGTAAAGGCGATGGTGCGATCGACGTCGATGCCCATCATGCGGCTCGCGTCCATGTCCTGGGCCACGGCCCGCATCGCCTTGCCCGGCTTCGTGTTGCGCACGAGGTAGACGAGCGCGAGCAGCACGGGAATCGTGATCAGGACGACGATCAGCGACTTGGCCCGGTAGGGGACGCCGCCGATGGAGAACAGGGTGTCCGCGGGGAAGATGCTGTCGCCGGTCGCGGTCAGCGGGCGCTCGTTGAACCCCCAGATCGCCGCCCCGACGTTCTGGAGCAGGAACGACATGCCGATCGCGGTGATCAGCGGCGCCAGCTTGGGGGCGTTGCGCAGCGGCCGGTACGCGACCCGTTCTACCGCGACGTTGAGACCGCCGCAGAAGGCCATCGCCGCCAGCAGCGTCACGAGGACAAGCGGCGTCGTGACATACCACGCCTGGCTGCCGTCGAGCCCCAGCCAGCCGTTCGCGACGGTGATCGTCACCATCGTGCCCAGCATGAACACGTCCCCGTGGGCGAAGTTGATCAGCTCGATGATGCCGTAGACGAGCGTGTATCCGAGCGCGACGAGGGCGTAGATCGCACCGAGGCTGATGCCCAGCAGAAGGACGCTTATGAACTGCTCCGGCGCGCTCAGGATGTTCCCGACGATCCAGATCAGAAACAGCGCAACAACGACCCACGTGAGGACGCGGTTGACCTGCTGCGAGAACCGGGGGAGCGCCGCCAGCATCGGACGCCGCGCGGTCTGGGCGCGGGTCGTCACTGGCGGCGCTCCCCGGTCGCTCCCATACCTAGTGGAAGGTCTCCACCAGGTTGGACGGCGGCGTCAGCACCTTGTAGGTGACGAGCTTGCCGCCCTTCGCGACGTCAACCGTCATGGAGCCCTGGTTGGTGTCGCCGTTCTGGTCGATGCTGAACGTCCCCAGGACGCTGTCCTTCACCGTGACGCCGAACAGGTGCTGGGAGATGCTCGCCCGGGAGCCGTCCGACGCCTTGATGGCGTTCAGCAGCACCTGGGTGGCCGCGGCCGCATACGGGGTGTACGGGTCGAGGGCATCGGGGTGGTACTTGTTCGTGAAGTCCTGCACGAACGTGGCGCCGGCACCCTTCAGCTGGTCCGGCGGGACGCCGGCCACCGACGAGTACAGACCCTCGGCGTTCTTCGCGCCGGACTCGTCGATGGTGGACTGGGTCGTAAAGCCGTCCGGCAGGAGCAGCTTGACGTTGCCGGTGTTCGGGCCAAGCACGGAGACCTTGTCCTTGATCAGCTGGCCGCCGTTCTCGCACACCAGCCCGCCGACCATGATCGCGTCGGGATGGGTGGCGCCGATCTGCTGCATCAGGGCCTGGTAGTTCGTCCCCGTCTTCGTGTTGTACGCCGCGAAGCCCTTGATCTGGATGCCGAGCTTCTTGGCCGCGTCGCGGAAGTACGTGGCGACGCCAAGGCCGTAGGCCTGCTTGTCGTCGAGGATGTAGACGCTCTTGACGCCGAGCTGCTGGGCGGTCAGCGCGAGCGCCGGGCCCTGGAAGTTGTCGGCGGCGACGACGCGCGCGTAGCTGCGCTTGCCGGTCGGGAAGTACTTCTCCGGCTCACCCGGCGTCTTCGTCTTCTGCGTCAGTCCCGGCCACGTGTTGGCGGGGCTCACCATCGCCACGGAGCCACCGGGAGCGCGGTTCAGCACCGGAGCCTCGAGCTCGGCGCACCCGGAGTTGAACGTGCCGATGTTGCCGATGACCGAGGTGTCCTGTGCGTACGCGTTCGCGTTCGCGCTACACGTCGCGGAGTCCCACGTGCCGGCCTGGGCGGTCGAGTCGTCACACGCCTGGTACTGCAGCGTGATGTTGCCGGCCTTCCAGTGGTTCTGCTCCAGGATCATCTCGATCGCCTGCACCATCTGCTTCGTCTGGTGAGACGAGGCGCCCTGCATCGGGAGGTCGGAGACGATCTCGTACTGCCCCTTCCCCACCGGGGCCGCGCAGGTGGATGAGTTGACCGGGGTTGCGCTACCGCCGCCGCCTCCGCCGCTCCCACCGTTGCTGCTGCCACCGCTGGAACCGCAGCCTGCGGCGACGGCGAGCGAGAGCGCGACGGCCGCGACCATCATGGCGCGGCCTGAAACACTTCTCATGAATTCTCCTCCCACTGCGGAATAAGGGCCCTACCCCGAACCGAACCGGCGCGGGCGCGAGATGGGGTATTTACCATCACGAGCGGATGGGAGCAAGCGCGCCGCCTACGAATCCGTTCGCTGCCGACAAGCTTTGGCATCGCCGCGCAATGCTACTCCTCGTTACGGTTGTCGTCACGGCCGCGGCTTGCGGATCCGGGGGGGCGAGCTCGGGATCCAAAACAGCGGCGCCGACCGGCTGCGCGAAGGCCTGGAAGACCGGCTGGCAGACCTGGAGCGACAAGGTCGGCATGCCCGTGTGGTGCCCCGGCTGGATGCCGAGCCCGATCGACGCAATCATCCACGGTCAGTGGAACACCGCCCGGATCGAGCAGCACCAGT
Source organism: Thermoleophilia bacterium (assembly GCA_025928655.1). Taxonomy (GTDB): domain Bacteria; phylum Actinomycetota; class Thermoleophilia; order Gaiellales; family JAICJC01; genus JAICJC01. Next base: position 3,826 of record JAICJC010000029.1, on the reverse strand, counting down.
GGCAGCTCGGCTACGCGTGGCTCGAGGAGGGCCAGCTCGTGCACGTCGTCTTCGAGGGCTATCCGGCGGGCACGTTCCCGCCGAGGTGCGAGGGCGTCCCGTGCTTCGGCGGCGAGGAGGCAGGATCCGAGCGGGTGGGCGGCCACGTCGTGCACTGGTACGACCACAACCATGCGTCGCACTCCGGCCACATCGCGGGCATCTTCAGGTCCGGCACGGACACGTACGTCGTGAGCATCCACGTCGCCTCGCCCGTCGCGACGAAGGCGATCGCGAAGCGCGACCTGCGGCACATCATCAGCTCGAGCTCCGAGCTCACCCCCGCCTGAGGCGGACCCGCCAGCAGGGGTCTGACCCCTTTTGGCGGGTACACCACCACGCGGCGGCCACGCCGCCCCCGCGTGCGGGGACTGTCCCCACACTGCTCCATCTCCAGCCGCGACGGGAGCGGGGGCGGGTAGGATCGTCCGATGCGCGTGTACTGGCACGACGAGGCCCTTGCCCACGACACCGGCGCCGGCATGTTCGATCAGGGCCCGACGCCGCTGATCGAGGTGCCGGAGCTGCACCCCGAGAACTCGGAGCGGATCCGCAACATCCGCTCGATGCTGCGTAAGGGCCCCATCGTCTCGCACCTGGAATGGCACGACGGCCGTTACGCGACCCGCGAGGAGCTCGAGCTCGTCCACGCCCCGGCGTACATCGATTCGATCGAGGCGGCCTGCGCCGGGTCACCGGGGATCCTCACCCAGGCGACGCCGGTCGTGCCCGCCTCGTGGGGCGCGGCGCTCGGGTCGGCCGGCACCGCGCTCTCGGCCACCGAGGCGGTGCTCGCGGGCGACTGCGACGTCGCGTACGCGCTCGTGCGCCCGCCCGGCCACCACGCCCAGCCGGCCCAGGCGGACGGCTACTGCCTCTTCTCCAACGCCGCCCTGTGCGCCGAGCTCGCGCGGCGGCGCGGCATCGAGCGGGTCGCGGTCGTCGACTGGGACGTGCACCACGGCAACGGCACCCAGGAGTGCTTCTGGACGCGGCCGGACGTGGCCACGATCTCGTTCCACATGCGCCACGGCTCCTGGGGGCCGCACCATCCCCAGACGGGCGCCCCGGACGAGCTCGGGGACGGCGACGGGCGCGGGCGCAACGTCAACATCGAGCTGCCGGTCGGGACGGGCGACGAGGGGTACCGGCGGGCCTGGGCGCGGGTCGTCGAGCCGCTCCTGGCGGCGTTCGACCCCGGGCTGCTCGTGATCGCGTGCGGCCAGGACGCGAGCCAGTACGACCCCAACGGCCGCATGTGCGTGTCGATGGCCGGCTTCCGCGATCTCGGCGCGGCCGCGCGGCGGCTCGCCGACGCCCACTGCAACGGCCGGCTGGTGCTCATGCAGGAGGGCGGCTACGGCCGCACCTACTCGGCGTACTGCATGCACGCCACGCTGGAGGGCGTGCTCGGTACCGGGCCGCTGCTCGACGACCCGCTCGCCTACCTGCCTGACGACCGCGACCGCGGCGACGCCGCCATCGCCGCCGTGCTGGCCGCCGTCGGCCCATACTGGAGCGGGATCTCGGCATGAGCGGCGGCGGCGAGCCGCGCTGGCTCGGCATCGAGCCCCGCCACCTGGCGACCCTGCGGGCCGTCGCCGAGGCCGGATCGTTCCGAGCCGCCGCCGCCCAGCTCGGCTACGTGCCGTCGGGCGTGAGCGCCCACGTCGGGGCGCTCGAGCGCGCGGCCGGCCGGCCCCTCGTGCGGCGCCGCCGCGGCGCCGGGATCGAGCTGACCGAGGCCGGCCGGGTGCTGCTCGACCACGCCGACGCCATCCTCGACCGCCTCCGCGCCGCCCAGGCCGACATGGCCGCCCTCGACGACGAGGCGGTCGTCCCCCTGCGCGTCGGGATCACGCAGAGCGTCGGCATCCGCGCGCTCCCCGACATCGTGCGCCGGTTCGGCCGCGACTGGCCGCTCGTGCGCATCCAGCCGCGGGAGTCCGAGACCGACCTCGACCTCTACGGCGGCGTGGAGACCGCCGAGCTCGACCTGACCTTCGTCGAGCTGCCCGCGCCGCCCGGCCCCTTCGAGACGCTGCCGCTGCTCGTCGACCCCTACGTGCTGATCGTGCGCAGCGACTCGCCGCTCGCGCACCGGCCGCACTGCCCCACGCTGTCGGAGATCGGCAACCTGGAGCTGATCGGGCACACGCAGTGCCGCGGCCTGCGCCGGGTCGAGGATCAGATCCGGGCGGCGGGCAGCGAGCCGCACTTCGCGTTCCGTTCCGACGTGAACGCCACCGTCCAGGCGCTCGTGGCCGCCGGCGTCGGCGTGGCCGTGATGCCGGGGCTGGGATTCGATCCGGGCGATGGACGCACCGTCGCGTTCGACCTCTCCCGCGACGTGCCGCCGCGCACGCTCGCCCTCGCCTGGCACCGCGACCGCAACGTGACCGCGCCGATGCAGGCCTTCATCGACGCGTCCGTCGCCGTCTTCGCCGAGCTCGCCGACCGGCCGGTGAGCGAACGGCGGCTGCGGGCAGTTCGCGGGGCGTGAACACCGCGCTCGCGGATTCGCGCTTGTGAGGGCCGGTCCGAGGCGCGAACATTCCCCCCGTTTGGAGATTCGCGCCGACGTGGGAGCCCGATCGCGGGCGGCCTGGGCGCCGCTTCGCGTGGCGGCGGCGCGCGCCCGCGCGCGTCCCGGTCGCGGCGGCCTGGTGGCGATCGGGGTGGCGGTCGCGGCCGCGGCCCTCGGCGGGGTCGCCGGCGGCTCGACGATCACCGCCGACCGCAGCCTGCGCGCGGCGCTCGAGCAGCTGCCCGTCGCCCAGCGCAGCTTCACCGCCACCTGGCTGGGCACGCCGCCCGCGGGCGGGTACGGCCGGATCGACCACGCGGCGACGCGGGCGTTGTCGCAGCTCGGCCCGGCTCCGCCCGCACGCACGATCGCCTTCCCCGAGCTGAACCTGGGCGGACACCTGGTGGAGCTGGGGGCGATCGACTCCCCCGGCCGCTGGGTACGGCTGCGGTCGGGCCGCCTCCCCCGCTCCTGCGTGCCCTCCCGCTGCGAGGTGCTCCAGGCCGGCGGCACCCGGGTGTCGTCGATGGCCGAGCCGGGCCTGCGCCTGGTCGTGGTCGGGCGCACCGCCGGGGCCCTGCCCGTGACCCTGGCGCCGCTCACCCGCAGCAGCCACCAGGCCAAGGGCGGCCCTCCCCCGGTGCTGCTGGCCGGCGCCCCCTCCCAGCTCTCGGCCCTGACGGTGTTCTCGGCGCTCTACCGGGCCTACGGCTGGACGACGCCGATCGACCCCCGCGGGCTGCACGACTGGCAGATCACCGGCCTGCTCGACCGGGAGGCGGCCGCGTCGCGGCAGGTGCGGCTGCTGGGGACGCCGTTCGGGCTCACCGGCCCGACCAACACGCTGGCCGACCTGCGCCAGGCCGACTCCGTCGCCGCCCGCCGCATGCAGCTCGTCGGGGGCGGCGCCGCGGCGCTCCTGCTCGGGTTCGTCCTCCTCGCCGCCGCCGGCCTGCGCCGCGACGCCGGCACCGAGTGGGCCCGGCTCGAGCGGCACGGCGCCCGGCTCGGCCAGCTGTGGACGTTCGCCTGGGCGGAGGCCGCCTGGATCACCCTCGCCGGCGCGGTGGCGGGTGCGCTGATCGCGGCCGCCGGGGTGGCGATCGCGGCCGGACGGGCCGACGTGGCCGCCGGGCCGGTGCTGCGCCACACGATCGCCTCCGGGGCGGGCATCGCGGCCATCGCCGGCGCATGGATCGCCGGCGCCGCGATCCTCGTCGCCGGCGAGCGCACCGCCGGCGTCGACCTCCGCCTCGGCCC
>JAICJC010000043.1 GCA_025928655.1 Thermoleophilia bacterium | reverse complement strand
TGCTGGGCCTGCTCGGCCTGGCCGAGTTCATCCCGGCGGTGCTGCTGGCGCTGCCCGCGGGACACGTGATCGACCACCACGACCGCCGGCTCGTCGCCGGGCTCGGGCTCGTGTGGGGGACGGCGATCGCCGTCGTGCTCGGGCTCGACGCCGCCGCAGGCGACACGCAGGTGTGGCCGCTCTACCTGCTCGCGTTCGGGTGGGGCATCGGCAACGCGTTCGTCGGCCCCACGCTGGGCCCGCTGCTCGCCGCGGGCGTCGCCGCCGAGAACCTGTCCCAGACCTTCGCGATGGTGACGTCCGCCGGCCAGGCGGCGATGATCGCGGGGCCCGCGCTCGGCGGCGTCACGCAGACGATCGGGGCGCCGGCGCCCTACCTGTTCGCGGCGGCGTTCTCGGGAGCGGCGGCGGTCATGCTGCCCGTCGTGCCGCGCGCGATCGGCGTCGCCCACGTCGGCGACCACAAGCCGCAGCTGGCCGACGTGCTCGACGGCGTCCGCCTGATCTTCCACTCCCGCCCGCTGCTCGGGGCGATCTCGCTCGACCTGATGGCGGTGCTCTTCGGCGGCGCGACCGCGCTCCTGCCCGTCTTCGCCCGCGACATCCTGCACGTCGGCGCCGCCGGGAACGGCGTGCTGCGGGCCGCGCCCGGCGTGGGCGCCGTCGTCGTCGGGGCGCTCATCTCGGCCCGGCCGCTGCACCGCCGGGTCGGCCGGACCCTGTTCACCGTCGTCGCCCTCTTCGGCGTCTTCACGGTCGTGTTCGGGGTCTCCCGCAGCTTCGTGCTCTCGCTCTTCGCCCTGGCCGCGCTGGCGGGGGCCGACATGGTCAGCATGGTGGTGCGCAGCACGCTCTCGCCGCTGCTGACGCCGCCGGCGCTGCGCGGCCGGGTGAGCGCGGTCGAGCGGGTGTTCATCGGCGCGTCGAACGAGCTCGGCGCCTTCGAGTCGGGCGTCGCCGCCGCCCTCCTCGGAGCGGTGCCCGCCGTCGTCCTGGGTGGAGCGGCGTCCGTCGCCGTGGCCTTCGTGTGGGCGTGGCGGTTCCCGGAGCTGCGCCGGATCGACCGCTTCGACGACCTCACTCCCGAGGCCGCCGCGGAGGTCGTGGCACGGATGAGGACGGCCCCCGCCCCCGACGGGAGCCGTCCTCCGTGAGCTACGGCCGCACGAGCGCGACGCTGTAGTCGCGCCCCCCCGCGACCTGCTCGCCCCCGGTGACGCCGGCGACGCGCACCGGCTTCATCCGGTTCGTCGTCGTGCCGTCGCCGAGCTGGCCGAAGTCGTTGTCGCCCCATGCCCACACCGACCGGTCCTTCTCGATGACGAGCGAGTGCAGGCGGCCGGCGCCGATGTTGATCGCGTTCGCAATCCCGGCCACCTTCACGGGCGTGAGCCGGCCGACCCCCGTCCCGTCGCCGACCTGTCCGAACCTGTTCTGGCCCCAGGCCCACACGGTGCCGTTGGAGAGCCGCGCGAGGCTGTGGTTCGCGCCCGCCGCCACCTGCCGGGCCGCCGCGGGCAGACCGCCGACCTTGACCGGCGTGAGCCGGTTCGTCGTCGTCCCGTCGCCGACCTGGCCGTACTGGTTCCAGCCCCAGGCCCACACCGAGCCGTTCCCCTCGATGGCGAGGCTGTGATCGCGCCCGCCGGCGATGCGGATCACGTTCGTCAGGCCCTTCACCTGGACCGGGACGTCGCTGTTCTTCGTGGTGCCGTTCCCGAGGTTCCCGAACTGGTTGTCGCCCCATGCCCACACGCTGCCGTCGGACTTCACCGCGAGCGAGTGGTCGCGGGCGCCGGCGATCTGGATCACGTTCGTGAGGCCCTTCACCCACACGGGGATGGTGCTCGTCTTCGTGGTGCCGTTCCCGAGCTGGCCGAAGTTGTTCAGGCCCCACGCCCAGACCGTGCCGTCGGCCTTGAGGGCGATGGTCGAGTAGTGGCCGGTGGTCACGTCGCGGACGCCGGAGAGCCCCTTGACCTGCACCGGCGCCGGGCGGTTCGTCTTCGTCCCGTCGCCGAGCTGGCCGTCGTTGTTGTGGCCCCACGTCCAGACCGTGCCGTTCTGCTTCAGGGCGACGACGTGCTCGCGGCCGCCGTGCATGTCGATCACGTTCGTCAACCCGGACACGGCGGCGGCTTTGAGATGACCGCCCGCGGGCCCGTTCCCGAGCTGCCCGTCGGCGTCGCTGCCCCACGTCACGACGACGCCCGGGTTCGCCGCTTCGGCGCTCCCGACGCCCGCCACCGCCGCGACCGCCACGACCACGGCCGCCGCCGCGCAGGCGCGCGCCCGCCGCCCTCGTACACCCATCCGATGCTCCCTACCTGCCGCTTGACACGTTCTCGCTCTAGCCTACCAGCGTGTTTCGCGCCTGACGACCCCGGCGCGGTGCACGAAAAAACCACGAGCCAAGGAGAGCTGATGGGAACAGAGGAGCGCTCCCTCGACGGGGCCATCGGTGAGGGCTGGTCGGGCACCGACCCGAACGGCTGCCACGCCAACGTGATCCTCGCCCGCCGGGGCGGCACGACCGCCGCGGCGCTGATGACGGCCTTCACCACCCCGCGCCAGGGCCACAGCCCGATCCTCGTCTGCCTGGGGCCGGACAAGGATCACTACGAGCCGGTCTGGCCTCCGACCGTGATGATGAACAAGTCGACGCTGGCCGGCGACCGCCACGCGACGATCACCTACGGCGCGACCCAGCTCGGCGTCGGTCAGGGCGTGCTCGACGCCGTCGCCGACGGTCTGCTGCCCCCGACCGACGAGTCGATCGTCTTCGTGGCCGTCTGGATCGACGCCGCGGCGGCCGACGAGACGGCCGTCCGCGAGTCCGCCCGCCGGGCGACCCGCAAGGCGATGGGCATGGCCGTGGCCGGTCGCGAACCGGCTGCCGCCCGCGACCTCGTCGACCGCCGCGACGGTCTGCGCAACCCGTACTACTCGGGCAGCTGACCCCCGTCGAGCCCTGAGGCCGCCGCCCCCACCCGGCCGGCCACGGCGCCGCCGCCGATCCCGAGGGCGACAACGGCCCACGCCGCCAGCGCGACCCAGGTCGCATCGAGCCCGACGCGGTGGATCCAGGGGTGCCCGGCCGCCCGTCCCAGCGCCTGCGACGACGCCGCGAACATGCCGAAGGGGAACACCATGCTCCACCGCAGCGCGTCCGGAAGGGAGGGGCGGCGCCCGACGGCGCAGACGATGTCGACGCGGGCCAGGAGCGGGATCCACAGGCACGCGCCGGCCCAGGCGGCCAGGCCGAGGACGCGCACGCCCGCGCGGGCCGGCACGTCCGGCGCACGCAGCAGCTCGGAGGCCGCGAGCACCGAGATGGCGAGAACGCCCATCAGGATCCAGTCGTCCGCGCGGAACCGGCCCCGCTGGCGGCGCAGGAACAGCCCACGCGCGATCGGCCTCGCCAGCCGGACGTGGAGCGCGAGCGCAACCACCCAGCCCACCGCGGCCGCGACGGCGAGCACCGACGACGCCGCCGGGCGGTCGAGGGCGGCCGCGGAGATCACCGCCGACTGGGTGGCGACGATGACCAGCAGCCGCCGGCCCGACGCCTCATCGCCCTGCCTGCGGCCCCCGGCCCGCGTCCACGGCACCGGCCTGAGGATCATCGGCAGCCACGCGACGATGGTGAGAACCTCGAGCGTGTGGGCGACGTCCGCCTCGCCGCGGGCGGCGAACCCGGCGGCGACCGAGCCCGTCCCGGCGACGAACGTGACGGCATCCCACCACCCGGCCCGGCTGCCGTGGGCGCGCGGCCGGGCGACGGCGAGCCCCGCCAGCACGACGAGCATCGCCGTGGCGACCCCGAGCAGCACGTCGGAGATCAGCGGGAGCTCGTCCTTGCTCGCGAGCGACACGATGCCCGTTGCCATGACGGCCGCGAACGCGCCCTCCGGGAGGGCGGCCGCGGCCCGGGTCGGCCACGCCATCGATCAGTGCCGAAAGGCGGAGTGACGCTCGTGCCAGGCGATCCAGCGGTACGCCACCGGGTTGCGGTGGTCGGCCCGACCCAGCGAGAGCACGGCGCCGATCAGCACCGCGGCGCTCGCGAGGACGGCCACGCTGCTGAGCCCAACGATGAGAGCGACGACATCGAACATGTCCTCACACTATATCGCATTACGATGCAATATGTCCAGCAAAAATCGGGGTCAGACCCCGAACGGCGGCCGTGACAGATCCGTTGCACGTTCGTTCGGGGTCTGACCCCGGCCAGCCGGCCACGCCGCCCTCGCTGCCCACGAGGCGGCTCACGTCGCCTTCCTGGGAGGCCACGAGGCGCCGCCGTCCCAGCCGAACCAGCGGTCGACCCGCACCCAGGCGCTCCAGCGCTCCTGGTGGCGGCCCGAGAAGGGCTGGCCGGAGTAGTGGGTGGAGAGCCGGTCGATGTCGTGGAGGTCGGAATCGGGCTCGATCGAGACCGCCTCGCCCATCAGCGTCACCTGGCGGTACCACTCGTCCTCGGAAAGGACGGTCAGCGACACGCGCGGGTCGCGGCGCATGTGCTCGAGCCGGCGGCGGGTCGCGTCCATGTTGACGAGAACGCGCCCGTCCTCCCACACGTACCACGTCGCCGCCGTGTGGGGGAACCCGTCGGGCCGCAGCGTCGCGATGACGGCGGGGTTCGGCCGGGTGAGGAACTCGCCGACCACGTCGGGGACGGGCGTCCTGGGCACCCGGGCAGAGTAGCCCGGGCGGTATGGTGAAGCGCGGAGATGACGCGGTACCTGATCTCGTTCGACCATGGGGCGATGACGTTCCCCGAAGAGGACCTGCCCGACGTGGCCAGGGCTGCGCACGCGGTCGTCCACGAGGCCATGGACGCCGGCGCATGGATCCACGGGGCCGGACTGCACTCGCCCGAAGAGATGAGCGTCGTGGCGACCGACGGGACGGTCACCGACGGCCCCCCGGCACGCAAGGCGTACATCGGTGGGTTCGCGATCGTCGACGTGGCCTCACGCGACGAGGCGCTGGGATGGGCGGCGAAGTTCGCCGTCGCCTGCCGCTGCGCGCAAGAGGTGCGCGAGTTCGTGCCCGACCCTGACCTGTGAGCGGGGGCTCTAGGCGCCGGCCACGGTGAGCGTGCGCGGCCGCGACGACAGCGGCTCGATGCCGGTCTCGGTCATGAGCAGCGTCTCCATGTAGCTCGCCGTGAACCCGGCGTCGCGGTCGAACAGGACGTTCTCGTAGTTCGTGAGGTAGCCGGGCTCCCACGTGAACTGCTCGAAGGCGTCGTTGGACAGGTAGGTGTGCCCGACCCAGTTGGGCGCCATCGCGATCCCGAGCGCGTAGCCGCCCACCCACCACACCTGCTCGCGGGGGAAGCGGGAGAAGACGAACTCCTCGGCGACGCGCTGGGCGACGTCGAGCGGGTCGCCGGGCTTCACCGTTCGCCGCACCTCCTCGACGCTCTGGGCGGTCACGTCCAGGATCGCCCGGGCCTCGGGATGGTCGCGGCCGACGGCGAACGTCCGGCAGACGTCGGCGTGGTAGCGGTTCACGACCCCGCAGGCGTCGACGTACATGACGTCGCCGGCCTCGACCGGCCGCCGCGTGGGCGGCGCGTGGGTGCGGCACCAGACGCCGGGCCCGGCCGACACCATGGTCTGGATGGCGGCCCGCTCGCCGCCGTGCTCCGCCATCACGGCATCGAGCCGCGCGGCGATCTCGAGCTCGGTCTGCCCCGGGCGGACGTGCTCCTCCAGGTCGTCGAAGGCGGCGTCGACGATCGCGCCCGCCCGGCGGACGAACTCGATCTCGGCGGGCGACTTCACCAGCCGCACCCGATCGACGACCCAGTCGCCGGACACGATCTTGCCGCCGAGCTTGCCCAGGCGGGAGCCGAGCGCATCGAGCAGCGGCGCCCCCGGCGCCGGCGACCAGCGCTCGAGGCCGATCGTGCCCTCGAGCCATCCCCGCGCCCGGAACGTCTCCGCGATCGTGTCGAGGACGTCCTCGTAGCGGTAGAAGACCGCGTCGTCGTAGTGGGCGGTCTCGCGCGCGAGCGTCTCGTGGCGCTCGTAGTCGCAGAAGACGAGGCGCTCGTCGTCCGCGGTGACGACGACACCGACGGGCGCGCGCGGCGGGTACCAGATCGACTGGAACGCCGTCAGGTAGAAGAGGTTCGCCGGGCTGGTCACGAACAGGACGTCAACGCCGCGCTCGCGCATCCGGGCCCGGACGCGGCCCGCGCGGTCACGGTACTCGTCGATGGAGAACGGCAGGCCGTCGCGCATCCCGCGATGGTACGCGAGCGGCGCGCGCCGGTCCGCCGGAACCCTGCTCAGCGGTTCACGCCGGACATGTCGGCGTAGCGGTCGCCGTGGGCGGCTCCCGCCTCCTCGAGCGCGGCGAGGTCGCCGACGGTGAGCGCGATGTCGAGCGCCGCGACGTTGTCCTCCAGGTAGCGGCGGCGCTTCGTGCCCGGGATCGGGACGACGTCCTCGCCCTGGGCGTGCACCCAGGCCAGCGCCGCCTGTGCGGGCGTCGCGCTGTGGGCCTCGGCGACGGCGCGGACGCGCTCGACGATCGCGAGGTTGCGGTCGAAGTTCTCACCCTGGAACCGCGGCTGGCCGTGGCGGAAGTCGCCGGGGTCGAGATCCTCCACCTTCGTGAACGACCCGGTCAGGAACCCGCGCCCCAGCGGGCTGTAGGGCACGAGGCCGATGCCGAGCTCGCGCACGGTCGGCAGGATCTTCTCCTCCGGCTGGCGCGCGAAGAGCGAGTACTCGCTCTGGAGCGCCGAGATCGGGTGGACGGCGTGGGCGCGCCGGATCGTGTCGGGGGCGGCCTCCGAGAGGCCGAGGAACCGCACCTTCCCCGCGCTGACGAGCTCCGACATCGCGCCGACCGTCTCCTCGATCGGGACGTTCGGGTCGACGCGGTGCTGGTAGTAGAGGTCGATGTGGTCGACTCCGAGCCGGCGGAGCGAGTCGTCGCAGCGGGCCTTCACGTACTCGGGCCGGCCGTTCACGCCGCGGGCGGCGGGGTTCTCCGGGTCGCGCACGATCCCGAATTTCGTCGCCAGGACGACCTCGTCGCGGCGGTCGGCGATCGCCTCCCCGACGAGGCGCTCGTTCGTGTGCGGCCCGTAGATGTCGGCCGTGTCGAGCAGCGTGACGCCGAGCTCGAGCGCCCGATGGATCGTCGCGATCGACTCCGCGTCGTCCCGCTCCCCGTAGAACTCGGACATCCCCATGCACCCCAGCCCCTGCCGGGACACCGTCAGCCCCTGACTTCCGAACGCCACCTTCTGCATCGCCATCTCCCCCTCTTCCTCGTTGGGGTGGACGGTAGTCGGGGGCCGGGCCCGGGCTCGCACCTCTGTTATCGTTTCGTATCACGATCTATTGCATTCGGGGCGGGTGAGATGACTTCTGGCGGGACACGGCTCTTCGGGACCCTGGTGGTGGGCGCGATCGCGCTGCTCGCGTTCCCCGGCTCGGCCTTCGCGGCCGACGGCGCGTTCGATCCGACGTCGTTCGACTTCGGAAACGTGGTCATCGGGCACTCGATGTCGACCCCGCTGACGTTCACGAACACGAGCGGCGCGGATGTCACCGTGACGGGGATCGCGATCGACGATCCCGCGGACTTCAGCCTCGCCCCCGGTTCGGGAACGAGCTGCGACACGAGCCCGACCATCCCCGACCAGGCCACCTGCGTCGAGCAGGTCGTGTTCGACCCGGCGTCGTACGGCGCGAAGAGCGCGACGCTGACGATCACGTTTTCAGACACGACGACAGCCACCGCGGCGATCACGGGCTACGGCGTGCACCCGGTGCTCCACATCACGAGCACGACCCTCAGCCCGAAGGTCTTCTATCCGCTCGTCCGGGACGGCTTCCGCGACTTCGCCGCCTACCGCTTCACGCTGAACGAGGCCGCGAGCGGCGCGGTGCAGATCTTCAACCGGAAGGGCAAGCTCACCCGCTCGTTCCCGTTCGCCAACCGTGATCACTTCGCGGTCGCCTGGGGCGGCGTGAACCGCTTCGGGAGCAGGGTCAAGCCCGGGTTCTACCGCTTCCGGGTCACGGCGCACCTGCCGGGGCGGCGCGCGGTGAGCGGCTTCCGGCGCGAGCAGGTCAAGACGGGCTTCCGTCTCCGCACGACCGTCGGCACGAAGACGAAGCGGGGCATCGACTGGTCAGCGCGAAGCTCCAAGGCGTATTCGCTCGGGGGCAGCTGCAACTGGGGGCGGCTGCCGAACGCCGAGCTCCTCACGACCTGCCTCGCCGCTCACGCCAGCGTCACGTACCGGTTCGTGCTCCCTCGCGGCGCCAGGGTCACGCTCTTCTCACACGTCGTGCGGCCCGGCATCGCCCCGTGCCGCCACAAGGTGTGGACGACCGGCCACACGGGCCGCATCCACCGGGCGACGTTCACCCACGGCAGCGTGAACGGCTTTTCGCAGTGCGACATCGGCGGCCTCAGCATGCGCTACCGGATCACACGCAAGATCCGTATCTGAGCACCCCGGCGGCCGGGTGGTGGTGCGGGGAGTGGCGCTCGGCGTCCCGGCCGGCGACGGGCGCGACCCCCGGGGAGGTCGCGCCCGTCGCCTACCTCGCACCTCGCCGGCCGCTACGCCGCCGGCCGGATGTTCTGGTTGACGCGGAAGAGGTTCTCTGGGTCGTAGGCGGCCTTGATCCGGGTCAGCCGCTCGTAGTTGCCCCGGTAGGTGGCGCGGACGCGCTCCTGGCCCTCGTCCATCATGAAGTTGACGTACGCGCCGCCGGCCGAGTGCGGGTGCGTCGCGTCCCAGTAGGACTTCGTCCAGGCCGAAATCGCCGCGGCGTTGGCGGGGTCGGGGTCGACGCCCACGATCACCTCGGCCCACGTGGCGTCGCGGTAGCTGAACGGCGTCGCGTCCTCGGCGACGTCGTGCACCGCGCCGTCGATCGGATAGAGATGCATGGTCGACTGGCCGGAGGGCATCTGCGGCCCCCACTCCTCGTGCGCCGCGACGGCCGGGTCGGACAGCGTCCGCACGAAGTCGGCCCTCCAGTACCACTGGTGCCCCTTCGGGTAGATCCCGTCGAACACGCTCTGGAGCGCCGGGAACGGCAGCGTGTGCGGCCCGTGCAAGAGCGGCGTGCCCACCTCGGCCATCGGCTTGATCGCCGCGAGCGCCTCCTCCTCCGATCCCAGGTGGCACCAGATGATCGCCGCCACCGGCGTCCCGTGGAGCTCCTCCGGGAACGGCGGCCCGGGCGGCACCGACGTGTAGGCGAAAAAGCCGCTCAGGTCGCGGTCGGCCGCGGGCAGGAACTCGCGGTAGGCCCGCAGCACCTCGCCCGACTGGTCGATCGGCCAGAACGTCGGCCCCGCCACGACCGTGCTCACCGGGTGGAGCCGGAACTCGAACGCCGTGACGACGCCGAAGTTGCCGCCCCCGCCACGGATCGCCCAGAAAAGATCCGGGTTCTCGTGCGCGCTCGCGCGGGCGCGCGTCCCGTCCGCGAGCACGATCTCGGCGCCGAGCAGGTTGTCGATCGTGAGGCCGTGCCTGCGCGCCAGATGGCCGATGCCGCCGCCGAGCGTGAGGCCGCCGACGCCGGTCGTCGAGATGATCCCGCTCGGCGTGGCCAGGCCCGCCTCCCCGCTCACCTTGTCGACCTCGCCCCAGGTGGCGCCGCCCTCGACGCGCACCGTGCGCTTGTCGGCGTCGACGGTGATGCCGCGCATCAGCCCGAGGTCGATCACGAGCCCGTCGTCGACCGTGCCCAGGCCGCCGCCGTTGTGCCCCCCACCGCGCACGGCGACCAGGACGTCGTGCCGACGGGCGAACTTGACGGCCGCCGCCACGTCGTCGGCCGACGCGCACCGGGCGATCAGCGCCGGGCGCCGGTCGATCATCGCGTTGTAGACGGCCCGGGCCTCGTCGTACCGGGGATGCTCCGGCCCGATCAGGTCGCCGCCGAAGCCGGCCAGCTCCCGCCCGGCCAGGTCTGCCAGTGATGCTGTTGTTGCCACTGTGCTCTCCTTGTGAAGTGCGGTTGCCCCTCTGGAGGAGCACGCTAGGGGAGCGCGCGACCGGCCGCATGACGGGGATTGACCCAATCTCGCCGCGCGCCTCGGCACGTGGCATGATCAGAATTGACTATGCCGGCGCTCGATCCTGCAACCGAGCTCCCCGGCTCGCTGCGTCTCACGCCGTCCTTCCCGTTCGTCGGACGGCCGCGCGAGCTGACGCTCCTGCGCTCCCTGATGCCGCGGGCCGGCGGCGAGGGGCGCAGACTGGCCCTGCTCGGCGGGGAGGCGGGGTCGGGCAAGAGCCGGCTCGTGCGCGAGTTCGCGCACGAGGCCGCCGGGGAGGGTGCGCTCGTGCTCTACGGCGGCTGCGACGCGGTCGTGCGCATCCCCTACCAGCCGGTGGCCGAGGCGCTCACCCACCTCGCCCGGGTGGCGGAGCCCGACCAGCTGCGAGACGACCTCGGCGCCGGCGGCGGCGAGCTCACCCGCCTCATCCCCGACCTCGCCGCCCGCGCCGGCCCGCTGCCCGAGCCGGTCACGGCCGACCAGGACACCGAGCGCCACCGCCTCCACCAGGCCGTCGCCGAGCTGCTCGTGAACGCCTCGCGCCGGCGGCCGCTGCTCGTCATCCTCGAAGACGTCCACTGGGCCGACAACCCGACGCTCCACCTCCTGCGCCACCTCTCGCGCGCCGCCGCCGACGCCCGCATGCTGCTCGTCGCCACCTTCCGCGACCTCGAGGCGGACGTGCCGGCCGAGCTCTCCTCCGCCCTGGTCGACCTGCGGCGGACGGAGGGGGTCGTCCCCATCCGGCTGGCCGGGCTCACGAGCGGCGAGATCGCCGAGCTCGTCGGACAGGCGGCCGGAGGCGACCTCGGCGACGAGCTCCCCCGGCTGGCCGGGTCGATCCACGAGCTCACCGAGGGCAACGCGTTCCTCGTGATCGAGCTGTGGCGGGCGCTGGTCGAGACCGGCGCCCTCGTGGCGGCCGGCGGGCGCGCGCACCTCACCCGCCCCCCGCAGGAGCTGGCCACCCCGGACACGGTGCGGGAGGTGGTGACGCAGCGCGTCGCCCGGCTGGGCGAGGAGACCACCGCCGTGCTGGAGCTCGCCGCCGTCATCGGCCCGGAGTTCGATCTCGCCGTCCTCGTAAGCGGCACGGGGCGCGACGAGGCCGCCCTGCTCGGGTCGATCGACCTGGCGCTGCGAAGCGGGATGGTCGCCGACGTGCCGGAGCGGCCGCTCGTCTTCCGCTTCGCCCACGAGCTGGTGCGGCGCGCGCTGTACGACCGTCTGCCCGCGCCGCGCCGGGCCGAGCTGCACCTGTGCGCCGGCGAGGCGCTCGAGGCCGGGTCGCCGCAGCCGTCGGCCCGCACGCTGGCCGACCTCGCCCACCACTTCACCGCCGCCGCGCCGCTGGGCGGCGCCGAGCGCGCCGTCGACTACAACCTCCGCGCCGCGGAGGCGGCCACCGCCGCCCTCGCGTTCGACGAGGCCGCGCTCGCACTGCGCACGGCCCTGCGGCTGGGCATCGCGGACGAGCGTGAGCGGGCCGAGGTCGAGCTGGCGCTCGGCGTCGCCTGCTACCGAGCCGGCCGCGGGTCGGAGGCGCTCGAGGCCTACCGCGGCGTGGCCGCGATCGCCCGCGCCGCCGGCAACGCCGATCTCCTCGCGCGCGCCGCGGTCGGCTTCGAGAACTCGTGCTGGCGGATGGCGGCCGTCGACGCGGGCGCGCTCGAGCTCCTGACCGAGGCCGCGGCCATGCAGGGTGAGGAGGACTCGGGCCGGCGCGTGATGGTGCTCTCGGGGCAGGCCCGCGCGTGCGCGTTCCTGGGCGACCACGACCGCAGCGCCCGGCTGCGGGACGAGTCGATCGAGGTGGCCCGCCGGCTGGGCGACCGGCGGGCGCTCGCCACGGTCCTCATGCGCGCCTACTGGGCCCGGGGCACTACTGGCCTGGACGAGATCCTGGAGATGCTGACCGAGTCGCGCGACCTGGCCGCGGAGCTCGGCGACATCGAGCTCCAGGCCGAGGCGATGGAGTGGCGCATCTCGGCGCTGATCGCGCTCGGCGACCTCGAGTCCGCCCGCCAGGAACTGGCCGAGGTCTACGAGATGGCGAGCCGGGTCGGCCAGCCGTTCATCATCCACGTGGCCCAGCACTACCGGTCGACCATCGCCCTGAGCGACGGCCGGCTGGCGGAGGCGGAGGAGACGGCCGAGCGCTCGTTCGAGTGGGGCCGGCTGCTCACCGGCCGCGACCCCACCGCCACCTACGGCGTGCAGATGTTCGGGATCCGCCGCGAGCAGGGCCGGCTGGCCGAGCTGGCGCCGGTCGTGCGGATCCTGGCCGCGAGCAAGGACCAGGGCGGGGCCTGGGGCCCGGGCCTGGCCGTGGTGCTGGCGGAGCTCGGCATGCACGACGAGGCCCGCCGCGAGCTCGCACGGGTGCGCAGGAAGGGGCTGATCGAGCTGCGCACGGGCCTGTGGCTGGCATCCCTCGTCTACCTCGCCGACGCGGTCGCGCTGGTCGGCGACGATGCGCTGGCGACCGAGGTCTACACCGAGCTCTTGCCCAGCGCGGGCAGCATCGTGACCGTCGGCCACGGCGTCGCCTGCTACGGATCGGCCGACCGGTACCTGGGCGTCGTCGCGGCGACGGCGGGCGAGCGCGAGATCGCGCGCGGCCATCTGGAGGTCGCGCTCGAGGTCGACCGGGCGATGGGGGCCTGGACGTGGCTCGCCCACAGCCAGTACGCGCTGGGGAAGCTGCTCGTCGAGGCGGGCGGCAACGACCGGGCCCGCGGGCGCCGGCTGCTGCGGGAGGCCGGCTCGCTCGCGGAACGGATCGGGATGCCGACGCTGCTCGGCCGCGTCCGCGCCGAGGGCGGGCCGGCCCCGCGCCGCCCTCCCCCCGACGGGCTGTCTCCACGCGAGCTCCAGATCCTGCGCCTGGTCGCGCAGGGGCTCAGCAACCGCGACATCGGCGCGCGGCTCGTGGTGAGCGAGCACACCGCCGCCAACCACGTGCGCAGCATCCTGCGCAAAACCGGGTGCGCCAACCGCACCGAGGCCGCCGCCTACGCCTACGGCCGGGGGCTCACGGCGGCGCCGGCGGGACGCGAGTAGCATGTCCGTATGCCCCTGTTTCTGATCGAGCGCAGCTTCGCCGAGCAGCTTGAGCTGACTGACGAGGACGTGCGCCTGATCGTCGACGTGAACGCCGACGAGGGCGTGCGGTGGCTGTTCTCGTTCCTCTCCGCCGACCGGCACCGCTCCTACTGTCTGTACGAGGCGCCCTCGGCCGAGGAGATCATGGTCGCCGCCCGGCGCGCGAACGTCCCGGTCGACCAGATCGTCCCGGTCGACCGCTTCGTCCCCGAAGTCGCCGGCGCCTAGCGCCGGACCGGGCCGGACGGGCATGACCGACGCCTGGAGCGCGCGCGTCGACGCCTACCGCGCCAGCCCCACCCATCGGGAGGGCGCGGATCTGGACGCGCTCGTCGCCTGGTGCGAGCCCGGGCCGGACGTCGAGGCCCTCGACGTCGCGACCGGCGGCGGCCATGTCGCCCGCCGGCTGGCCGAGGCCGGATGCCGCGTGACGACCTGCGACGCCGCCGAGGGCATGCGCCCCGACGTCGTCTGCCCGGCGGAGGCGCTCCCGTTCCCGGACTCGAGCTTCGACGTCGTGGCCTGCCGCATCGCCGCCCACCACTTCCGCGACGTCGCGGCCGCCGTGCGCGAGATGGCCCGGGTGACGCGCCGGTTCGTCGTGGTCGAGGACACGCTCTACGCCGACGAGCGGGTCGAGGAGGCCGAGCGCCTGCGCGACCCGACCCACATGCGCTCCTACAGCGAGCCCGGCTGGCGCGGGCTCATGGAGGCCGCCGGCCTCGCCGTCGATCGCGCCGAGCGGTTCCCCAAGCGGCATCCCGTGGAGCCATGGCTGGCACGCGTCGGCTGCACGGGCGAGACGGCCGCCCGCGTGCGCGAGCTCCTGTCCCACCGGATGGCGACCGACGAGGCCGTCTGGCTCGACACGAAGCTCCTCATCCGCGGCCGCCGCGGGGACTGAGGCTGGGCCTGTCAGGCCGTCCGCTCGAGCAGCGCCCGGATCTCGGCCTTCGGGTCGTCGACGAGCGGCGGGCCATGGTCGAGGCAGAGCACCGCAAACGGCAGGTCGAGCAGGCGCTCGACGCTGCGCCGGGTCGCGTCCGGGTCGTCGTGATACTGGAGCGGGATGAAGTCCAGCTCGCCGTCCTCGCCCCGGCCGAGCAGGTCCGAGCACACGAGCACGCCCTTCTCCCGCTCGAGCAGGAAGCAGAAGTGGACGTCCTCGGGCCCGGGCGTGTGCACGGCGAGCAGGCCTGCCGGCAGCGTGTCGCCGGCGCCGTAGCGGCGGTCCGGCTCCTCCTCCAGCGAGGCGGTGCCCTGCGGCGCCCACACCACCGCACCGAACCGCTCGCGGTAGCGCCACGCCGAGCGCTGGTGACATTTGGCGGTGAGGCAGGTCGCCGTCGGGCGCGGCAGGCCCGCCAGTGCCTCCGGCGCGAGCTGCACGGGGTCGACGAGCACCACCTCGCCGTTCGCGGCGACGAGCTGCGAGCTCGAGATCGACCCTCCGATGGCCCGGTTGTGGATGCGCCAGTGCCAGACGCCGGGCATGACCTCCTCGCACGACTGGGCGATCTCGGCCGGCTCCGTCATTGCAGTCCTCCCGGTGGCTCTTCATGTGACGCAGGCCACAATCCGGCCGGCGCCCGCGATCGTACTCACCCTCGTCCTCCGGTGCCCTGAGGAAGCACCGGGTGAAACTCGAGGAGGGGAGCTTCGATGCACCGCTCGACATGGACCAGGCGGACGGGGCTGGCCGCCGTCGTGGCGATGGCCGTGCTCGCAATCCCGGCGGCAGCGCTGGCGCACGGCTACCGCCAGACCAACCTTGTCTCCGACCGGCCGGGCGTCGCCCGGGTCACCGATCCGAACCTCGTCAACGCCTGGGGGCTCGCCGCCGGGCCGACGACCCCGCTGTGGGTGGCGGACAACGGCACGGGCGTCGCCACGATCTACCCCGGCGCCGCCCACGGGATGCCGATCTCGATCGCGCCGCTCGTGGTGTCGATCCCGGCCATGGACCCGACCGGCCAGGTGTTCAACCCGACGATGGGGTTCAGGCAGGACGTGGGGGGCACGGCCACGCCGTCGCTCTTCATCTTCGACACCGAGACCGGATCCATCGCGGCCTGGGCGCCGGGGACGACCACGGCGATCACCGAGTGGACGACGCCGGGCGCGATCTTCAAGGGCCTCACCCTCGCCCGCGTCCACGGACGGGGACCGATGCTGTTCGCGGCCGACTTCGGCAACAACGCCGTCGACGTGTTCAACAGCCGCTTCCACCCGGTGAGCACCCACGGCCGGTTCCGTGACCCACGGCTCCCGCACGCGTTCGCGCCGTTCGGCATCCAGGCGATCGGCGGCCGGATCTACGTCAGCTATGCCAGGCAGGGCACGCCGCCCGACGAGGTCGACGCGCCCCACCTGGGCTACGTCGACGTCTACACGCCGCGCGGCCGCCTGATCCGGCGGCTGGCGAGCCGGGGCCCGCTGAACGCCCCGTGGGGCATGGCCCGGGCGCCCCGCCACTTCGGGCGCTTCAGCGGCGCGCTGCTCGTCGGCAACTTCGGCGACGGGCGCATCCACGCGTACGACATCCACACCGGGCACCTGCTGGGGACGCTGCGGCGGCCGCACGGGGCCCCGGTCGTGATCGACGGCCTGTGGGGCCTGCGCTTCGGCAACGGCGTCACCGGCGCCCGCAACGCGCTGCTCTTCAGCGCGGGCCCGGACGACGAGTCCCACGGCCTGCTCGGCGAGCTGCGAGCGGCGCACTAGGGCCGACGGTTCGGATGGGGCGGGTCGCTGCGCGGTCGCCGCGCGGCGATCCGCCCCTCGGTGCGGCGCTAGCGCCGCGTCGGCTCGAGCAGCGGGCCCGCCGCGCGGCGGAACGCGTTCAGCGCCGCCGGGATGTCGGCCGCCGCGCCGGTGAGGTGGTAGACGGCGACGTCGACCACGAGCGCGACCGCGGCGCCGTGCGCGCCGATCTCGGTCGCCGCGTCGTAGCCGAAGACGCGCGCGCCCACATCGACCGCCGCGACCGCCTCGGCGTAGGCGTCGGGAGACAGCGTGCCGGCCGGGTCGGCCCGGTCGAGGGCGGCGCACAGGGAGCCGGCACACGGGAGCCTCCGGCGCGCCTCCCGCAGGAGCCGGACGGCCGCCGCGGTGTGCGGGGTCGGGGCGACGGAGAGCTGGAGGTGGGCGGCCACCCCTCCAGGGTACGGGCCGACGCACACCGGCTCAAGCGCCGATTCCGGCGGCCACCGCGCGAACGAGGAAGCGGTAGCTCTCGTCCAGATCGAGGTCGATCCCGAACCCGCCGACGCGCTCGAGCTCGACGAACCCGTGCAGCGCGCTGCGCAGCGCCCGGGCCGCATGGATGCCCGCATCGCCCTCGAGCCCGAAGCCGGCCAGGACGGCGAACACCGGCTCGAGCAGCCTCGCGCCCGCCGCGGCGATCTCGTCGTCGCCGGGGCTCGCCGCCCGCTGGAGGGCGCGGTAGACGCCCGGGTGCTCGCGCGCGTAGGCGCGATAGGCGTCGGCCAGGGCGAGCAGCGCGTCCTCGCCCGACCGCCCGACGGCGGCATCGCGGATGCGCTCGCCGAGCTCGGTCAGGCCGGCCAAGGCCAGATCCCGCCGCAGCCCCGCCAGGCCCTCCACGTGGTTGTAGAGCGACGGCGGCCGCACGCCCACCGCGGCGGCAACCGCGCCCAGCGTCAGCGCGTCGTACCCGTCGCGGTCGGCGAGCCGGGCGGCCGTCTGCACGACCGCCGCCCGGCTGAGCCCGCGGCGGGCCACCTACGCCGCCTCCGCCCGGGCGACGCCGGCGGCGGCCAGTGCCCGCTCGATCGCCCGGGCGGGGTCGGCCACCACCCGGCCGTGCCCGGTCGCGAGCGCGGACGGGGCCAGACCCGCCAGCCGGGCGGCCGTCGCGTTCGCGGTGGGCCGGTCCCACCTCGCCATCCCGACGAGCGGGAAGCGCGGGTTGGTGCGGCCGCCGCTCGAGACGCCCCCGAGCGTCGAGAACGCGTCGCCGGCGATGAGGGTCCCGTCGCGCTCGTCGACGAGCGCGATGTGGCCGGGCGTGTGGCCCGGCGCGGCCACGACGCGGAGCGAGCCGACGCGGTCGCCATCGTCCAGGAGGAGCGACGGCCGGCTCGCCACGTCCTTCCAGCCGCCCCGGAGCTTCGAGGCCGGCTCGTCCGGGGCGAGCGCACGATCGCCGGCGAGCAGCCGGCTCTCGCGGGTCGAGCACGCGACGACCGCGTCGGGCAGCAGCCGCGCCAGCTCGTCGAGCGAGCCGACATGGTCGGTGTGGCCGTGGGTGAGGACGATGCGGACGATCGGCCGGCCGATGGCCTCGGCGGCGGCCACGATGCCGCTCCCGCTGCCCGAGGTCATGGTGTCGACGAGCGTCAGCCCGTTGTCCTCGGCGACGAGGTAGGCGTTCACGAACCGCAGCCGGGTCAGCTGGGTCAGATCGGGCCGAACGGTGGTGACGCGCATGATGTGCTCCCTGCTTCGGCTACTAGGATTAAAACTAACATTCGTAGTTTACCCTCGCAAGCCCTCCCCGAATTGGGGGAGCGCGGTTACGTCAAAGCGTGGGCGGACCGGGGTCCCATCCTGTCGATGGTGGCCCAAGCATGGCGGCCCCCCTCGAAGCTGCGCTCGTTCTGGTCCTGATCGGCGCGATGTACGCGCTCCTGCTCTGGGCGCGGCGCGTGCGCGCCGGCCGCAGCGAGGGGCTGCGCGCCGAGGCCCGAGGCCGGGTCGAGCCGGTCGCCCACGCGCTTCTCGACGGCGAACCCGCCGGCCGCACCGCCCGCCGCGACGAGGGCGCCCTGACCGAGATCCTGGCCGAGCTCGCGCCGGCGCTGACCGGCGAATCGCGCGAGGCCATCGCCGAGCATTTCGAAACCAGCGGGGCGATCGCGCGGGTCAGCCGCCGGCTCGCCGATCCCCGCGCCCACCGCCGCGCCGAGCACGCCGCCCTGCTCGGCGACATGTGCAGTCCGGCGGCCGAGGTGCCGCTGCTCCAGGCCCTGAACGACCGTGACCCCGATGTGCGCCTCGCCGCGGCCCGCAGCCTCGGCCGCCTCCGCCCCCGCAGCGCGGCCGGGCCGCTCCTGTACGCCCTGGTGCAGGGGCTCGTCCCGCGCGCGGTCGCCGCCAACGCGCTGATCTCGATCGGGGCCGCCGCCCTGCCCGGCATCCGCACCCTGCTCTCCGACGAGGAGCCCGCCGCCCGCGCGAACGCGGTCGAGCTGCTCGGCCGACTCGGCAACCCGCGCGACAGCCTCTCGCTACGCGACCGCCTGGACGACGAGGCGCCGCTCGTGCGCCGCCGCGCCTGCGAGGCCCTCGCCCGGCTCGGCGCCGACGACGCCTGCGACGCGCTCGAGGAGCTGCTCGCCGACGAGGTCACCGACGTCCGCATCTCCGCCGCCGAGGCGCTGGCCGCCGTCGGCGACGAGCGCAGCGCACCCACGCTCCTGCGACTCGTCCACCACGACGACGCCGAGGTGGCCGAGGTGGCCGCCCGGGCCCTCACCGCCGTCGCGCCCGGGCTCGTGGTCGAGCTGGGCGGCGACATCGACGCCCATCCCCAGCTGCGCCACGCCGCGAGCCTCATCGAGGCCGGCGTCGCGTGAGGACGACCGTCGAGGTCGTCGGGCTCGTCTCGACGCTCTACGCGCTCTCGCTCAACCTCTCATACCTGCTGCTCTGGCCCCTCGCGCGGCGCGGCATGACCCGCGCCATCAGGCGCCGCAGCTGGGCGTGGCACGAGGAGGCGTTCGCGTCGCCGCTCACCCCCGGCGTCTCGATCGTCGTCCCGGCATTCAACGAGGAGACCGTCATCCTCGAGTCCGTGCGGTCGCTGCTCGCCCAGCGCTACTCCCTCTTCGAGGTCGTCGTCGTGGACGACGGCTCGACCGACGCCACCGCCCGCACGCTGGTCGACGCCTACGGCCTGCGCCGGGTGACGCCCGCGCCACGCAACAGGCTCAGGTACGAGCCGGTCACCGAGATGTACCGCGCCGCCGCGCCGCACGACCTCACCCTCGTGCGCAAGCCGAACGGCGGCCGCGCAGACGCGCTCAACGCCGGCCTCGACGTCGCCCGGCACCCGTACGTGATCGTCACCGACGCCGACTCGATTATCGACCCGGACGGCCTGTCCGTGATGGTGCGGCCGGTGCTCGAGGACCCGGAGCGGGTGATCGCGGTCGGCGGCACCATCCGCGTCGGCAACTCGTGCCGGATCGAGTCGGGCCGCGTCATGGAGCCCCGGCTCCCGAGCGGGCAACTGGCCGCCTACCAGGTGATCGAGTACCTGCGCGCGTTCCTGTTCGGGCGCGTGGCCTGGGACGCGATCGGCGCGCTCGTCATCGTCTCGGGCGCCTTCGGGCTCTTCAGCCGCGACGTCGTCGACGAGGTGGGCGGCTACTGGACGGACACCGTCGGCGAGGATCTCGAGCTGACCGTGCGGCTGCACCGCCACATGCGCGACCAGGGGCGCCCCTACCGCATCACCTACGCCCCCGACCCGGTCTGCTGGACGGAGGTGCCGTCCGACATCGGCTCGCTGGGGCGGCAGCGGCGGCGCTGGCACCGCGGCCTGTGGGAGTGCCTGTGGCGGCACCGCTCGATGATGCTGCGCCCCCGCTACGGCGCGCCGGGCATGGTCGCCCTGCCCTACTTCCTGACGTTCGAGTTTGCGGGCCCGCTGATGGAGGCCTCGGCCTGGGTCGCCTTCCCGATCGGCCTCGCGCTCGGCATCGTCAGCTGGCATCTGGTCGCCGCCTTCATCCTGTGCTCGTGGGTGCTCGGATCCCTGGTGACGCTGGTGGCGTGCGGCCTCGAGGAGCAGGGCTACCGCAACTACCGCCGCCTCCGCGACCTCGGCCGGATGATGTGCCTCGCGGTGTTCGAGAACATGTGGTTCCGGCAGCTGATCGACTTCTACCGCCTCGCCGGCGTGTACGACATCGTCCGCCGCAAGCAGGGCTGGGGCGCCATGCGCCGCACCGGCTTCAACGAGGCGTAGGGCCGAACAGTTCGCTAACGGGTTCACCACACCCCCCTCACCGCCGGGTCGGTAGGGTCTCCAGGGTGAGTCACGCCGGGGGGACGATGACGAGCGCGCCACCTTCACGCGACCTCGCCTCCGAGGACGTGTGGCGCTATTCGCACGAGCGCGCGCAGCGCCGGCGGGCCGCGGCCCGGCATCGGCGCACCGTCAAGCGCATCAGCGTGCCCCTGGCCGTGGCCGCCACGGCGGTCGGCGCCAACGCGACCGGATACGCGGCGCCGGCGCAGGCGGCGGGCCAGAAGACCCGCTCGCGCACCCACCCCCGCCGCATCCTCCGGGCGGGCGCGTCGGGACCGGAGGTCGCCCACCTGCAGCGCCTGCTGGGCGTGCGCGTGGATGGCCGCTTCGGCCCCTCGACGCTCCAGGCGGTGCGCCGGTTCCAGGCCGCGCACGGCCTGCTCGTCGACGGCCAGGTGGGCCCGCACACCTGGGCTGCGCTCGAGGCCGAGTGGCGCGGGTTCGCCGGCGAGGCCGTCCTGCGCGAGGGCGACACCGGGCCGGCGGTCGCGGCGGTGCAGCGGCGGCTGGGCGTGACGCCCGACAGCGACTTCGGGCCCATCACGCTCGCGGCCGTGCGCGGGTTCCAGGCCCGTCACGGGCTGGTCGTCGACGGCCAGGTCGGCGCGCACACGCTGGCGGCGCTGCGGCGGGTGCGGGTGACGCCGGGCCGTAGCCGGCCGGCGCCTCCGCGGCGGGCCCACGGCGTGGGCGTGCGGGCGGCGGCGATCGCCGAGCGCTACCTGGGCGTCCCGTACGTGTGGGGCGGCGCCTCTCCGAGCGGCTTCGACTGCTCCGGCCTCGTCATGTACGTCTACGCCCAGCTGGGCGTGCACCTGCCCCACTTCGCCGCCGCCCAGTACCGCGACGGCCGCCACGTCCGCGTGGACGGCCTCCGCCCGGGCGACCTGGTGTTCTTCGACGACCTGAACCACGTCGGCATCTACGTCGGCGGCGGCCGCTTCATCCACGCGCCCCACACCGGCGACCACGTGCGCATCTCGAGCCTCGCCGGCGGCTGGTACGCCGAGCACTACGACGGGGCGACCCGGGTCGCCTAGATCGGAGGCCCGAGGCTTCCGCCGTGCATCTGCGCGAGATCAGACTGGCGTCGGCGCGGCTGGAGCCGCAGCGGGCGCTCTACGCCGCGTTCGGGGTGCAGGCCGCCGACGAGGACGGCGCGCTGGCGGTGGGCATCGGCGACGCGCGGGTCGTGCTCGTAGCGGGCGAGCCGTCGCCGCAGCACTTCGCGATCCGGATTCCCTCGGCCGCGTACGCCGACGCGCTCGCGTGGCTGGGCGAGCGCGTCGACCTCCTGACCGGCGAGCACGGGGGCCGCCGCTTCGCGTTCCCCGACTGGAACGCCGACTCGGCGTACTTCGCCGACCCGGACGGCAACATCGTCGAGCTGATCGCGCACCACGACCTGCCCGAGCCGTACACGCCGCCGTTCGGCCCGGCGGCGCTGCTCGGCATCTGCGAGGCCGGGATGCCGGTCGCCGACGTCGCGGAGTTCCTGGACGAGCTCGAGCGGCGTACGGGGGCGCGGCCGTGGAGCGGCAACCGCGAGACCTTCGCCGCGGCGGGCACCAAGGCCGGCTCGCTCATCGTCGTCGGGCGCGGCCGGGTGTGGTACCCCACCAGGGCCGCCGCCGCGACCCGCCCGCCGATCGCGGTGCACACCGACGCCGGGACGCTGCCGTGGTGACCGTCGACGACGTGCGCGCGGTCGCGCTCACCCTCCCGCGCACGCACGAGGCCGTCGTCCGCGGGCGGATCAAGTTCCGGGTCGGGCAGATCGTGTACGTCGCGTTCTCCCGCGACGAGACGCTGATGGGGTTCGGCTTCCCGAAGGAGGAGCGGGAGTGGCTCGTCGGGACGGAGCCCGAGAAGTTCCTCATGCCGCGCGAGTCCGATCTGCGCTTCAACTGGGTCGTGGCCCGCCTCGCGGCGCTCGGCCCCGAGGAGATGCGCGGCCTCGTGATCGACGCCTGGAGCCTGTGCGTGCCGAAGCGGCTCTCGGCCGCGTACCGCGAGCGCGCGTAGCGGTGGGTGCGCGGCACGCGGGCGGACCCGCCAGAAGGGGTCTGACCCCTCTTGGCGGGTGACGAGACCGCCGCCCGCACCCAAACGAACGACTAGGCCGGCGCCAGCTCGCCGCGGCGCAGGCGCACGCCCATGCCGGCGCACACCAGCACGACGGCGCCGGCGGCGATGAGGACGTCGCCGACCGAGTACACGTTGCCCATCGGGATGAACGCCGGCACCGGCCAGCGGTCGATCAGCCACGGCAGGTTCGGGTGCGACGCGACCGCGCTGTTGTTGTGGACGCCGCGGTAGAGCACGCCCGCCGCCCGCAGGGCCGAGGCGCGGGCGGGCATGTGCCCGCCGTTGCCGACGACGGCGGCCAGGTTCGAGAGCATGCCGAGGCCGACGATCACGGCGCCGGGCAGGCGCGCGTTCACGGCGACGGCCGCGATCAGCAGGGCGTAGGAGAGCAGCCACAGGCCGGTCGCGACCGTGTCGCCGATGCTCCACGGCAGGATGCCGGACGGATACCCGACGATCTGGACGCCGACGGCGGCGTAGAAGAGCCACGGCGCCCGGATCGGGATCGACGCCAGGGCGGAGACTCGCCCACCGAGCAACCGGCCGAGCGCGAGCCCGACCAGGACGGCAAGCGCCAGCACCATCAGCCGGCCTGCCGCACGTCGGCGATGTCCGGCTCCTCCGACTGCAGGCGCTCGAGGGCCGCGACGATGCGGGCGTCGAACTGGGTCCAGCAGCGCTTGCGCAGCTCGGCGATCGCCGCGGACGCGGTCCCGGCGGCCCGGTAGCAGCGGTCGGAGGTCATCGCGTCGAAGGCGTCGGCGACGAGGATGATCCGCGAGCCGAGCGGGATCTCCTCGCCGGCGAGGCCGAGCGGGTAGCCGGAGCCGTCCCACCACTCGTGGTGGTGCAGGATCCAGCGGTCGACCGGCGACACGCCGAGGCCCTCGAGCAGGCGGGCGCCGAGCACCGGATGCTCGCGCATCACGCGCAGCTCGTCCGGATCCAGCTTGCCGGGCTTCTGCAGGATGCGGTCGGGAATCGCGATCTTGCCGAGGTCGTGCAGCAGGCCGGCCAGGCGCACCTGCTCGACCACCTCGATGTCGAGGCCCATCGTGCGGGCGATGCCCTCCGCCAGCCGCGAGACGGTCTGGGAATGGGCCCCCGCGTAGGTGTCCTTGGCGTCGACGACCCGGATCAGGCCCTCGGCCGCGCGCAGGCGGGCCTGCCGCTCGGCGGTCTCGGCGAGCTCGGCCGGCGTGTAGGAGCGCACGACCGACGGGGTGTAGATGCACGACCGGTTCTTGCCGTGGTTCTTGGCCCAGTAGAGGGCGGCGTCAGCGACGTCGTAGAGCGTCTCGCGGTCGCGCCCGTGCTCCGGGAAGACCGCGAGACCGACGCTGACGGTGACGGGCTCCCCGGTCGGGAACTCGGTGCCGGCCAGCTGGGCATGGATGCGGTCGAACACGGTGTCGGCCTCCCAGGACGTGTGCGCCGGCAGCAGCGCCGCGAACTCCTCGCCGCCGATCCGGTAGGCCCGGCCCTCGCCGCACTGCTCCCGCAGGACGGAGGCGACGAGCCGCAGGACGGAGTCGCCGACGGGGTGGCCGAAGCGGTCGTTGATGTCCTTGAAGGAGTCGAGGTCGATGAGCGCGAGCGACATGAGGCCGTCCTCGCCGTCGGCGGCCTCGAGCTCGCGGCGCAGGTCGATCTGAAAGGAGCGGTGATTGCCAAGCGCCGTCAGCGCGTCGGTCTCGGCGTCGCGCACGGCGAGCACCGTCCGGTAGGAGGATCGCAGGTACAGCGCGAGTGCGAACAGCGGGCCGGCCAGGAACAGCTCGAGGGGCGGGTCGACCTTCCACTGAGACACCGCCAGGGCCGAGATGAAGGCCATGATCAGGAACGCCGGCCCGGGGTGGCGAAGGTAGTCGCGCGGGGCCTGCCGCAGCGGGACGCCGCTGGCGAGCGCGACGGCGACCGCGACGAGCGCCACGTTCGTGGCCACGTAGGCGGCGCCTCCGGCGAAGGCGAGGACGGTCAGCTTGCCGGCGTCGCCCGAGCCGATCGTGCCGCCGTCCCAGCCCAGCAGGAAGGCGGGCAGAGCCGAGGCGAACGCCGACAGCGCGTAGGCGGACGTGTTGAACGCGCCCCGCAGCGACGGGCCGCGCTCGGCGTACTCCACGATCGCGGTGGCGGTGAGCGCCGCGATCACGGCGTACTGCCAGCCGAACAGGATCTGGGCGGCGAGCAGGAAGACGAATGCGAGCGAGACCTTGCGCGCGCCGTGCTCGTCGAGCGGCACCGGCTTGAACTCGGCCGCCAGTGCGGCGACCGCAAACACGAGAACGCCCACCAGGGTGTCCTTGGCGGGCGGATGGGCGACGACGGTCAGGGCCGCCCCGACCGCCACCGGTACCGTCGCGGCGATGACCGTGACGACGTACCGGAGCAGTCGGGGCGGCAAGGAGTCGTTCGGGGGAGCGGCGGCGGAGGAAGTCACGAGATTCAGTCCCGTTTATCGGCCGGGAGAGGTGCCCTCGTGAGGTCCGGCTCCGGCGCTACGAGCCGGCTACGACCAGCGCATGCCGGCGCCGGAAGCGATCGCGAACGAGGCGATCGCGCCCAGGGCCAGGACGACGCGCAGGGCGGGATAGTTCCACTTGATCATGTGCGCACCTCCCTTGGGGGCGGGTGGGGTCAGGGCAGACGACATCCACGGCCGCCGGATGGGGTGCGACAGGCCGCGGGTCCGGGGCTTCGGGGGGCCACGGAGCGTCCCTCTCGTTATGCCGGACGGGCCCCAGCCGGGAATCCCCCGCCGGGGGGAATCGCACCCAGATCCTTACAGGGGAACGCCTTCCGGATCGGTCACGGGGGCGTGATCCGGCCCGCCGGCGTCACCCGGATCGCCCGCGATCCGAGGTCGGCGCGGGAGAGCTCGGCGATCAGCCGCACGCCGGTCGCGGCCGGATCCGGCTCGGGCATCCCGGCGTCGACGAGCCGCACCGAGGCGATCCGCCCGGAGCGGAAGGCGCCCTTCGCGGAGAGGCGCACGTGAAGCACCACGGAGTCGGCCAGCACGCCGTCGAGGCCGAAGTTGTGGTACCCCGCGAAGTTGCCGAGGCTGTAGGCGATCAGGCGCCCGCGGTAGATCTCCATCCCGCGCAGGACGTGAGGGCCCGACCCGAGGACGAGGTCCGCCCCGGCGTCGACGGCCATGTGCGCGAAGGCCTCCGGGTTGCCACGATCCTCGCCGACGTATGACTCCTCGCCACCGGTGACGTGCTGCGCGGCGGTGCCCTCGGCGCCGGCGTGGATGGCGACGACGACGATGTCGGCCATCGTGCCGGCCCGCGCGAGCAGAGCCTCGGCGGCGGGGAGGTCGAGCAGCGACGCGGTGTCGGAGTAGGGCGCGAAGCCGAGCAGGGCGACCCGCATGCCGCCGGCCTGCACGACCGTGATCTCGCCGGGGAGGCCGGTCTGGGCGATCCCGGCGGCGCGCAGCGCGCGCACGGTGTCCGCCTGGCCGGCGGCGCCGAAGTCGTAGGAGTGGTTGTTGGCGTTGCTCATCACCGTGAAGCCCGCCGAGCGCAGGCCGGGCGCGAACTGGGGCGGCGCCCGGAACGCGAAGCAGTCCTTCGCCCCGGGCTTGCACTTGCTCGCCGTCGCGTCGGTGAGCGTGCCCTCCAGGTTGCCGAAGACGATGTCGCCTCGCAGCTCGGCGTGCATCGCGGCCAGGTAGGCCGACGGCGACGGGGGTAACGCCGGCGTCGAGCCGAGCATGGTGTCGCCGACCGCCGCCACCGAGAGCGTGCGCCGGTCGGGCGGCGGGGACGGCTTGGGTTGCGGGGACGTCTTCGTCACGGTGACGGTCGTCGTGGGCGCCCCGCGTGCCCGCGCGGCCGACTCCCCGGGCCCCGAGAGGAGCGCGTGCGCGCCGTAGCCGGCCGCGAGCGAGGCGGCGCACAGAGGAAGGACGGCTGCGATCCGGGCCCACCGTCGCGGCCTGCGCCGGCGGCGGGCGTGTGCGTCGGTCCGTTCCACCCTTCACTATCATCGCCCACCGTGACGTTGGAGGCACGCATCCTGGATGCGGTCACCGCCGGCAGGGAGGAGCTGGTCGACCTCACGGCGCAGCTGGTCGCGTTCGACACGACGGCCCGCACG
>JAICJC010000091.1 GCA_025928655.1 Thermoleophilia bacterium | reverse complement strand
CGGGCCTGGAGGCCGACGTGGGAGTCGCCCATCTCGCCCTCGATCTCGGCCCGCGGCACGAGCGCCGCCACCGAGTCGATCACGAGCACGTCGAGCGCGCCCGAGCGGATCAGGAGCTCGGCGATCTCGAGCGCCTGCTCGCCGTTGTCCGGCTGGCTCAGCAGCAGGTCGTCGACGTTCACGCCGATGCGGCGGGCGTAGGCCGGGTCCATCGCATGCTCGGCGTCGATGAACGCCGCCAGGCCGCCGGCCCGCTGGGCCTCGGCGATGACGTGGTAGCAGAGCGTCGTCTTGCCCGACGACTCGGGGCCGAACACCTCGCACACGCGGCCGCGCGGGAGCCCGCCGATGCCGAGGGCGAGGTCGAGCGACAGCGCGCCCGTCGACACGGCGTCGATCGACACCCTCGGGGCGTCGCCCATCTTCATGACCGCGCCCTTGCCGAACTGGCGCTCGATCTGGCTGACCGCTGCCTCGAGTGCTTGCTCTCGCTCCATGCGTCTCTCCACCTTCCTCCAGGCGCGTCCCCGCGACGCGCCGTTCGTATTGTCGCAGCCGGGCCCGATGACAACGGGCTCACGAACAGATGTTCGGATATCCTAGAGGCGCGGTCGGACGCGGTTCAAGGCTGCGCGTGTGCCGGGCCTGCCACGAGATGCGCACGCAGGAGCTGCAGGGCACCGGCGGTGGCGCGCGCGCGCACGATCGCCCGGTCGCCCGGCCACTCCATCCGCCTGCCCTCGCCGCCCGCGGGCGAAGCGACGTGCATATACACGAGCCCCACCGGCTTCTCCGGCGTGCCGCCGCCCGGCCCGGCGACGCCGGTCACGGAGACCGCGACGTCGGCGCCGAGCCGCTCCCGCGCGCCCTGTGCCATCGCCTCGGCCACCTCCGGGCTCACGGCGCCGTGGGCCTCGAGCAGGTCGGCGGGGACGCCCAGCAGCGCCCTTTTGAGCTCGTTCGAGTAGACGACCGCGCCGCCCGCGAACGCGGCGGAGCTGCCCGCGATGTCCGTGAGCTTGCCGGCCACCATGCCGCCCGTGCACGACTCCGCGGTGGCCGCCGTCCAGCCCCGCTCGCGCAGCAGGTCGAGCACGATCTCGGCCAGGGACCGCTCGTCCGTCGCGAAGACGAACTCGCCCAGCGCCGCAGCCATGCGCTCGCCCATCGCGGCGCCGTTCGCCTCGCTGCCGGCCTCGGCCCGGATGTCGATCTCGATCTCGAAGTTGCGCGCGCAGATGCTCGTCTCGACACCCTCCGGGTCGCCGCCTGCCTCGGCGAAGAGGTCGGCGACGTGCGACTCGCCGATCCCGTAGGTGCGGATGAGCCACTGCCGCCGCGGCTGCGCGCGCGAGAACAGGCCGGCGAGCGCAGGATGCTCGGGGGCCAGCGGCCACAGCCGCCGCAGCTCGGACGGGACGCCGGGCAGCACGACCAGATGGGCGTCGCCGACGGCGACCACGAGCGCCGGCGCCGTCCCCGCGATCCCCAGCACGTGCGCGCCCTCGGGGATGTGAGCCTGCTTGCGGTTGCCGGCGTCGAAGCGGCTGCGCTCGTACCCGTACCGGTCGGCGACGCCGTCGGTCCAACGGCTGATGCGGCCCAGCACCTCCTCGTCCAGCACGAGCGGAACGCCGGCCTCGGCGGCGATCGCCTCGACCGTGCGGTCGTCGTGGGTCGGCCCCAGGCCGCCGGACGTGACGACCAGGTCGGCCTTCTCGAGCGCCGCGCGCAGGCCGGCCCGGATGTCGGCGAGGTCGTCGCCCACGATCACGGTGCGCGTGAGCGAGAACCCCAGCCGTTCGAGCTCGCGGGCCAGGTGGGGCGCGTTCTGGTCGGAGATGACCCCGCGCAGGAGCTCGTTCCCCGTGAGCAGGATTGCGGCTCGCGGCCTGCTCAAGCTGCGGTCGCGCCCGCCGCGGCCAGGCGCACCCGACCGCCCGCGGGGACGTACGGCAGGGCGACGCGATGGCCGTTCACGACCACGGTGACGTTGCCGGGCGCCCCCAGGGACAGGTAGACCGGCTTGTGGGAGGTGAACGTGAGAGTGGGATACGCGGCGGGGTCGATGGTGAACCCGCGCGGCGGCCCCAGGTCGAGGCCCTGGGCGATGACGCCGGGGCCGCTCGGCGACCCGATCGTCGCCTGGACCCAGGTGGGCCCGCTCAGGCGCAGGACGATCTTGAAGGTGCCGGATGCCTTGGTCGTGCCGGAGGACGACGTCGTCGGCAGCGTCTCGTTCCCCGTCGTCCCGGCCGTCCCGGGCGTCGTCGTGCGGGGGTTGGTCGTGTTCGTGTTGTAGGGGGCGGTCGGCTGCGGCGGGAAGCGCAGGGCGAGCACCACCAGGAACGACACGGCGACGATCGCCGCCAGGGTGATCATCACCAGGTTCGACTCGCGCCGGTGCCGCCTGCGCGGCGGGCGCGAGCGCGGCTTCGAGGCGATCGGCGTGTGCTCCGCGGCCCCACGCGGGTCGTGGTGACGCGAGTTGAACTCGTCCACGAACGGCTGCCCGTCGAGGCCCAGATACTCCGCGTACGCGCGCAGGAAGCCCTTCGTGTACGTCGGCCCCGGGAGGATGTGGAAGTCCTCGTCTTCGAGCGCGCGGATGTAGCGCGTGCGGATCGCCGTCTCGGCCTCGACCTGGCCGTAGCTCAGGTTGCGGCGCTCGCGGGCTTCCCTGAGTGAGCTCCCGATCTCGAACATGGCAACAAGCGCCGCCCCTGCGGCGTCGCGGCAAGTGTACCGGGCGAAACCGGCTCAGGGCGCGACGGACGGCACCGGCGCGGTCTCGGCCCGCACCCGGTCCTCCACGTGCTGGAGCCGGTCGACGGCGCCCGCCGGCACCACGGGCGAGATCCAGGCGAAGCCGATCGCGTCCTCGCGCAGCCCCTCGAGCCACGCTCCCGGCTCGAACACGCCGTCCTGGACGCTGCGCGCGCCCTGGGCGACGACCACCGCCGGCCGCGGCCCGAGCAGGGCCAGCATGTCGGCCCCGGGAAGCCGCCGGGGTGCGATCACGGCGGCGATCGACCCGGCCGGCCGGCAGCCCTGGTCGGGGACGTACACCACCGCCGCGGACGTCACCGCCCCGCACGCCACCGAGCTCACGGCCGCGTGGCCGGTGATCTCCTGCGTCCCCGCCCGGAACGCCGGTGTGAGGGCGCCTCCGTGCTGGACGACCGCGACGTCGGGTGAGCGCAGGGCGGCAAGGGCGCCCGCCAGGTAGGCCAGCTCGCCGCTGTCGAACTCGACCGCGCGCACGTTGGCGGGCAGGCCCGCCGGGGGCCGGGGCGTGACGAGGAGGATGTGCGTGCCCGGGTTCACCCGCGAAGCCGCGGCGGCGGCGCTCGCCGACGCCGTCACGACGAGGTCCGCCTCCGGGGTCCCCTCCACCCTGCGGGCGCCGACCATGGCCACCGCGTCCCGGACGCCGGCCGCGAGCTGCGGCGAGCCGTGCACGAGCTGGACGCGCACCGGCACGACCGCCGGCGTCGACGCGGGGCCGAGGTCGGAGCCGCATCCCGCCGCGACCGCGGCCATCGCGACCAGCGCCGCGACCGGTTTCGTCACGCGGCGCGCGGGAAGTAGCGGTCGCGAAGGAGCCCCACGACGCCGGCCGCGCTCGCGACCAGCACCGCCACGAACAGGTAGTCGGCCGCCTGCGCCGTGTCCCACCCCTCCGTGCCGACGGCGGCGCTCGAGAAGACCAGGAGCCCGAACGCGACCAGGGGCGCGAGCGTCGCGACCACCGCCAGGCGGGCGCCGAACACGAGGCCCAGGACCGCCGCCTCCAGCATGAACATGAGGCCGGTGTACTCCTGCGAGCCGCGCGCGGCCCCGGCGGAGACGATCAGGAGGTCGGCCACCACGGCGACCAGGATCGCCGTCGTGTACTCGCGCAGCTTGGGCCCCGGCCGGGGGACGCCCATCACTCGCGCGACGAGCGCGGAGTTCGCGGTCGCGAGCGACTCGAGCGCCGTCCGGCTGAGGTCGAACTGCCGGGTACCCGCGTCGAGCCAGTCCGTCCCGTCGGCGATCGCCGCCGCCAGCCGGGCCTTCGTCACCGGCCCCGACTGCTCGAGCGCCCGGGAGAGCCCGAGCGTCGCCGCGCCCAGGCGGCGGTGGACATGCTCGCGCTGGGCCGACACCTCGAGCGGCAGGCCGTCGAGCGCGAACTCGGCGAAGACCGCCTCCTCGGCGTCGAGGCTGCCGCCGTAGACGGCGAACTCCTCGTCACGCTCGGCGTAGGTCGTCCGGAGGACGCGCGCGAACGCGGCCAGGTCGGCGGCGCGGCAGACGATCTCGATCCGCGCCCCCGGCGGGGCGACGTCGAGCGGGTAGGCGCCGACGATCGCGGGCTGGTAGGGCGCGAGCATGTCGAGCAGCCCGGTCGCGAGCAGCCTGGTGTACCAGTCGTCGGTCACCGTCTCGGGATGGTAATCCCGCGCCCGTCCGGGGGCGGCCGCCCGGGCGCTAGCGAGTGACGTCGTCGGCCGGCTCGGGGAGCGCTGGCGCCTCGCCGCCCAGGATGCGGTGCAGGTCGCCCTCCGTGATCAGCACCTTGCGGGCCTTCGAGCCCTCGTAGCCGGACACGATGCCGCGCCGCTCGAGCATGTCGATGAGGCGGCCGGCGCGCGTGTAGCCGACGCGCAGGCGGCGCTGGAGCAGCGACACCGACGCGGTCTGGTGCTGGGCGACCAGCCGGATCGCGTCCTCGAGCACCGGGTCGTCGTCGGCGTCGAGCGCCTCCGGCTCCACGTCGCTCGGCAGCTCGAGCAGCTCCTCCTCGAACGTCGGCTCGCCCTGGCGGCGGCAGGCGTCGACGATGTCGCGCGTCTCGGCCTCGGAGATGTAGGCGCCCTGGATCCGCTGCAGCTTCGACGTCCCGAGCGGCTTGTAGAGCATGTCGCCCTGCCCCAGCAGCGCTTCGGCCCCGCCCGTGTCGAGGATGACCCGCGAGTCCGTCTGGGACGACACCGCGAAGGCGATCCGCGACGGCACGTTGGCCTTGATCATGCCGGTGATCACGTCCACGCGCGGGCTCTGCGTCGCCAGCACGAGGTGGATCCCGACCGCCCGCGACTTCTGCGCCAGGCGGATGATCGCGTCCTCGACCTCGGCCGGCGAGACCATCATCAGGTCGGCCAGCTCGTCGATCACGACCAGGATGTGGGGCAGCATGTCGCGCCCGAGCTCGGCCCGGGAGGCGTTCAGCTCGGCCAGGTTGCGGGCCTTGGCGGCCCCCATCGTCTCGTAGCGCGTCTCCATCTCGCGGACGACGTTCTGGAGCACCAGCGAGGCGTTCTTCATGTTCGTGACGACCGGGGTCAGCAGGTGCGGGATGGACTCGTAGTGGTTCAGCTCTACCCGCTTCGGGTCGACCAGGATCATGCGCACGTCGTCCGGCGCCGCCCGCAGCAGGATCGAGCACAGGATCGCGTTGATGCAGCCCGACTTGCCCGAGCCGGTCGTGCCGGCGATCAGCAGGTGCGGCATCCGGGCCAGGTCGCAGGCGACCCCGTGGCCGGAGATGTCCTTGCCGAGCCAGGCCGTGAGCGGGCTCGACCCGGCCGGGGGCTCCGCGTAGATGTCGCCGAGCGTGACCAGGTTCGCGGACAGGTTGGGCACCTCGACGCCGACGGCCTGCTTGCCGGGGATCGGGGCCAGGATGCGGATCTCGGTCGTCGCGAGGGCGTAGGCGAGGTCGTCTCGCAGCTGCGAGACGCGGTTCACCTTGATCCCGGGCGCGAGCTGGAGCTCGTAGCGGGTTACGCGCGGGCCGGTGACCATCCCCACCACCCGCGCCTCGACGCCGAAGTTGGCAAGCGCCTCGACGAGCTGGCGCGCGATCTTCTCGTGGTCCTGGCCCGAGCCGCGGCTGGCGGCGCTGCGCTTCAGGATCGACGCCCGGGGGAGCCGGTACGGCGTCCGCCCCGGCGGCGGCATGGCCGGCGCCAGCACGGGGGTCGGCTCGTCGAAGGGGTCATCGCCGGCGATGTCCTCGGGCTCGGGCTCCGGCGCCGATGCCATCGGCGGCTCCGGCGCCTCGTCCAGCTCGGGCACCTCGCCGAAGAGGTCGGCGAAGGCGTGCGAGCCGTCGACGGGCGGCGAGGACGGCTCGGGGCTCGGCACGGCCCGCAGCGTCGGGCGGCCGGCGGGGCGGTCGCGGTACCGGCGGCCGACCTCCTCCGACAGGCGCACGCCGGCCTTCCCCGCGCGGGCGACGTGGCGGCCGGAGGCGCGCATCGCGACGCCGAGCGACGCGCCGGTCACGAGCACGACGCCGGCCAGGGTGCCGAGGGCCACCAGGATCGACACGCCGATGGGGCCGACCAGGCCGTTCAGGGCGATCCGGGCGTAGGCGCCGGTCAGCCCGCCGTGGCGCTCGACCGAGCCCGTGTCGGCGGTCGAGAGGGCCAGCACGAGGGTCGCCAGGCACACGATCGCCCCCGTGCGCAGCGGGCGCAGGCGGGTGAGGGGGCTGCGCAGGAAGATCCCCGCTCCCAGCGCGACCAGGAGCGGCGGCACGACCGCCGCGGCCCGGCCGATCGCGAGATGGATCCCGGTGTCGATCTTGAGGCCGATGACGCCCCCGTCCCAGCCGAGGTACTCGACGAAGCCGAGGAACGCGCCCAGCGAAAGCAGGCCTCCACCGACGAGGTCGGTGCGCTGCTGCCGCGCCGAACGACTCGGCGCCCGTTTCCGCCGGGGGGGCGTGTGGCGGGTGGGGGTGCGCGGGCGCCGAGTCTTCGAGCGAGAGCCAGCGGCGCGACCACGTGCTCGCGTCGTTGCTCTGGTCATCGGAACGGAGTTCGCCGCGCACCTCCAGTCCCCTGCACGGACCGCAAGGCGATCCGACCGGACACGTTCCGAGGCGGGTGTAAGGGGATGTTGGGAAAGCGTGAAACTGCTGCAAAGTGCGTCACGCCGTGATTGCGCTGTCCGCGCTCCCGGGTACCGTGCCGCCATGCCACACAGACTGTTTCTCGGCGCTGCTTCGGCCATCCTGGTGCTCGCGGGGAGCTCCGGATCGGCCCTCGCGGCGAACCCGTTCCCGCCCAACCCGTCCTGGCAGACGAACGGCACCGTTCGGGCCATCACCTTCTACAAGAACACGATGTACGTCGGCGGCCAGTTCACCGCCGTGCGCGCGCCCGGCGCCGCGTCCGGCGGCAAGACGCGCCACAACGTGGCGGCGTTCAACGCCACCACCGGCGCGCTGCTCGCGTGGAACCCCGGCGCCAACGGGGCCGTCCGTGCCATCTCGGTCACGTCCACGCGGGTCTACCTGGGCGGCTCGTTCACGTCCGTCCACGGCCACGCACGCAATCACCTGGCCGCGCTGACCAAGACCGGCACGGTGGCGAGGTGGAACCCGAACGCGAACGCAGCGGTGTTCGCCCTGCGCCTGGGGCCGAACGGCAAGCTCTTCGTCGGGGGCGACTTCAGCCGCATCCACGGCGCAACCCGGCACCGCATCGCGTCCGTCGGCCGCTCCGCGTCCGCGCCGGTCACGGGCTGGGCGCCGGTCATCGGCCAGATCCCGGGGTTCGCCTGCCCGCCGCGGTGCGCGCCGCGCGTGTTCACGATCGCGTTCTCGCCGAACGGCCAGAAGGTCTACTTCGGCGGCCATTTCGGCACGGTCGACGGCGAGTCGCGCAACGAGATCGCGGCCGTCCCGATCAACGCCGGGCGCACGGTGCTTCCCTTCAACCCGAACATCTACGCGCCGGCGAACTGCCCAACGTGCACCGTCCAGGAGACGAGCCGCGTCTACCACATCATTACGACGCCGACCCGCATCTACACCTGCGGCGGCTACTGGAGGGTGAACGGCGACAAGACGTCGTACAACGTGAGCGCGTTCAATCCCACGTCCGGGGTGCTCCTGACCTCGTTCACCGGGCAGGACGACGGTGACACGCCGGGGTGCGCGCTGCGGAAGGGGATCCTCTACGTCGGCGGGCACTTCAACGTCGCCGGGCCGAACTGCAAACCGGGCAACCAGGGGCCGTGCGTGACGCGCCACCACGTTGCGGCGTTCGACACTCGCGACAACACGGTGGTCGGCTGGAACCCGGGCGCGAACTCGAACCACGGGCTGCTCGCGATCGCGAACGGCGGCGCGCGGGTCGGGTTCGGCGGCTACTTCACCCGCATGGGCGGCCGCGACCAGCAGGGCATCGCCCTGTACCAGGCCGCACGCCTGCCCTGATCTGACACGCCGGAGGAGGCGTCACCCGGAGACCGTCCCAGCGCCTGAGGCGGTCTCCGCGTGGTCGTCAGCCCTTCTTGGGCCTGGAACCTCTGACGTTGTGACGGGTGTTCGCGGGGCGTCGTCGGCGTTTCGTTTCCGCGAGCGAGCCGGTGATCGAGAGTCGGCCTGCCGCCGCGGAGGCGAGACCGCGTTCTCGCCGAAGCTTCACCAGCATCCGGTGGCCCTGAAGGAGGGGGCTCGTGGGGGAACATGGGTTCCCCCACGGGAACTAGACCTCGACGACGACCGGCAGCACCATCGGCCGCTTGCCCGTCGCGCGCGAGGCGAGCTCGGCCAGCGCGTCGTGGAGGCGCTGCTGGACGACGTGCACCTCGGTCGCCCGCTGGGCCACACACTCGTCCAGCACGCGCTCGACCGCCGTGCGCGCCTGTTCGAGGAGCGCCTCGCCGTCGTCCTCGGGCGAGTCGAACCCGCGCATGATGATCTCGGGATCGGCCAGCACCTCGGCCGAGTCGGCCGCGATCGTGGCCACGACGATCATGACGCCGTCGGACCCCAGGTGCCGGCGGTCGCGCAGGACGACGTCGCGCACGTTCCCGACCGACAGGCCGTCGACCAGGATGGTGCCCGCCTCGATCTGCCCGACGACGGAGACGCCGTCCTCGTCCAGCTCGAGGATCGTGCCGTTGTCGGCGATCCGGACCGCGTGCCCCGGCACGCCGGCGGCCTCCGCCAGGCGCGCATGGGCCTGGAGCATGCGGAACTCGCCGTGTACCGGCACGAAGCTGCGCGGACGCACCGTCTCGAGCATCCGGGTCAGATCGCCGGCCGACGCGTGCCCGGAGACGTGCACGTAGTCGGTCGCCTCGGTCATGACCTTTGCCCCCAGCCGGGCGAGGCGGTTCACGGTCTCGTTCACCTTGACCTCGTTGCCGGGCACGGGCCACGACGACAGGACGACGGTGTCGGTGTGGTGGATCTGCACCGCCGGGTGATCGCCGAGCGCGATCCGTGTCAGCGCCGAGCCCGGCTCGCCCTGGCTGCCGGTGCAGATGATCACGATCTCGTGCGGCATGAACTCGTCCAGGCGCTTGGCCCGGATCAGGCCGTCGTCGGCAACGCTGGCGTAGCCGAGGTTGCGGGCGATGTTGATGTTGCGGATCATCGAGCGCCCGATCACGCACACCGTGCGGCCGCAAGCCTGGGCGGCGTCGATCACCTGCTGCAGACGGTGGATGTGGGACGAGAACGAGGTCACGATCACCCGCCCGGGGGCGTCGCGGACGATCTCGCGCAGCGACGCCGCCACCGTGCGCTCGGACGGCGTGTGGCCGGGCCGCTCGGCATTGGTCGAGTCGGCCAGGAGCAGGGCCACGCCCTCGTCGCCGAGGGCAGCCAGCCGGGTCAGATCGGTCACGCGCCCGTCGACCGGCGTCTCGTCGAGCTTGAAGTCGCCCGTGTGCACGATGGGGCCGAAGTCCGTATGCAGAACGACCGCCACGGCGTCGGGCACCGAGTGGGTGACCCGCACGAACTCGGCCGTGAACGGCCCCACCTTGACCGTGCCGTTCCCCGGCTTGATCTCGACGAGCTCCGTGTGCGCCAGGAGGCCGTGCTCGTCCAGCTTCGACTTCACCATGCCAAGCGTGAGCCGGGTGGCCCACACCTCGGCGTTCGTCCCGACCTCGCGCAGCAGGTAGGGCAGCGCGCCGATGTGGTCCTCGTGGCCGTGGGTGAGGACGATCGCCTCGAGCCGGTCGGCCCGCTCGGCCACGTAGCTGAAGTCCGGCAGCACGAGGTCGATCCCGAACATCTCCGAGTGCGGGAACGAGAGGCCGGCGTCGAGGAGCAGCAGGCGGCCGTCGCGCTCGAAGACCGTCATGTTCTTGCCCACCTCACCGAGCCCGCCCAGCGGGATGATGCGAACCGGTGTCAACGGGCTAGACGTTGGCGGCGGATCGGATCCCGGCCGCCTCGAGCGCGGCCGCGACCGTCGCGGTCTGCTCCGCGTCGGCCTCCACGAGCGGCAGCCGCAGGCCGCCGACCTCGTGGCCGAGCAGGTTCAGCGCCGCCTTCACGGGGATCGGGTTGGTGGTGACGGCGAGCGCCGTGTACAGATCGTAGAGGGCCGCGTCCTGGGCCTTGGCGCCGTCCATATCGCCGCGATGGGCGAGGTCGACCATCCGCCGCAGCTGCTTTCCGGCCATGTGCGAGGCGACGCAGATGCCGCCCTTCCCGCCCAGCTTCAGGAACGGGTAGAGCAGGTCGTCGTTGCCGGCGTAGAGCAGAAGGTCGGTCTCGGCCAGGATCCGCTTGGCCTGGTCGAGGTCGGCGGTCGCCTGCTTCACCGCGACCACGTTGGGGATCTCGGCCAGCTCGGCGAGCACGTCGGGCTCGAGGTTCAGCACGACGCGTTGCGGGATGTTGTAGATGATGACCGGACGGCCCTCGGCCGCCTCCGCGATGGCGGCGAAGTGCGAGACGATCCCGGCCCGGGGCGGCTTGTTGTAGTACGGGGTGACGGCCAGGAAGGCGTCGGCCCCGGCCTCGACGGCCGCCCGGGTGAGCGCGGTCGAATGGTGCGTGTCGTACGTCCCCGTGTTGGCCACGACGCAGGTGCTGGCGCCGACCTCCTCGACCAGCGCGTCGAGCAGGTCGATCTTCTCCCGGTCGCTCACCGTGGGGCCCTCGCCGGTGGTGCCGCACACCACGATGCCGTCGGAGCCCGTCTCGACGAGGTGGTGCGCCAGCCGCCGGGCCGAGGGGAAGTTGACGGACCCGTCGGGATTGAAGGGCGTCACCATCGCGGTGAAGAGATCGCCGAGCGGCGCAGCCATGCCAGGAGTCTACCCGAGGCCGTGCGTAGACTCTTCGCCGTGAGCCCGAGCCTCCGCCCCTCCGGCGTCCTCGTCCCGCTCGTGACGCCGTTCGACGAGCGGGGGGCGGTCGACGTCGATGCGCTCCGGGCGCTTGCGGACGGCGCTCTCGACGCGGGCGCCGCCGGCATCGTCGCGCTGGCGACGACCGGCGAGCCGACCTCCCTCGGCGACGCAGAGCGGGCCGCGGTCGTCGCGGCCTGCGCCGAGGCGTGCGCCGGTCGTGATGCCGTCCTGGTGGTCGGGGCGGGGACGAACGACACCCGCACGACCATCTCCCGTCACGAGGCGCTCGCCGACGTGCCCGCAGTCACGGCGTCGCTCGCGGTCGTGCCCTACTACGTCCGGCCCTCCGAGGCGGCCGTCGTGAGCCACTTCCAGGCCGTCGCCGAACGCTCGCCCGTGCCGCTGATCGTCTACAACATCCCCTACCGCACGGGCCGCGGCCTGGGCGCCTCGGCGCTGATCGAGCTGGCCGCGACGCCGAACGTGGCCGGGGTGAAGCAGGCCGTGGGCTGCATCGACGCCGACACGCTCCGCGTCCTGGCCGAGGCGGGCGACCGCTTCGCCGTCCTGGGCGGGGACGATGCCTTCCTGCTCCCGCTCGTCCTGATGGGCGCCGCGGGCGCGATCGCGGCCTCGGCCAACCTCTGCACCGGGCAGTTCTGCGACATGATCGCCCGCGGGCTACGGAGCGACCTCGCCGGCGCGCGCCCGATCGCGGAGGCGCTGCTGCCGCTCGTCGGCGCCCTCTTCGCCGAGCCGAGCCCGGCGGTGATCAAGGCGGGGCTGCACGCGCTCGGGAGGATCCCGACGGCCGACGTGCGCATGCCCCTCTCCCCCGCCTCGACCGCGGCCGCGGCCAGGGCGGTCGAGCTGCTACGCCACCTCGAGTCCTGAGGCGACGAGCTCCGCTCCGAGGCGCACGGTGGCCTCCAGCAGGGCGTCGATGTCCTGCGCCTCGGTGCGGTGGTTGACGAGGCAGGCCCGCAGGCAGTAGCGGCCACGCAGCTCCGCGTTCGAGGGGAACGCGCGGCCGTCGCGGCGGATCGCGATCATCAGCCGCTCGTTCAGCGTGTCGATTGTGCGGTCGTCGAGGCCTGCGCCGGCGGGCGCGTAGCGGTAGCACGCGATCGAGAGCGTCACGGGGCACATCGGCTCGAGGTCGGGATGCTCCCGCGCCCGCCCGTCGAGGTAGCGGGCGAGCTCGACGTCGTGGGCGATTCGGCGGCCGTAGGCATCGGTGCCGTGGGCGGCCAGGGACAGCCACACCTTCAGGGCCATAAACGCGCGCGACCACTGCGGCCCGAGCTCGCCGATGTTCAGGCCGCGGCCGGACAGGTTCGCGTCCTCGCGCACGTACGCGGCGTCGATCGAGAAGCTGCGCAGGAGCGTGGCCGCGTCGCGGACGAGCAGACAGGCGCTCGACTGGGGCGTATAGAGCCACTTGTGGGGGTCGAACGAGATCGAGTCGGCCCGATCGATCCCGTCCAGGAGCGGCCGCAGCTCCGGCGCGAGGACGGCCGCCCCACCGTAGGCGGCGTCGACGTGCATCCAGAGGTCGTGCCTGGCGCACAGGTCGGCGATCTCGGGCAGCGGGTCGATCGCGCCCGTCGCCGTGGTCCCGGCGGTGGCGGCAACGGCGAACGGCCGCAGGCCGGCGGCGACGTCGTCCGCGACGGCCGCCTCCAACGCGTCGAGGCGCATCCGCAGGGCGTCGTCGGTGGGGATCGCCCGCGCTGCCCGCTCGCCGAGGCCGAGGATGTCGGCCGCCTCGGCGATGGTGGCGTGGGCCTCCTCGGACGTGTACAGGACGAGCGGCAGGCCGCCCAGGCCGTCCCGACGGACGTCCTGCGTGGTGCGCGCGTCGCGGGCGGCCTTGAGCGCCGTCATGTTCGACGCGGCGCCGCCGCTGGTCATGAGCCCGCCCGCGCCCTCGGGGAGGCCGAAGCGCTCCGCGAGCCACCGGGTCAGGTGCAGCTCGAGCTCGGACGCCGCCGGCGAGAGCGCCCATCCGCCGACGTTTGGGTTGAGCGCCGCGGCGAGCAGGTCGGCCGCCGCGCCCGGCACGGTGCCCGAGCCGGAGACGTAGGCCATGAACCCGGGATGCCCGCACAGGGTCGAGTGCTCCAGCACGAGCGGGCGCAGCAGGCCGGCCAGCTCGGCGACGGCGAGCGGCTGCGCGGGGATCGGCAGCGTCATCTCGCGGGCGATGTCGGCCGCGGCGAACGGGCGCGCGACGGGCAGCTCGCGCATCCGGTCCAGGAGCTCGCCCCAGATGTCGACGAACGCGCCGGTCAGCTCGCGGGCCTGGCCGGCGTCCCAGTCGAGGTCGGGCACGGGGCGGGGGCGGCTCACAGGATCGCCTCCAGGCCGGCCGTCATCCCCGGCTCCAGGTCCCCGACGCGACGGATCGCGAGCAGCACCCCGGGCACGAACGCCTCCCGCGAGGTCGTGTCGTGGCGCAGCGAGAGCGTCTGGCCGCGGGCGCCGAGGATCACCTCCTGGTGGGCCACGAGCCCGGGCAGGCGGACGCTGTGGATGGGGACGTCGCCCCCGAGCCGGGCGGCCGTCGCGAGGGCCGTGCCGGACGGCGCGTCGCGCTTCGTGTCGGCGTGCAGCTCGACGATCTCGACCGCGTCCATGTGCGGCCGCGCCTGTTCGGCGAAGCGCATCATCAGCACGGCGCCGATGGCGAAGTTGGGCGCGAACAGGATGGGGACGCCCGCGTCCCTGGCCCTGGCTCCCACCTCCTGGCGGGCCTCAGGGGTGAGCCCGGTCGTGCCGATCACGAGCGGCACGCGCGCGGCGATCGCGGCCTCGCAGGCGTCCCGCGCGGCCGCGGGGACGGTGAAATCGACGGCGACATCGGCGTTGGCGTCGGCAATTGCGCCGGCCAGGGTGACGCCGAGCGACGGCGCCGCCCGGCCCGCCAGCTCGAGGTCGGGCTCGGACTCGATCGCGGGGACGAGCGCCCGTCCGACGGCGCCGGTCGCGCCGGAGATCACCACCCGCAGCATGCGCCCGATGCTAAC
The DNA here is from genome assembly GCA_025928655.1 of Thermoleophilia bacterium. Taxonomy (GTDB): domain Bacteria; phylum Actinomycetota; class Thermoleophilia; order Gaiellales; family JAICJC01; genus JAICJC01. The sequence continues at coordinate 2,176 of JAICJC010000091.1, read as the reverse complement.
CGCTCGTCGGCGAAGGATGCTCCCGGAGCCGTCCGCCGCGGATCTCGATGTGCCGCCGGCAGCCGATGTTCTCGACGAACGCGCGGTCGTGCGAGACCGCGACGATCGTGCCGCGGAACTGGCGCAGCGCCTCCTCGACCACGTCGAGCGAGTCGAAGTCGAGATGGTTCGTGGGCTCGTCGAGCAGGAGGAGCTCCGAGCCGGACGACACCAGCACGGCGATCAGCAGGCGCGAGCGCTCGCCCGGCGAGAGCGTGCGCAGCGGCCGGTGCATCTGCTCCTGGTCGAAGAGGAAATGGCCCAGGAACGCCCGCGCCTCGTCCTCGTGCCCGATCACCTGCGATCGGTAGTAGTCGAGCAGCGGCCGGTCGAGCGGCAGGCGGTGATGGTCCTGCGGCAGGATCCCGGCCGCCTCGGCGGGCTCGGCCCGGCCGCTCGTCGGCGCCAGCTCGCCGGCGACGAGCCGCAGGAGGGTCGTCTTGCCGGCGCCGTTGTCTCCCGTGACGGCGATGCGGTCGCGGCCGCGCACGACGAGGTCGACCCGGTCCAGCACGGGTCTCGAGCCGTGGCGGACGGTCACGTCCGCGAGCGCCGCCAGTCGCTGTCCAGCGACCGAGACACCGTCGAGCGAGAGCGTGAAGCTGGGCGCCCTGGTCGGGTCGCCGATCCACTCCGCCGCCCGCATCTGGCGGCGCAGGCGGCGCTCGCGTGCCTTGGCCTTGGCGGTCACCTTCTTGGCGTGGCGCTTGACCTGATCCGAGCCCGCTCCCGACGCTGTCCGCTCCACGCCGAGCGCCTGCTGCCGCGTGCGGGCGATGTCGGCCTCGAGCCGCTTGCGGTACCGCTGCTGGGCGCGATGCTCCTCGAGCAGGCGCTGCCACCGGCGGGCTCTCTCGGCGCGGTAGGCCGTGTACCCGCCCTCGTAGGTCTGGAGCCGGTCGCTGACGCCGTCGAGCTCGAAGACCCGGGAGGCCGTGTTGTCGAGGAAGCGGCGGTCGTGACTCACGACCATGACGGCGCCCCGAAACCCGCCCAGATACGTCTCGAGCCAGCGCAGGCCGCTCAGATCGAGGTGGTTCGTCGGCTCGTCGAGCAGGAGCACGGTCGGCCGGGCCAGCAGCACGCCCGCCAGCATCACGCGCGCCTGCTCGCCTCCCGAGAGGTTGCGGAGGCGCGTCCCCGGATCGATGTGGACGATGTCCAGGTGGCGGCGAACATCGTCGACCAGGACGTGAAACCCCCAGCCGTCGAGGGCCGCATACCGCTCCTGCACATCGCCGTAGCGGTGAAGGGACGGGCCGCGTGTGCGGCCGTCGGCCAGCTCCGCCTCCAGCCGCTGCAGCTCCTGATGGAGCGCGAAGACCTCGCCGGCCGAGGCGTGCAGGTGCCCGGCCAGCGTCAGATCGGGCCGCGGCGTCTGCTGCGCCAGGTACCCGACGGTATCGCCGTCGCCGAGCGTCACGGAACCGGCGTCCGGCCGATCCAGCCCCGCGATCGCGCGCAGCAACGTCGACTTCCCGGCGCCGTTGGGGCCGACCAACCCGACCCTGTCGCCGTCAGCGAGAACGAACGAGACGTCCGCGAAGAGAGGAAGGGCGTCGTACGCCCTGGCCAAGCCGTCGCATTTCAACACGGGCCGTCATACCTCTCGCCTCCGATGATAGCCGGGTGTGAGAGGAGCGTTCGGGCGGGTTGTTCGGGGGGCGGTGGTGTGGTCGGGGGTGGGCACTTGGCGCGTGGTGGGCACTTGGCGCGTGCGACATGTGTCATTTGCAGTTCCGGCACACCCCCGCGACACCCCGTTGTCGTTTCGGCACATCCACGCCCGGCGGCGCCGCCGGGTCAGGCGGCCTTGACGCCGGCGAGGGCCGGGTTCAGCAATGCGACGGCGTCGGAGAAGCGCTCGGCGTCCGGCCCGATGCCGGCGGCCGACAGGCGCTCGGGCGCGAAGAGCTGGCGGGCGAGCGCGGCGATGGCATCGGCGTCGACGGCGTCGATCTCGGCGCAGACGCGGTCGAGGGAGAGCAGCTCGGCGTCGGTGAGCACCGACTTGCCGAGCCGGCTGGCGCGGTTCGAGGTCGACTCCATCGAGAGCACGATCCGGCCCTTCAGATTCTCCTTGGCCCGCTCGAGCTCGGCGGGGTCGAACCGGCCCTCGCCCATCAGCTGGAACTGG
>JAICJC010000036.1 GCA_025928655.1 Thermoleophilia bacterium | reverse complement strand
GCGGATCTTTTCGAAATCCATCGTGGTAGTGTGGCCGCAAACCCCCGTACGGAGGTGCAGCATGCCCACGAAGATTCGCACTGACAAGGTCGCCGAGCAGATCACGCCCATCGTCAACCGCGTCACGCAGGACGACGAGCTTCGCGCTCACGCGAAGACGGCGCTCGACTCGGCGAAGACCATCTACAGCAAGGTCCAGTCCGACGGCGCCCGCAAAGCGGCGACGAACAAGGACGTCACGGACGAGGTCGTCAAGGCAGCGACCGAGCTGCGGCTGACCGCCGAGCGCCTCACCGGCAAGACGAAGCGCAAGAGCCACAAGCTGCGCAAGCTGGTCCTCGGGGCGATGGTCGCCGGCGCGGCCGCGATCGGCCTGAAGAAGATCCTGAACCGCGACGAGGACGAGTTCGAGTACGAGGCGTAGGGGCCGCTGCGCGGCCTCGGAAGGAGGCCCGAGATGGGTGAGGCGACCCGCGAGGCGGCCGAGGCCGCCATCGACGTCCTGCTGCAGGAGCGGCGCGAGTTCCCGCCCTCCGCGGAGTTCGCGTCCGGCGCGGTGGCCTCGGATCCCGGCGTCTACGAGCGGGCCGACGCCGACCTCGACGGCTTCTGGCTCGAGCAGACCCGCGAGTTCCTGACCTGGGCGACGCCGCCCGCACAGGGCCTCGACTGGGATCCCCCGCACTGCACCTGGTTCGCCGACGGCGCACTCAACGTGAGCGCGAACTGCCTCGACCGCCACGTCGAGGCCGGCCGCGGCGACAAGGTCGCCTATCACTTCGTCTCCGAGCCGGAGGATGAGGACGACCGGGCGATCACCTACGCCGACCTGCTGGCGGACGTGTGCCGGTTCGCGAACGCCCTGCGCGGCCTCGGGATCGGGAAGGGCGACGTCGTCGGCCTCTACATGGGCATGGTGCCGGAGCTCGCGGTGGCGATGCTCGCGTGCGCCCGGATCGGCGCGCCGCACGTCGTCGTCTTCGGCGGCTTCTCGGCCGAGGCGCTCGGCGAGCGGCTCGAGTCCACCGGCGCGAGCCTCCTCGTCACCCAGGACGAGGCGTGGCGCAAGGGCGGCCGCGTCCCGCTGAAGGTCACCGCCGACGCGGCGATCGAGCTGGCGCCGACCGTGGAGCACATGGTCGTGCTGCGGCGCACCGGCGCCGACGTGCCCATGCAGGACGGCCGCGACGTCGACTGGGCCGCCTTCGTCGACGGGCAGGCGGACACGTGCCCGGCCGAGCCGATGGAGGCCGAGCACATGCTCTTCGCCCTCCACACGTCGGGGACGACGGCGAAGCCGAAGGCGGTCGTGCACACGTCGGGCGGCTACCTCACCTACGTGGCCGTCACCCACCGCTGGATCTTTGACATCAAGGACGACGACGTCTACTGGTGCGCGGCGGACATCGGCTGGGTCACCGGGCACAGCTACATCGTGTACGGGCCGCTCGCAAACTGCACCACCGGCGTGCTCTACGAGGGTGACCCGATGTACCCGGCCCCCGACCGGCACTGGGACATCATCGAGCGCTACGGCGTCACCCAGTACTACACGGCGCCGACCCTGATCCGGGCGTTCATCAAGGCGGGGCCGGAACACCCGGCGGGGCACGACCTGAGCTCGCTGCGGCTGCTCGGGTCGGTCGGCGAGCCGATCAACCCCGAGGCGTGGGTGTGGTACTGGAAGTACATCGGCGGCGAGCGCTGCCCGATCGTCGACACGTGGTGGCAGACCGAGACGGGCGGCATCATGATCTCGTCGCTCCCCGGGCTCGTGACGGCGAAGCCGGGCTCGGCGACGCGGCCGTTCCCCGGCATCCGGGCGGCGGTCTTCGACGAGCGCGGGAACCCGGTCGCGCCGGGCAGCGGCGGCTACCTCACGATCACCCGGCCGTGGCCCGGCATGTTCCGCACCCTGTACCAGGACGACGAGCGCTACGTCTCGAACTACTTCTCCAGGTACGGGCACAGCACGTACTTCCCGGGCGACGGCGCCCGCCAGGACGCCGAGGGCGACTTCTGGCTGCTGGGGCGCGTGGACGACGTGATGAACGTCTCCGGCCACCGGCTCTCCACGATCGAGCTCGAGTCGACGCTGGTCGAGCACCCGGCGGTGGCCGAGGCCGCCGCGACGGCCGCGCCCGACCCGCTGACCGGCCAGACGCCGCTCTGCTTCGTGCTGCTGCGGGCCGGCCGCGAGCCGAGCGACGAGCTGGCCGCGGAGCTGCGCGAGTGGATCGGCGAGAAGATCGGCAAGATCGCCCGGCCGAAGGCCGTGATCATCGTCGACGACCTGCCGAAGACGCGCTCGGGCAAGATCATGCGCCGGCTCCTGAAGGACGTCGCCGAGGGCCACGAGCTGGGCGACACGACGACGCTGCGCGACCCGGCGGTGGTGGAGGACCTGAAGCGCCAGACCGACGCCGTCCTGCGACCGAAGGACCCGCCAGCAGGGGTCTGACCCCGTTTGGCGGGTCCTGCCGATCCCCTGGTGGCTATCAGGTAGCCCGCCAAAGGGGGGTCTGACCCCCGAGCTGCTCCATCTCCAGCCGCGACGCGACAGAGCCCGCTGCACCAAAAGGGGTCTGACCCGTTTGGTGCGCGGTTATTCAGCGTCGGGATGGGCGCGTAGCGCGCGCAGCGCGAGCTGGATGGCCGTCACCACCAGCAGCACGGCGAACAGGCGCTGCAGAACGTCGTTCGGCAGCGAGTCGGCCACGAGCTCGCCGAGCTTGGCCGTCGGCACCGAGGCGACGCCGATCACCGTCGCGTCGCGCCAGGTGACCGAGCCGTAGGCGGTCTGCCGCCACGATCCCATCAGCACCACGGGCACCATCGCCGCGAGCGACGTCGCCACGGCGACGCGGGCCGAGGCGCCCAGGAAGATCAGCGTCGGCACGAACACGACGCCGCCGCCGACGCCGAACACCGCGGACAGGATGCCGGCGAGCAGCCCCAGGGCGGCGGCGAGAACGTCGTGGCTCACAGGGCCAGCTTGGCCGCGCTCAGGACGAGGAGCAGCGAGAACGCCAGCACCGCCCCGCGGGGCGCCATCCGCTGGTGCAGCCAGGCCCCGATGACGGCGCCCGCCGTCGCCGGCAGGCCGATCAGCGCGGCGTCGGCCCAGTCGACGTTCCCCGCCTGGGCATGGGAGGCGGCGGCTGCGACCGCCGTGAAGAGGATCGCCGCCAGGGACGTCGCCATGGCCCGTTTCGGCGCGTACGCGACCAGGGCAACCAGAAGGGGGACGATCACGATGCCGCCGCCGATGCCCAGCACCCCGGAGAGGAACCCCGCGGCCAGGCCGATGCCCACGAGGGCCAGGGTTCGCCGCGACACGGCGGGTATTGTAGGCCCCGTGGAAGGCAGCCTCGCGCGCCTGGTGGCGCCGCTTCGTGCGCAACCGCGGCGCGGCGCGGTGCTATGTGACATCGACGGCACCCTGGCGCCGATCGTCGCCGCGCCCGAGGACGCCCGCGTCCTCCCCGAGGCGCTCGCCGCGCTGGAGCGGCTGGCGTCGCACTACGGGCTCGTCGGCTGCGTGACCGGCCGGCCGGCGGCGGAGGCCCGTGCCCTCGTCCCCGTCCAGGCGGTCGCGATCTCGGGCAACCACGGCCTCGAGGTGTGGCGTGACGGCGCGGTGCACCTGGCCCCGCAGGCGGAGAAGTACCTGCCGGCGATCCACGAGGCGATCCAGATGGTCCGCAACGACGGCCTGCTGCCCGAGCTCGGCTCCCAGGTCGAGGACAAGGGCATCACGTTCACCATCCACTTCCGCAACTCGCCCCGGGCCGACCACGCCCGCCGCTACCTGGAGACGCAGATCGTGCCGAAGCTCGAGCGGGCCGGCCTGGCCTACAACTTCGGCCGCATGGTGCTCGAGGTGCGCCCGCCCGTCCCCGTCGACAAGGGCGCCGCGGTCGTGCGCCTGCGCGGGCGCAAGCGGATCGACAACCTGCTCTTCGTCGGCGACGACCGCAGCGACCTGGACGCCTTCCGGGAGGCGACCATCCGGATCGCCGTCAACTCGGCAGAGGTGCCCCGGCAGCTGATCCAGGCCGCGGACGCGGTCGTGGACGGCCCGCCCGCGGTCGTCGCCCTGCTCGAGCACCTCGCCGAGGTGGGGTGAGAAACACCACCCTGCCGCTGCGCCGCCCGGCGGCGTACGCTCGAGGTGGATGCACGGCGACGCGATCATGGTCGAGGTCGAGCCGGAGGAGCTCCACGAGACGGAGCCCGGCGTCGTCGACGTGTTCGACGCCCTCGGCCGCCAGTTCTTCTGGGCCGACGTCGTGATGGTGGCCGCGCGTGACTCGGACGCCGACGTCCTCGTGGGCGAGGTCGTCTACACGCCGCCGCGCTAGATGATTGATTCCACGCCCTGTGAGTCCTGGGTGGCTGCGAACCAAGCAGCGCAAGGACTAGAGGGAGTTCATACCTGGTCGTACGGGCGCGACCGAGGACGCCGCGATGCGCCGGTTCGCAGCCGCAGCCCCACCAGCGACCCGATCTCCCGCCCACAGCCTGACGTCCAGGCGCGCGGGGGCGTGGAATCGATCATCTAGGCCGCTTCCCGGCCTTCAGGAGGCTGCGCAGCTGCGGCCAGGAGCGCGTGTTGGCGACGCTGGCCGGCCCCGTCCAGCCGCGGCGGGCGTTCATCACCCCGTAGGGCAGGTAATCGATCGCGGCCACGGAGTGGGCGTCGGTGTCGATGGCGAGCATCGCCCCCGCCTCGACGGCGAGGCGCACGTGCACGTCGCTCAGGTCGAGCCGGTGCGGCTGCGAGCTGACCTCGAGCGCGGTGCCCGTCTCGACCGCCTTGGCGACCACCGCCTCCATGTCGAGCGGGTTGGGCTCGCGGCGGCCGATCAGCCGCCCGGTCGGGTGCCCGAGGACGTCCACGTACGGGCTCTCGAGGGCGGCGCACACGCGCTTCGTCTGGTCGGCCGCCGACAGCCGGTGCGAGGCATGGACGCTCGCGACGACAACGTCGAGCTGGGCCAAGAGCTCGTCGGAGTAGTCGAGCGAGCCGTCGCGGAGGATGTCCACCTCGGCGCCGGCGAGGAGGGTGAAGTCGGGCGCGAGCGTCGCCCCCAGCTCGCGGACGCGCTCGATCTGGGCGTGCAGGCGGCCGGCGTCGAGGCCCATCCCGAACCCGACCGACGGGGAATGGTCGGTCACGTTCATGTACTCGTAGCCCCGCCCCCGGGCCGCCTCGACCATCTTCTCGAGGGTGGCCTTGCCGTCGCTCCAGTCGGTGTGGACGTGCAGGTCGCCGCGGATGTCGGAGACCTCGACCAGCGCGGGCAACGCGCCCTTGCGGGCGGCCTCGAGCTCACCCCGCCCCTCGCGCAGCTCGGGCGGGATCCACGGTAGCCCCAGGTGCTCGTACACCTCGGCCTCGTCGTCCGAGCTCCACACCTCGCCCGACTCGACGTGCTCGATTCCGTACTCGCTGACGGAGAGCTTCTTGCGCACGGCCGCCTCGCGCAGGGCCACGTTGTGCGCCTTCGAACCGGTCAGGTGCTGGACCAGGTTGCCGTAGCAGCCCTCCGGCACCATGCGCAGCTCGACCACGGTGCCGTCGTGCGCGCTCGCGGCGATGCGGCTGTCGCCCCGCGAGACGACCTCGGCCACCCACTCGCCGGCCGTGAACGCCTCGGCGGCGGCGATGCGGTTCGACACCGCAGCGACGACGTCCACGTCCTTGCTCGTCTCCCGGTAGCGGCGCACGCTCCCGGCCAGGTCGCAGCGGATCACGCCGTCGCAGGCGCGCAGGTCGGCGAGCACCGTCTCGCCCAGGGCCCGCGCCCGCGCGATCGACCGGCGCGGCGCCGGCGCGGCGCCGTCGCCGCCGTCGGCGAGGCCGGCGAGGATGGCCGCCTCGGTCTTCTCGCCCAGCCCGGATAGCGTCCGGATGCGGCCGGCGACCGCCGCCTCGCGCACGTCGGCGACGGTCTTGAGGTCGAGCTCGGCGAAGATCCGCCTGGCCGTCTTCGGGCCCACGCCCTGGAGCCGCATCACCGCGACGGCGCCGGGCGGGTTGCGGCTGACGAGGCGCGTGAGGGCGGCAATCTCGCCGGTGGAGAGCAGCTCCCCCACCTTGTCCGCGATCGTCTGGCCGACGCCCGGCAGGCTCGTCAGGCGGCCCTCGGCCGAGAGCCGCGCCACCGACTCGGCCGTCTCGCGCAGCGTCTGGGCGGCCCGGCGGTAGGCGAGCACCCGGTAGACCACCGCCCCCTCGAGCTCGAGCAGGTCTCCCAGGAGCTCGAACCGCTCCGCGATGGCCACATTGGAGAGCGGTGGGGATTCCACGGGGCCAATGCTAGTGTGGCCTGGTGCCCGACAGGTTCGTGATCGTGCTGCCCACGTACAACGAGCGCGGGAACCTGGAACGGGTGGTGGAGGCGATCTCCGAGCAGCGGGGCCGCACGCCCTTCCCGGGCGACGTCCTGGTGGTCGACGACGCCTCGCCCGACGGCACCGGCGAGCTCGCCGACGAGCTGGCGGCGCGGCACGCGTGGGTGCACGTGCTGCACCGGCCGGGCAAGCGCGGCCTCGGCCTGGCCTACGTGCACGGGTTCCGGTGGGCGCTCGAGCGCGACTACACCCACATCCTCGAGATGGACGCCGACCTGAGCCACCCGCCGCAGGCGATCCCGCGGCTGCTGGAGGCCGCCGCGGACGCCGACCTCGTGCTCGGGTCGCGGTACGTGTCCGGCGGCGGGGTGGTGGGCTGGCCGCCCCACCGGCGGCTGATCTCCCGCGGCGGGTCGTTCTACGCGCGCACGCTGCTCGGCGTCCCGGTGCGCGATCTCACCGGCGGCTTCAAGTGCTTCCACCGGCGCGTGCTCGAGCACGCCGACCTGGACACGGTGCACGGCCAGGGCTACGTCTTCCAGATCGAGCTCACCTACCGCACCGTGCGGATGGGGGGCCGTGTCCGCGAGGTGCCGATCACCTTCCGCGACCGCACGACGGGGACGAGCAAGATGACGCTCGCGATCGTGGCCGAGGCGGTGTGGAAGGTGCCCGCCCTGCGCCTGCGGCGCGCGCACGCCCCCGACGACGGCCAGCTGCAGCCGGGCGGCGTCGCGCCGCTGGTCGCGTCACGCCCGCCGCTATAGTCAAAGGCCCGGAGTTACGAGACAGGAGCGGGTCGTGAGCGAACGGTTGATCGAGGTTTCGGACGCCACCTGGGAGTCCGAGGTGCTGGGGGCCGACGGGCCCGTCGTGGTCGATTTCTGGGCGCCCTGGTGCGGCCCGTGCCGGGTGATGGATCCCATCCTCGACGAGCTGGCCGAGACGCACGCCGGCCGGGTGAAGTTCACGAAGGTGAACGTGGACGACAACATCGGGACGGCCGGCCGCTACGACATCCTGTCGATCCCGACGCTGATGGTGTTCGAGGGCGGCGAGGTGCAGAAGAAGCTGATCGGGGCGATCCCGCGGCGGCGGCTCGAGGACGAGCTGTCGGCCTGGACGGGAACGGCCGCGTAACCCTCAGGCTCGCAGCACCGCCAGCACGCTCACCCCGGCGACGATCACGGCCGCGCCCCCGACCTGGCGCGGGCCGATGCGCTCGCCGAAGATCGCGAACGACGTGATGGTCGCCACCGCGGCGAACTGGGACGCCAGCACGGCCGGGATCGCGACGCCGTGGCGAGCGCCGGTCACGAAGCTGACGTAGCCGACCAGCTCAGCCGTGGCCGAGAAGGACACCATCCACCACGCCGCTCCGGGCAGCCGCAGCCGCCCCCGCAGGAGCAGCGGCACCGCGATCACGGCGACGCCGACGATGCGCGCGACGAGAATCGTCCACAGCGCCCCCAACGCGTCGCCGGCACGGGCGCTTGCGACCAGGTTGACGCCGAAGAGGCAGGCGGCGGCGAGGGCGTACAGCGACGGGCGCAGGTGCACGTCGGCGGCGCGGCCGCGCATCGTGACGGCGACCACCCCGCAGGCGATCACGAGGAGACAGACGGCCACGGCGGCGGTGAACGTCTCGCCGAGCGCGATCGAGAACACCGCCGCCAGGGCGCCCTCGCTGGAGGCGATCGGCGCGACCACACCCACCTTGCCGAGCCGCAGCGCCCGGTACATCATCGAGAGCCCCGCGGCCGAGCCGGCGCCGGCCAGCACCGCCCACGCCCAGGCGTGGCCCGTCGCGTGCTCGGGATAGCCCGACGCGGGCGCCAGCACGACGAGCCCGCCCAGCCCGAGCAGCATCACGTAGGCGAGCGCCTGCTGCGAGCCGATCATGCGGGTCGACCGGGAGGCGACGACGGTCGAGAAGCCCCACGAGAACGCGGCTCCCAGGCCGCCCAGGATCGGGATCACGCGAAGTGGTCCCAGCCCCGCAGCGACCGCGGCCTGCCCTCGCCGTCGAGCAGCAGGACCTCCCCGTCGCCGGTCAGTCGGCCGACCACGGTGGCGGGCACCGGCAGGCGGGCGGCCTCGGGCACGGCCGCCAGCAGCTCGTAGTCCTCCCCGCCGGCCGCCGCCTGCTCGACGGTGGCGCCCGGCGCGCGCGGCAGGCGCTCGAGCTCCACCACCGCACCGGTGCCCGACGCGGCGGCCAGACGGCCGGCGTCGGTGGCGATGCCGTCGGAGAGGTCGAGCATCGCCGTCGCGACGGCCGCGAGCGCCCGGCCCTCCGCCAGGCGCGGCGTCACCCGGGCCGTGTATCCGCCGGCGGCCTGGCCGCCCAGCCTCCCGGTGACCACCAGCAGGTCGCCGGGACGCCCGCCGGAGCGGAGCACCGGCCGCTCGGCCCGCCCGATCGCGGTGACCGAGACGAGCAGCCGGCCGCTGCGGGAGAGGTCTCCGCCGGCCAGCGGCACTCCGTGCTCGGTCATCCCGGCGGCCAGCTCGCGGACACCGCCGAAGCCCTCGGGCAGGCCGAACGCGGCCAGGAGGCAGACGGGCTCGGCGCCCATGGCCGCCATGTCGGAGAGGCTGGCCGCGGCCGCCCGGTGCCCGATGTCGCGGACGGAGATGCGGCCCGAGTCGAAGTGGACGCCGTCGACGAGGATGTCGGTCGAGGCCACGATGCCGCCGGCGAGGACGGCCGCGTCGTCGCCGATGCCGACCGTCACGCCGGCGCCCTCGCCCCCGGCGACCGCCGCGATGGCGGCCACCAGGTCGTCCTCTGATAGCATGGCGCGCAATGTACCGCGCCCCGTTCACCTTCCCCTTTACCACCCCGCCGGGAGGCGTCTGAGCGCGTACGCGAAGCCCGTCGTGCCGTTCCGAAGCCTCCGCCAGACGCGGGGGCTTTTTTCGTGATGGAGGATCTCTCGATGCCGATGACCGTTGCCTATCCCGGCGAGGAGGGCGCGTACGCCGCCGAGGCCGGCGCGCGGCTCTACCCGGAGGCGGAGCTCGTATCGCTGCGCTCGTGGGCCGACGTCGTCCGCGCGGTCGGCAGGGGCGACGCCGGCTACGGCGTGCTCCCCATCGAGAACTCGCTGGCGGGCCCGATCCCCGAGACCTATGACCTGCTCGCCCACGCGCCGCTCGCCATCGTGGCCGAGACGGTGATCCCCGTTCCCCACTGCCTGGTCGGCCTGCCCGGCACCAACATCGACGCGCTCGCGCGCGTGCACTCGCACCCGGCCGCCCTCGCCCAGTGCCGCCGCTTCCTCTCCTCGCTCCCGGACACGCTCCCGGAGGTGGCGCCGTCGACGGCGACCGCCGCCCGGCGGGTGGCCGAGGCGGGCGACACGAGCCAGGCGGCGCTCTCGTCACGGCGGGCGGCGGAGCGGTTCGGCCTGGTCGTGCTCCTGAACGACGTCTCCGATCACGCCGAGAACTACACCCGCTTCGTCAGCGTCGCCAACCACACCCGGATCGACCGCGACGGCGTCCGGGTGTGGCACACGGCGGTGCGCTTCGTCACCCACCACCACCCGGGCGCGCTGCTCTCGGCCATCGAGCCGCTCGCGCGGTACGGGGTGAACATGGTGTCGCTGCAGTCGCGCCCGATCCCGGGCCGGCCGTGGAACTACCAGTTCTACGCCGACCTCGAGGGCCATCCCCTCGACGCTGCCGTCTCGACCGCGCTGCGCGAGCTCGAGCGCAACGTGGCCGACATGGGCTACCTGGGCTGCTACCCGGCCTTCGAGCACGACTGATCCCGCTCCGCGCCCGAGGCCGAAGCTGGTATGCTCGCGGCCCCGCGAGCGGTGTAGGGAAGCCGGTGTGAATCCGGCGCGGTCCCGCCGCTGTGAGGGCGTCCGTCCGGCGCACCAGCAGGTGGCCACTGGCCGAGAGGCCGGGAAGGTCAGCCGGATGGCCCGGGAATCCGGGAAGCCGCGCCCGAGCCAGAAGACCTGCCGCTCGCCGAAACGACGACGCCTCTCGAGGAAGGAGGACACGTTGGCGAGAACTCGCCTCCACCGCCTGGCCGTTCTGGTGGCCGTCTGGGCCGCCGCCGGCCTGGCCGCGGCCCCGACCGCGGCCGCAGCCGCACCCGTCCACGTGAAGGTGCGGGTGGAAGGTCCCGCGCACACCGTCACCCAGTCCCGGCAGGTGCCGCTCACCGGCACGTTCGCCGGGCACAAGCTGCCCGGCCCGACGGCGCTCGGCGCGTTGCTGGCCGCGAGCCGGCACCGCCACTTCCCCGTCGGCCTCGAGTGGTTCGACTGCTGCGGGTTCTTCGTCGACTCCGTCGCGGGCGTCCCCGGCGACGCCAGGCACTTCTGGGCGTTCAAGGTCGGCCACGCCCTGTCGTCGATCGGCGCGGGCGCGCTCACGGCCAGACCCGGGATGACCGCCCTCTTCTACTACACGACCTTCGACCCCGAGACGGGCGCGACCGAGCCGACGCTCGGCCTCGACCCGGCCCACCGGACGATCAGGCGCGGCGCCGCGGTGACGTTCACGGTCAGCTCCTGGAACGACGCCGGCCACGGCTCCGCGGCCGGCGGCGCCTGGGTGAACGTGGGCGGCATCGCGACACGCGCCGACTCGACCGGCCACCTCACCGTCCGGTTCACGCACACCGGCACGTTCCCGGTGCGGGCGACGCGCTCGGGCATGATCCGCTCGCGGACGATATGGGTGCACGTCACGCGCTCGGGCTCGGCCTGACCGTCGCGGCGGTCGCGGCCTGCGGCTCGTCTCTGGCGAAGGCGCCGAGCGGGCCCCGGGCCGCCACCGTCACGGTCACCCGCGGCTTCGGGGGGCGGACGCTGTCCGCCGCCCGGGCCGCCCCGGGGCAGTCGGCGCTGACGGCCCTGCGGCGCGTGTCCCGGGTCTCGACGAGCTACGGCGGACGCTTCGTCGAGGCGATCGACGGCCTCTCCGGCAACCCGTCGCAGGGCATGGCCTGGCTCTATTTCGTGAACGGCATCCAGGCGAGCTTCGGGTCGGCCGACTACACGCTCCACCCCGGCGACCGCGAGTGGTGGGACTACCGCTACTGGAACGACCTGATCCAGGTGCCGGTCGCGATCGGCGCCTGGCCCGAGCCGTTCGTCCACGGCTACGGCGGCACGCGCCCGGCGGTGAGCGTCTCCGGCCCGGCATGCGCCGGGGCCGTCCGCGCCGCGCTGCGCAAGGCGGGCGCGCGCCTCGTGCGCACGAGCCGGGACTGGTCGGTGCGGGTGGAGACCTTCGCCCGGGCCGCGTCCGAGCTCTCGTCGAGCGCCTGGCAGGGGCGGGGGCTGACCGTGTCCCTCGACCACGGCCGGATCATGGTGTACCGCGGCCGGGCCGGCCTGCGCCCCGACCCGCGGGCGCACGCGCTCATCGCCGGCCGCCAGCCCGGCCCGACCACCGGGAAATCGGCCGAGATCGTCGTGGCGGGCGACACCACGGCGGCGGCCTGCGCGGCGGCCCACACCCTCGCCGCCGATCCCGCCGCGGTGCGGGACGCCTACGCGGTCGCACTGGACGCGTCCGGCCACGTGATCGCCTACGGTGGCCGGCCGTGAAGCCGCTGCCCGCAGCGCTCCTCACCGGGCCGCCGCTGCTCGCCGCGATCGCGGCGTGGAGCCCGCTGTGGCTCGCGGCCGCGACCGTCGGCGCCGCCCTGCTGCTCGCGGCGGCGCCGCCGCCCCGGCGGCTCTACGCCGTCACCGCGATCGGGTCGGGCCTGGTCGTGTTCGCGATCAACCCCTTCGTCTCGGTCCAGGGCCTGACGCTGCTCTGGCAGGGGCCCCACATCCCGATCCTGGACACCCAGGTTACGGTCGAGGAGGTGGCCTACGGGGCCGGCGCCGGCATGCGCGTGGCCGCATCGGCGCTCGCCGTCGCGGCGTTCGTGCGCCTGGCGGATCCCGACCTCCTGCTGCGCGCCCTCGCCCGCGTCGCGCCGCGGTCGGCGATGATCGCGGCGCTCGCGACCCGCATGCTGCCCGCGCTCGAGCGCGACGCCGCCGGGATCGTGACGGCGGCGCGCACCCGGGCGGCGCGGATGAGCTCGCCCCGCACCGCCGCCGGCCTGCTCGGCCCGCTGCTCGCGAGCTCACTCGAGCGCTCGCTCGGGGTCGCCGAGGCGATGGAGGCGCGCGGCTACGGCGGGCCGCGGCGCACGCGCGCACCCGAGCGCGGGATGAGGCGTGAGGAGTGGATCCTGACCGCCGCCGGCGCGGCCGCGCTCGGCCTGGTGGCGGCGGCGCTTGTCCTGGGCACGACCGACTTCCGTTACTACGACACGCTGGGCGATCCCTGGCGCCCGGCCGCGATGGCCGGCGCCGCCGCCCTGGCGGCGCTCCTGACGGGGGCGGCGACGGTGGTGCGATGGCCGCGCTGAGCTTCGAGGGTGTCTCGTACGCCTACCCGGGGGCGGCGCGGCCCGCGCTCGCCGGCGTCGACCTCGCGATCGAGCCGGGCCAGCTCGTGCTCCTCGTGGGCGGCTCCGGCTCGGGCAAGTCGACGCTCCTGCGCGCGGCGCTCGGGCTCGTCCCCCACTTCCACGGCGGCGAGCTGCGCGGCCGGGTGCGGGTCGGGGGCCTCGACACCCGGGAGCACCGGCCCGCGGCGCTGGCCCGCCAGGTCGGCCTCGTCTTCCAGGACCCGGAGTCGCAGCTCGTCATGGGCCGCCCCGACCGCGAGGCCGCCTTCGGGCTCGAGAACCTGGGCCATCCGGCCGGCGAGATCGCGGTGCGCGCCCGCGAGGCGCTGGCGGCGGTGGGGGCGGCGGCGTTGGCCGGACGCCCGGCGGCGGCGCTCTCCGGCGGCGAGGCGCAGCGGGTCGCGATCGCCTCGGTGCTCGCCATGGGCCAGCCGATCCTGCTCCTCGACGAGCCGACGAGCCAGCTCGACCCGGTCGCGGCGGAGGAGCTCCTCGGCCTCGTCGTGCGCATCAACCGCGACCGCGGCGTCACCGTCGTCCTGGCCGAGCACCGCACGGGGCGCCTGTTCGCCGAGGCCGACCGGGTGATCGCGATGGAGGACGGCCGTCTCACGGTCGACGCCGCGCCGCCCGTCGCCGCCCGGGCGCTGGCCGCGTCGGCGCCGTGGGTGCTCCCGCCCGTCGCCCAGGCGTTCGCCCGCGCCGGCCGCCCGGAGCTGCCCCTGACCGTCCGCGCCGCCCGCTCGCTCGTGGCCGCCCCGCCGCCGGCGGCCGTGCCCGCGCCTCCGCCGTTCCCGGCGGCCGCCGGCGCCGTCAAGGCGCACAAGCGGCTCGGCGACGTCGACGCCCTGGCCGGGGCGACGACGGCCTTCGAGCGCGGCCGTGTGACCGCCCTCGTGGGCGAGAACGGGGCCGGCAAGACGACCCTCGCCCGGGCCGTGTGCGGCCTGCTCGAGCTGGACCGCGGCCGCATCGACCCCGTGCCCGCCCGGGCCGGCTACGTCGGCCAGGACCCGGCCCACTACCTGCTCCACGACACGGCCCGCGACGAGGTCGCCTATGCCCTGCGCAACCTGGGCGTCCCGGCCCCGGAGCGCGAGCGCCGGGTCCAGGGGGGACTGGCCCGGCTCGGCCTCGACGGGCTCGGCGACCGCCACCCGCGCGACCTCTCGAGCGGCGAACGGCAGCGGCTCGCCATCGCGGCCGTGGCGGTGATGGAGCCGGAGCTGCTCGTGCTGGACGAGCCCACCCGGGGCGTCGACGGCCTGCACAAGCTGGCGCTCGTCGAGCTCGCGCGGTCGCTCGCGGCCGGCGGCACGGCGGTCGTCGTCGTCACCCACGACATGGACTTCGCCGCCGAGGCCGCGGATGTCGTCACGAGCATGGCCGCCGGGCGGGTGCTCTCCGACCGGGCGCCGCGCACGCTGCTCGCGTCGGGGATCTTCTTCGTCTCCCAGCTCGGCCTCGCGCTCGGCCGCGCGTCGCAGGCCGATGCCGCCGCGCTCCTCCGCGTGGCGGACCGCGGCTGGCGCTCCGGCGCGGACGTGGCCTCGCCTCCGCGGCCGGAGCTCGGCCCGCCGGCACGGCTCGAGTCGTGGGCCACGCCGACCCCGGACGAGAGGCCGGCCGCAGCGGCGCGGGCCGACGGGACCGCGAATGGCTAGCGACACCGTCGCCCTGGCCCTGCTGGCCGCGATCGCCGTCGGCCTGGTCGCCGTCGAGACCGGCCCGAGCCGCAGCCGCGAGCTCGCGCTCGTCGCCGCCCTCGCCGCCGCGGCCGCCGGCGGGCGGGTGCTGTTCGCCGCCGTCCCGAACGTCCAGCCGGTGACCAGGATCGTCGCGGTGACCGGCGTCAGCCTCGGCGCCCGCGCCGGGCTCGCGACCGGGGCGGCGGCGGCGCTCGCGTCCAACGCCTTCCTCGGCCAGGGGCCCTGGACGCCATGGCAGATGGCCGGCTGGGGCCTCGTCGGCGTCACGGCCGCGGCGCTCGGGCCGGCCCTGCGCAACCGCCCGGCGCTCGCCCTGTACGGGCTCGCCGCCGGCTTCCTCTTCGACTGGCTGATGGACGTCTGGGCGTGGTCGTCGCTCGGCGGCGGCTCGACGTCCTTCATCGCCCTCGCATCGACCGGGATCTGGTTCGACGTCGCGCACGCCGCCGGGAACGTCCTCCTGGCCGTCGTCGCCGGCCCGACCCTGATCCGCATGCTCGACCGCTACGCCCGCAAGCTGCACGGCACCTTCGTCCCATTGGAGCAGACATGAAGACCACCACCACGATCGTTCTCGTCCTCGCCCTCGCCCTCTCGACCGCCGCCACGGCGAACGCCGCCACGGCCGTCCACTACCTGCGCGCGCGCCAGACCGCCTCCGGCGGCTTCGCCGAGGCCGGCAGCGGCACGCCGAGCGTCGTCGTGACCGAGTGGACGATGATGGGCCTGCGCGCCGCCGGGATCGCCCCCGGCGCGGTGCACCGAAGCGGGGGGAAGACGGCCATCTCCTTCCTGGCATCCCGGTCGGGCGGGTGGTCGGACGCCTATGCGCTCGCGCGCGGGATCCTGGCGGTGGTGGCCGCCCGGTACAACCCGAAGGCCTTCGCCGGCCGCAACCTGGTCGCCGCGCTGCGGAGCAAGATCGGGAGCCACGGCGGCATCGGGCCGGCCGCCAACTCGACCTACTGGGGCGTGATCGCCCTCCGGGCCGCCCGCTCGCCGGTGCCGGCCCGGACGCTCTCCTACATCCGCTCCCGCCGCCACCGCAACGGGGGCTACGCCTGGTCGAAGTCGGCCGCGCCCGACTCGAACGACACCGCGGCAGCCGTGCTCGCCCTCCACGCCGCCGGCGTCACCTGCGGGAACGTCGCCATCCGCCGCGGGCTCGCGTACATCCGCAGCGCCCAGGGTGCGGGGCACGGCTACGCGCTCCTGCCCGGGGGCGCCGCCGACAGCCAGTCGACGTCATGGGCGATCCAGGCCCGCCATGCGTGCGGCCTGCGCAACGCCAAGGCGCGCGCGTGGTTGCTCGCCCGCCGGCTGCCGAGCGGCGCCTACAACTACCAGCCCGGCGCGACGGTCACCCCGGCCTTCGTGACCGCGCAGGCGCTGCCCGCCGTGCACGGGCGCTGGTATCCGATCCGCTGACGCCCGCCGCGTGGGGACAGTCCCCGCCTGGGGACTGTCCCCGATGTTCGGCTAGCGCAGCCAGACGGCCACGGACACGACCAGGTAGATCGTGAGCAGCTGAAGCCCCTCGAGCCAGTTCGTCTCGCCGCCGCGCGCGATCAGGGTCGATCCCAGCGCCGCGGCGGCGAGCGCCGCCAGCTGGAACGGGTCGAAGACGAGCGTCAGCGGGTTGCCGACGACGACGCCGGCGAGCACGGCGACGGCCGACGCCACGAGCACGATCTGGATGCCGCTGCCGTAGGCGATCCCCATCGCGAAGTCGAGCCGGTTGCGGTAGGCCAGGCGGACGGCCGAGAAGTGCTCGGCGACATTGCCGACGAACGGGACGATCACGAGCCCGACGAAGGGGCGCGGGACGCCGAGCGCCTCGACCGTGGGCTTGATCGAGTCGACCAGCACCTCGGAGACGACGCCCGTCCCGACGGCGGCGGCCGTGAGCAGGGCGAGCGCCTGCGCCCGCGACCAGCGCACGCCGCCCGGCTCGCCCGGGTCGCGCAGGGCGGGCTGCTGGAAGCTGTAGTAGAGGTAGGCGGCGTACACGACGACCAGCGCGCCGCCCGTCCACCGGGACAGGAGCTCGGTGGCGTTCGGATCGTGCTCGAGCGCGGCGAAGAGCGTCGGCAGCCCCAGCCCCGCGACTCCCAGGGCGAGCATCGAGGAGTTGATCGCCGCCACCTTCTCGGTGAACGACTGGACGCCGTTGCGCCAGCCGCCGATCACGAGCGAGAGGCCCAGGACGAGCATGATGTTCCCGATCACGGAGCCGATGATCGACGCCCGGGCGATGTCGTCGAGACCGGCGCGGATGGCGAGCACGACGATGACGACCTCGGGCAAGTTGCCGAAGGTGGCGTTCAGGAGCGCGGACGCGCGCGGCCCCGCGCTCTCCCCTGCCTGCTCGGTGGCCTCTGCCAGCGCCCACGCCAGCGCGGCCAGGGCGACGGCCGCGACGAAGAAGACGATCTGGCCGCTCGTGCCCGCGAAGTGGAGCACGACGGCGATGACCGAGACGGCGAGCACGGCGCCGAACCGCTGCAGCTCGGACCGGGTCACAGATACCAGAAGGAGGTCGCGACGATCGCGTAGACCGCCACCAGCTGGGCGCCCTCGAGCCAGTTCGACTCGCCGTCGGCGGCGATCAGGGCCGTGATCGTCGCGGCGGCCGCCAGGGCGATGACCTGGATCGTCGGGAACACGAGGTCGAAGCTGTGGGCGGTGAGCAGCGAGACGAAGACCAGCACGGGGGCGACGCCCAGGGCGACCTGCAGCGACGAGCCGAGCGACACGAGGATCGAGAAGTCCATGCGGTCCTGGTAGGCGATCTTGAGCGCGACGATGTTCTCGGCGATGTTGCCGACGATCGGCACGATCACGAGCCCGAGAAACGCGGCCGAGATGCCGATGTCCGCGATCACCGCGTCGAGCGTCCCGACGAACACGTCGGAGATGACCGCGACCGCCGCCGTCGAGGCGAGCAGCGCCGCCATCGCGGCCCGGGCGCTCCAGTGCGGGAGGCCCGTGGGCGGGTGGCCGCCCGACGAGGAGCGGAAGTAGTAGACGAGGCTGAGGCCGTAGAGCAGGAGTAGCACGGCCGCGGTCACGTCCGAGATCGTCTGCACATCGGAGCCCGTGCCCCGGGCCGCCGCGAACGCCGTCGGCAGGCCCAGCCCGATGACGGCGAGCGCCAGCATCGACGAGTTCATCCCCGCCACCCGCCGGTCGAACGTCTGGGTGCCGTGGCGGAGGCCGCCGACCACGAACGACGCGCCCAGCACGAGCAGCGTGTTGCCGAGGATCGAGCCGGTGATCGAGGCCGTCGCCACCTCGAGCTGTCCCGCCCGGATGGCGAAGATCGTGATGATGAGCTCGGCGGCGTTGCCGAAGGTCGCGTTCAGCACCCCGCCGATCTTGGGGCCGCTGCTCTCGGCCAGCTGCTCCGTGGACATGCCGACGATCCAGGCGAGCGTGAGCAGCGCGAGCCCGGAGGCCAGGAAGACCACCGTGTTCGGGGCCGAGGCCAGGTCGAGCGCGGCGGCAAGCACGCTGCAGCCGGCGGCGGCCACGATGGAGGCCGTCTCGAACCGGTTCGGGCGTCGCGTTGCCGTGGCGCCGGTCACCGGCCGGCTACTCCTGGAACGCGCCCATGCTGCGGAACTTGGCCCGACGGCCGGCGCGGCGCTGCGCCGGCGGGACGGCGGCGATCACCTCGAGCTCCAGCTGGATCGCGTCACCGAGCAGCTCCGCGGCCCGGGCATGGTCGCGGTGGGCGCCGCCCGAGGGCTCGGACACGATCAGGTCGACGACGCCGAGGGCGAGGCAGGCCTCCGCGGTCGGGCGCAGCGCTGCCGCCGCCCGCTTCGCCTCGCCGGCGTCCTTCCACAGGATGGCCGCGCAGCCCTCGGGGGAGATGACGGTGTACACGGCGTTCTGCTGCATGAGCACGCGGTCGGCGACGCCGATCGCGAGCGCGCCGCCGGACGATCCCTCGCCGATCACGCACGAGATCACCGGCACCGGCACGCGCATGAGCGTGAGCTGGGCCCGGGCGATCGCGCCGGACTGGCCACGCTGCTCGGCTCCCACGCCCGGAGCCGCGCCCGGCGTGTCGATCAGCGTCACGATGGGGAACCCGAGCCGGCCCGCGAGGCTGAAGACGCGCATCGCCTTGCGGTAGCCCTCCGGGCTCGGCATGCCGAAGTTGCGATACGTGCGCTGCTTGAGGTCACGGCCCTTCTGGTGGCCGACGAACGCGACCGACTGGCCCCGGAAGGAGCCGACGCCCGCGACGACAGCCGGGTCGTCGCCCTCGGCCCGGTCGCCGTGAAGCTCGATGAAGTCGTCGCAGATCCGCTCCAGGTAGTCCAGCGTGTAGGGCCGGTCCTGGTGCCGGGCGAGCTGCACCGCGTGCCAGGCGTCGCGCTCCCCGCCGCGGCGGCGGAAGAACCCGAACCGCTCCCGCTCAGTCGTCGACATGGGGCCCTCCGTTGCGGAACGGCCTCACGCCGGTCACGCGCCGGCGCGCACCGGCCAGCGCCCGGCCGATCGCGCCGACCGGGTCGATCTCGCCGACGAGCGAGGGGGGCCGGTACGGCGTCCCGCCGGCCAGGATGGCGGCGACGCGCGCGACCATGTCGCGCAGCTCGGGCCGGGGCACGATCAGGTCGACGTGCCCGTGGCGGAAGTTCGACTCGGACAGGCCGAAATCGTCCGGCAGGCTCTCGCCGGTCGTCTGCTTCACCACGCGGGGCCCCGAGAACGAGAGCAGCGCGCCCGGCTCGGCGATGACGACGTCGCCGAGCGCGGCGAAGCTGGCCGCGACGCCGCCCGTGGTCGGGTGGACGAGCACCGAGATGAAGGGCCGGCCGGCCTCCTGCATCTCGTCGACCGAGGCCACGGTCTTCGCCATCTGCATCAGCGCGAGCACGCCCTCCTGCATCCGCGCGCCCCCCGAGGCCGCGACGGACACGAGCGGCAGGCGCCGTTCGAGGGCGAGGTCGGCGGCGCGGGCGAACTTCTCGCCCACCACCGAGCCCATCGAGCCGCCCAGGAAGGAGAAGTCCATCACCGCGAGCGCCACCGGCGTCCCGCCGATCGCGGCGGCGCCCACGACGGCCGCGTCGCGCAGGCCGGTCGAGCGCATGGCGGCATCGACCCGCTCCGGGTACGGCCTGGAGTCGGTGAACCCGAGCGGGTCGGAGGAGTGCAGGCCGGCGGCGATCTCGGCGAACGACCCGTCGTCGACGAGCTGCAGGATCCGCTCCCGGGCGGTCACGGGGAAGTGGTGGCCGCAGTTCGTGCAGACGCGCAGGTTGCGCACCATCTCGTCCTCGCGGTAGTGCGACGCGCAGGTCGGGCAGGTGTTGCGCGTGCGGTGGGCGGGCTCGCCCTTCCCGTTCGGCTCGTCGGTGCGGCTGATGTCGACGTTGATGTTCTGCGCCACGGCCCTTTTCCCCAGGTGCCCCGTTCAGTCCCCGTCGTCCCACCGGCGGACCACGAGCACCGCATTGTGCCCGCCGAACCCGAACGAGTTCGACACCGCCACCTTCACGTCGGCCTCACGGCCCACGTTCGGGATGTAGTCCAGGTCGCACTCGGGGTCGGGGTCGGTGAGATTGATGGTCGGCGGCAGGAACCCGTCGCGCATGGCGAGCGTCGTCACCGCCACCTCGACGGCCCCCGTCGCACCGAGCAGGTGCCCGGTCTCGCTCTTGGTCGAGGAGATCGGGATCCGGGCCGCCTCCTCGTCGCCTAGGGCGATCTTGAGCGCCCGCGTCTCGGCGGCATCCCCGGCCGGCGTCGAGGTGCCGTGCGCGTTCACGTAGCCGATGTCGGCCGGCGTGACGCCCGCGTCCTGCATCGCCATGGTCATCGCCCGGGCGGGGTTCGTGCCCACGGGATCGGGCTCCGTCACGTGGTGGGCGTCGCTGGACATGCCGTAGCCGAGGATCTCGGCGTAGATGCGCGCCCCGCGCGCCCGGGCCCGCTCGAGCTCCTCCAGGATGAGCACCGCGGAGCCCTCGGACAGGATGAAGCCGTCGCGGCCGGCGTCGAAGGGTCGGCTCGCGCCCTCGGGGTCGTCGAGCCGCCGGGAGAGCGCGCGCATCGTGCCGAACCCTCCCAGGGCCAGGGGCGCGATCGGCGCCTCGACGCCGCCCGCCAGCATGACGTCGGCCATCCCGGCGCGGATGTACATGGTCGCGTTGCCGAGCGACATGCCGGAGGCGGCGCAGGCGGTGCACTCCGTCGTGAGCGGGCCGCGCGTGCCGAGCGCCATCGACACCTCCGCGGCGCCCATGTTCGCGATCAGCGCCGTCACCCAGAACGGGTTCAGCCGGTCGGGGCCCGCCTCGAACAGCTTGGCGTGCGCGACCTCCTGCGTCCGCAGGCCGCCGATGCCCGTGCCCATCGAGCAGCCGATGCGGGCGGCGTCCGCGGCGATGTCGAGGTCGGCGTCGGCGACCGCCTGCGACGCCGCCGCGACCGCGAGGTGGGCGAAGCGGTCGGTCTTGCGCACCGTCCGCTTGTCCAGGTACTCGGTCGGGTCGAAGTTCTTCACCTGGCCGGCGATGTTCACCGTGCCCTCGGGCATGTCGAAGCCCTCGACGTGGGCGATGCCCGAGCGGCCGGCCCGGATGTTCGCCCAGGTTTCGGCAATGGTGTGCCCGTTCGGCGTGACCGCGCCCATGCCGGATATCACGACCCGCCGCCTGCCGTTCGTGCTCATATCCCCAGCCCTCCGTCCACTGCCAGGACGTCCCCTGTGACGAAGGCGGCCGCGTCCGACACGAGAAAGCGGACCGCGCGGGCGACGTCGCCGGGGTCGCCCAGCCGGCCGAGCGGCGTCCCCGCGAGGATCGCCTCGCGCGCGGCCTCGGGCAGCGCGTCCGTCAGCTCGGTCGAGATGTAGCCGGGCGCGACCGCGTTCACGCGGATCCCGCGCCCGCCGAGCTCCTTCGCGAGCGCCTTCGTGAGCCCGATCAGGCCGGCCTTCGACGCGGCGTAGTTCGTCTGCCCGGCGTTGCCGTGCACGCCGACGATCGAGCTCATCGTCACGATGGCGCCGGCCCGCCGCCGAAGCATCGGCCGGGCGACCGCCCGGCAGGTGAAGAAGGCGCCGCCCAGGTTCGTGTCGACGACCGCGCGCCAGTCCTCGTCCGAGAGCTTCATGATCAGGTTGTCGCGGGTGATGCCGGCGTTGCAGACGAGGATCGCGATGGGCCCGACGTCCGACTCGACCTCGTTCACGAGCGCCGCCGCGCCCTCGGGCGTGGAGATGTCGCCGGCGGCGGCGCGCGCGCTCCCGCCCGCGTCCCGGATCTCCTGGCAGACGGCCTCGGCGGCGCCGGCGGAGCTCACGTTGTTCACGACCACCTCGGCGCCGGCGTCACCCAGCTCGCGCGCGACGGCAGCGCCGATCCCGCGCGAGCCGCCCGTCACCAGCGCGATCCGCCCCCGAAGCTCACGATCGGGCAAGGCTCGCCTCCGCCGCCTTCAGATCCTCCGGCGACCCGACCGAGACCGCGGTGACCGACCTGTCGATCCGCTTGACGAGGCCCGCGAGCACCCCGCCCGGGCCGACCTCGACGAACGTGCGCACGCCGTCCGAGACGAGGCCCTGCACGGACTGGGTGAAGCGCACGGGCGCGGTCATCTGCTCGACGAGCAGGCCGGGCACGCGGTCGACGGTCTCGAGCTTGCTGGACACGGTTGACATGAAGCGGGTGCGCAGCTCGCCGAAGTTCGCGGCCCGCAGCGCCGGCTCGAGCCGGTGGGCCGCGTCCTCCACGAGCGGGCTGTGGAACGCGCCGGAGACGCGCAGGCGCACGACCTTCGCGCCCAGCTCGCGGGCCTTCTCGCCCACGCCGGCGACGCCGGCCTCCCGCCCGGAGATCACGAGCTGGCCCGGGCAGTTGTAGTTCGCCGGCCACACGTCGCCCGTCTCGGCGCACAGGCGCTCGACCTCAGCGTCGTCCAGACCCAGCACGGCCGCCATCGCGCCGCGCGCCTTGGAGGCCGCCATCGCCAGGCCGCGCTCGCGCACGAGCCGGGTCACGACGCCGACGTCGACGCTTTCGGCGGCCACGATGGCCGCGTACTCGCCGACGCTGTGGCCGACGACCACGTCGGGCTTGATCCCGAGGCGCTCCTGGATCGCCCGCAGCGCGGCCAGCGACGATGCGACCAGCGCGGGCTGCGTCACCTCGGTCTGGGACAGCTCCTCGATCGGGCCCTCGAAGCACACCCGGCGGAGATCGAAGTCGAGCGCGTCGGACGCCTCGTCGAACACCGCGGCGGCCTCGGGGAACTGCGCCACGAGATCGCGCCCCATGCCCACGCGCTGGCTTCCCTGCCCCGGGAAACAGAACGCAACCTTGCTCATCCTCGCTCCTTGAGAGGGATTGTCCATTCCATCACGCACGAGCCCCACGAGAGGCCGCCGCCGAACCCGACCATCAGCACGACGTCGCCGGGCTCGATCCGCCCGGTACGGTATGCCTCGTCGAGGCAGATCGGGATCGATGCCGCCGACGTGTTGCCGTACCGGTCGACGTTCGCGACCACCTTCTCGGCCGGGATGCCGAGCCGGCGGGCGGCGTGCTCGATGATCCGCAGGTTGGCCTGGTGGGGGACGAAGACATCGACGTCGTCCACCGTCAGGCCGATCGCGTCGAGGACGCGGGCGGCCGACTCCACGCTGACGGTGGTCGCGAACTTGTACACCTGCGGGCCGTCCATCGTGACGTAGGGTCCGACCGCCGGCGCCCGCGAGTGCCCGGCGGCGGCCACCTTGAGCAGGTCGCCGCCCTGGCCGTTCGAGCCCAGCTCGAAGCCGAGCAGGCCGCCCTTCGACCCGTTGCCGCGCAGCACCACGGCGCCCGCGCCGTCGCCGAAGAGGACGCACGTGGAGCGGTCGTCCCAGTCGAGCAGGCGCGAGAACACCTCGCACCCGACCACCAGCGCGGTGTCGGTGAGGCCCGAGGCGACCTGGCCGTATGCCTGGGCGAGTGCGAACACGAAGCCGGTGCAGGCCGCCGACAGGTCGTAGCCGGGCACGCCGGCCGCGCCCAGGCGCTCGCCGATCAGGGCCGCGGTGGCGGGGAAGTAGTAGTCCGGGCTGGCGGTGGCGACCACGATCAGCCCCAGCTCCGAGGCGTCGACGCCCGCCATCTCGATCGCCCGCGCGGCCGCGGCCGTGCCGAGGTCGGCGGCCGACTCCGCGTCCGACGCGATCCGGCGCTCGCGGATGCCGGTGCGGCTCGCGATCCACTCGTCGCTCGTGTC
This sequence comes from Thermoleophilia bacterium, assembly GCA_025928655.1. Classification (GTDB taxonomy): domain Bacteria; phylum Actinomycetota; class Thermoleophilia; order Gaiellales; family JAICJC01; genus JAICJC01. Next base: position 6,477 of record JAICJC010000036.1, on the reverse strand, counting down.
GATGCGGGCTGCGAGCTCGTCGTTCGTCATCACCCGCTCGGGCGCATACGACCCGATCCCGAGCATCTCGACCCCGCGGCGGCAGGCCGTGATCACGCGCCCGCCTCGACGGTCGTGAGCGCGAACGTGATCCCCGCCCGGCAGGCCAGCTCGCCGCCGACGTGGGCGGTCGCGTCGGCCTTGCCGATCGGGCCCCGCAACCGGGTGATGCGGCACTCGAGGTCGAGCACGTCGCCGGGCCGCACGATGCGCTTGAAGCGCACGTCGTCGATCCCCGCGAACAGGGCCAGCCTGCCGGCGAAGTCGGGATGGGCGAGGCCGCACACGGCCCCGAGCTGGGCCAGCGCCTCGACCTGGAGCACGCCGGGCATGATCGGGTTGCCGGGGAAGTGGCCGGCCAGGTACCAGTCGTCGGGCTTGACGAGATAGCGGCCGGCGGCGCGGACGCCCGGCTCGAGCTCGGTGACCTCGTCGACGAGCAGGAACGGCTCGCGGTGGGGGATGATCGCGCGGATGCCGTCGCGATCGAGCGGCGGCGTCACTGACCGGCCGCCACGAGGCCCGGCGCCAGGGCGTCGCGCATGCGCAGGCGGCCGCGGTGGGCGTGGCACTTGACCGTCCCCACCGGCATCTCCATGGCCTCGGCGATCTGCTCGTACGAGAGCGACAGCACGTCCTTCATCACGAGCACGCGCCGCTGGACGTCCGAGAGGGTCGCCATGCAGGCGCGCAGCTCGGCCCGCTGCTCGCGCTGCACCGCGACGTCCTCGGGCACCTCCGCCGCCGACGCCTCCGGCACGGCTTCGAGCGGCTGGTGCCGGCGGCGGCGCTGGCGCACGGCCAGATCGCGGCACGTGTTCGCCACGAGGCTGTGCAGCCACGTCTGGAACCTGGCCTCCCCCCTGAACTGTCCGATCCGCGTGCACAGCTTGGCCAGCGCCTCCTGGGCGGCGTCCTCCGCATCCTGGGTGTCCGAGAGCAGGTACGCGGTCAGCCGGCGAACGCCCGGCGCATGCCGCTCGACGAGCGCCTCGAGCGCGCGCCCGTCGCCGTCCTTGGCGCGCACCGCGAGCACCAGGTCGGAGAGAGATTCGTATGCCGGCCGGTCACGTACCCGATCACGGACCTTCAGACGCGCTTCCGCGCGTTTGGGTTGCGGGAACATGAGGCGCAGTATTCTAGTGATGACGTGGAGGACTCGCTCCGGCCCGAGGCCGTCTCGCCGCTGTTCCGGGGCCGGTTCGGCCATCCGTACATCTATCGCCCGAGCTGCCCGAGCACCCAGGAGCTCGTGCGGGGACTGGGCGAGGGGGCCGTGGCCTCGTGCGAGCAGCAGACCGCCGGGCGCGGCCGGATGGGCCGCGCGTGGATCAGCCCGTGGGGCGCGGGCGTGCTCTTCTCGCTCGCCCTGGAGCCGAGCACGCCGCCGCAGCAGCTGCCCCCGTTCGGCCTCGTCGTGGCGGAGGCGGTCTGCGAGGCGTGCTGGCCCGACGCGCAGGTGCGCTGGCCGAACGACGTCGTCGTCGCCGGCCGCAAGCTGGCGGGGGTGCTGGCCGAGCTGCGCGAGGGGCGGCTGGTGGTCGGGGTGGGCGTGAACGCGAACCACGCACCCGAGGAGCTGCCGCCGGGCGCGCGGGTGCCGGGGACGTCACTCCGGATCCTGCGCGCCGCGCCCGTCGACCGGGCGCAGCTCCTGGCCGACATCGTCGCCTCGATCGAGGCCCGCTACGCGGGGTTCGAGCGGTACGGGTTCGCGGGCCTGGAGCGGGACGAGCTGCGCGGCCGGCGGGTCGAGCTGGCCGGCGGGGCGACGGGCCTCTGCACCGGCGTGGACGAGCACGGCCGGCTGGTGGTCGACGGGCGCGCGCACACCTCGGCGGAGGTGACCGCGGTTCTCGTGTGCGAGGACGCCCGCGAGTACCATGCAGTCGAGGCGGAGGCCGAGTGCCAGGAAGGATCCTGATCGCGGCGGTGGCGGCCCTCGCGCTCTTCGCCGGAGCCACGTCCGGCCCGGTGAAGGCGGCGGGCGGGCGGCCGCTCGTGCTGGCGATGCGCCTCGACACCGAGATCAACCCCGTCTCCGCGAGCTTCGTCAAGGACTCGATCTCGCGCGCGGAGGGCGACGGCGCGGCCGCCCTGGTGATCCTGATGGACACCCCGGGCGGCGACTCGGACTCGATGAACGACATCATCCAGGCCGAGCTGCACGCGAAGGTGCCGGTGATCGTGTACGTCGCCCCGGAGGGGGCGCGGGCGGCCTCGGCGGGCGCCGTCATCACGATGGGCTCCGACGTGGCCGCGATGGCGCCGACGACGCACATCGGCGCCGCCACCCCGATCGACTCGTCGGGCCAGAACCTGGGCTCCGACCTGCGCCGCAAGGTGCTGCACGACTCCGTCGCCCAGATCACCGGCCTCGCCGCCTCCCACCATCGCAACACCCGGCTCGCGCGGCTGATCGTCACCAACGCGAACGAGTACACCGCCTCCCAGGCGCTCCACCGAAACCTGATCGAGCACGTCGCCCGCAGCCTGCCCGTGCTGCTCGACCAGCTCGACGGAACGACGACGTCCTACACGCAGAAGCGGATCGTGCTTCACACCGCGGACGCCCGCATCGAGCGGATCGGGATGCCCTGGACACTCGTCCTCCTGAACATCCTGATCGACCCGAACCTGCTCTACCTGCTCTTCCTGGGGGGCATCGTCGGCATCGGCTACGAGGTGTTCCACCCTGGGGTGATCCTGCCCGGGACGCTGGGCGGCGTGGCGCTGATCCTGGCCCTGTTCGGGTTCTCGATCGTCCCGATCAACCTCGCCGGTGTGCTCCTGATGGTCTTCGGGGTCGTGCTGCTCGGCCTGGAGGCGTGGGTGTCGGCGCACGGCCTGATGGGGCTCTCCGGGGTCATCGCGATCGCGGCCGGCGGCCTCCTGCTCTTCCGCACGCCCGGTGAGGGCGTGGACCCGTCCCTCGTGGTCGGCATGAGCGTCGTCGCCGGGGTGCTGCTCGCCTTCGTCGCCACCAAGGTCGTCCAGGCCCGCCACCGGCCGGTGACCGCGGGCGGCGGCTCTCTCACCCTCGTCGGACGCACGGCTGTCGTCCGCACCCGGCTGCAGCCGCGCGGGCAGGTGTACCTGCACGGCGAGCTGTGGCAGGCCGAGGCGGCCGAGGGCGAGGACGTCGGCCCCGGACGCGAGGTCGTCGTCGAGGGCGTCGAAGGGCTTACCCTGCGGGTGACGCCGGCGCCCGCGCCCACCACCGAAGGAGCCCCCACGTGACACTGCTCGCCACCTCGCTCGCCCCGATCATCGTCGTGGCGGTGCTCGTCGCCTTCGCGATCGCCCTGCTGGCGAGCTCGGTCCGCGTGCTGCGCGAGTACCAGCGCGGCGTCGTCTTCCGGCTCGGCCGCCTGCTGGGCGCGCCGAAGGGCCCGGGCCTCTTCCTGCTCATCCCCATCATCGACCGGATGGTGCAGGTCGAGCTGCGGACGATCACGCTGGTCGTGCCGCCGCAGGAGGTCATTACCCGCGACAACGTCCCGGTGCGCGTGAACGCGGTCGCGTACTTCCGCGTCGTCGACCCCACGGCGGCGATCGTCGAGGTGGCCGACTTCGGCCTGGCGACGTCGCAGATCTCGCAGACCACGCTGCGCAGCGTGCTCGGCCAGCACACGCTGGACGAGCTCCTGTCCGAGCGCGACAAGATCAACCAGATCCTGCAGCAGATCATCGACGAGCAGACCGCGCCCTGGGGTATCAAGGTGAGCGTGGTCGAGGTGAAGGACGTCGAGATCCCGTCCGGCATGCAGCGGGCGATGGCGCGCCAGGCCGAGGCGGAGCGCGAGCGGCGGGCGAAGGTGATCGCCGCCGAGGGCGAGTTCCAGGCCTCGTCCAAGCTGGCCGACGCAGCGGCCGTGATCGCCGAGCACCCGATTGCCCTCCAGCTGCGCTACCTGCAGACGCTGCTCGAGATCTCGGGCACCAACAACACGTCCACCGTTCTGCCGGTCCCGCTCGACCTGCTGCGGGCGCTCCGGCCCGGGGGAGAGGCCGAATAGCCCTCGACCTGCGCCGCAGCCCCCTCACGGGGGTGCCGGTCGTCGTCGCCCCGGGCCGGTCGGCCCGGCCGGGCGCGCTCGGGCGCACGACCCGGATCGCCGACGCCGCGCAGTGCCCGTTCTGCGAGGGTCACGAGGGGATGACGCCGCCCGAGGTGCTGGCCCTCGGGCGAGAGCGGGACGAGCCGGACATGCCCGGCTGGACGGCACGGGTCGTGCCGAACAAGTTCCCGGCCCTCCCCGGACAGGAGGTGGTGATCCACGGCCCGGCGCACGTGACCGCCTTCGCCGAGCTGCCCGACGACGTGGCCCGCGCGGCGCTGGCCGCCTGGGAGCAGCGGCGCGCGCACCACCGCGCGTCCGGCACCGCCTACCTGCTGGCGGCGGTCAACGAGGGGCCGGCGGCGGGGGCATCGCTCGACCACTCCCACTCCCAGCTCGTGCCGTTCGACCACGTGCCGCCCGCGGTCGCCGCCGAGCTGCCGGCGTTCGCGGGCGCGTGCGCCCTGTGCGCCGCGCTCGCGGGCGAGGCGGCGGGCACGATCCGCCGGGCGGACGGTCTGCGCACCTTCACCCCGTCCTGGGGCCGGTTCGCCTACGAGCTGTGGATCGTGCCCGAGGCGCACGACGGCGAGCCGGCCGACGCCGCCGCCCTGGCCGACGCGCTCCTGCACGCGGCGCGGAGCCTGCGCGCGGTGCTCAGCGAGGGTCTGGCCTGGAACGCCGTCCTGCACGCGGCGCCGCTCGCGCCGGACGAGCCGTTCCACTGGCACGTCGAGATCTGGCCGCGGCTGGCCGTCCCCGCCTCGGTCGAGCTCGGCGCGGGCATCTGGGTCAACATCGTCGACCCCGACGTGGCCGCCCGCGAGCTGCGCCAGGAGACCACCGGGGGACAGTGAGCCACGGGGACCGTCCCCGTGCGGGGACCGTCCCCTACTCCTCGGCCGGGGCCGCGCCGTCGGCGCTCGGCGGCTCGCCGGCCGCGTCGCCCGGTACGTCGCCGTTCTCGACGTCGAGTTCGGTCTGCGGGTCGTCCGGCGCCTGCGGCTCGGTCACGCGGGCGATGCTGCCGACCCTGTCGTCGCCGCGCAGGTTCATCAGGCGGACGCCCTGGGTGGGCCGGCCCATCCGCGAGATGCCCTCCACCGCGGTGCGGATGATCGTGCCGTCGCGGCTGATCAGCATCACCTCGTAGCCGTCGCGGACGATCATCGCCCCGGCCAGGCGGCCGCGCGCCTCCGTGTAGCGGATCGTGAGGACGCCCATCGTGCCGCGGCCCTTGGTCGGGTACTCCTCGATGCGGGTGCGCTTGCCGAACCCGTTCTCGGTCACGACGAGCAGGTCCTGGTCGTCGCGGGCGATCTCGACCGCGATCACCTCGTCGCCCTTGCGCAGCTTCATCCCCGCGACGCCGGTCGCGTCGCGGCCCATCGGCCGCACGTCCTTCTCGGAATAGCGCACCGCCTGGCCGTTGCGCGAGACCATCAGGACGTCGTCGTCGCCGTCCGTCAGGCGCACGCCGATCAGCTCATCGCCCTCGCGCACCTTGAGCGCGATGATCCCGTCGGCCCGCAGCACGGTGTCGTAGGCCTTGAACTCGGTCTTCTTCACGACGCCGTTGCGCGTCCCGAAGAGCAGGTAGCGGCCCTCGCCGTAGTCACGTGTCTCGATCACGGCCCGCACCTTCTCGTCCTGGCGCAGCGGGAGCACGTTCACGAGCGCGCGCCCCTTCGACTGCCGGTTGCCGGTCGGCAGCTCGTGCACCTTCACCCGGTAGACCTTGCCGACGGTCGTGAAGAACAGCAGGTAGTCGTGCGTGGAGGCGACGAACAGGTGCTCGATGTAGTCGTCCTCCTTGGTGTCCATGCCTATCACGCCGATGCCGCCGCGGCCCTGCACGCGGTAGGCCGTGAGCGCCAGCCGCTTGATGTAGCCCGAGCGGGTGATCGAGATGACCATGTCCTCCTCGGCGATCAGCTGCTCGAGGTCGATCTCGCCCTCGGCCGGCAGGATCTCGGTGCGGCGGTCGTCGCGGAACTGCTCGCGCACCTCCTCGAGCTCCTCGCGGATGACGCCCATCAACCGGGCCTCGTCGGCCAGGATGCCGCGCAGCTCCGCGATCCGCTCCATCAGATCGGCGTGCTCGCCCTGGATCCGCTTGCGCTCGAGCCCGGTCAGCGCCCGCAGACGCATGTCGAGGATCGCCTGGGCCTGGATCTCGGTCAGGGAGAACCGCTCCATCAGCTCGCCCCGGGCCGTCTCGGCGTCGTCGGCGGCCCGGATGAGGGCGATCACCGCGTCGAGGTTGTCGAGCGCGATCAGGTAGCCCTCGAGCACGTGCGCCCGCCGCTCGGCCCGGTCGAGCTCGAACTTGGTGCGGCGGGTGACGACCTCCTTCTGGTGGTCGAGGTAGTGCACG